>JAISXU010000023.1 GCA_031270395.1 Oscillospiraceae bacterium
GGCCGAAATGAAGCCCAGCGGAGCGGGTTCATTTCGGAGAGGAGGAGCAACGCAACGGAGCGGATACCGCCCATAGGGCGGTGTAGCGCAGTGTAGTTCGCTCCGACGAGGGCGCACTCATACGTGAAAATTCTTTTCGGCGTCACCGAAAAGGACGGAGAGGCGACGAATTCCGCGTTACCCCCCGTCTACTAAAAACTAAGCACTATAAAACTAGACACTAACAAAGGAGGGAATTGTAATTGAAAGTCACTAAATTCGCCGACCTTGTAACGGCGGCCAAGAGCTTGCCTAAGAAGGCTGTCGTCGCCGTCGTGCAGGCGCAGGACGAGCACACGCTTGACGCCATAGTGGACGCGAAGAAGGAGGGCATCATCGACGCTCTGCTGATAGGCGACGTCGCGGCTATCAAGGCGCTGCTGGCAAAGCTGGGCGGAAACGAATCGGATTACACGCTTATTCCCGCGGCGGGCAACGAGGAAGCGCTGAAGCTCGCGGTGGAGAACATCAACGCAGGCAAGGCGTCCGCCATCATGAAGGGCAAGCTGGACTCCGGCGAATTCCTCAAAGCCGTCGTCTCGCGTGACAGCGGGCTGCGCGGGTCCGGCAAGCTCTCGCTCATCGGCTTCTATGAGATAGACAAGAGCAAATACCACAAGCTGTTTGCCGTCACCGATATGGGTATGAATATCGCGCCCGACCTCGAAGGGAAGCGCGCCATTATCGACAACGCCGTGGGGCTCCTGCGCAAGCTCGGCGTCGAGAAGCCAAAGGTGGCGATTTTGTCGGAGTCCGAGAAGCTCAACACGAAGATACAGGCGTCGGTGGACGCCGCGGAGCTCAAAAAGCTGTGCGAGAGCGGCGAGATAAAGGATTGCGTCGTCGAGGGGCCGATCTCGTTCGATCTGTCCACGAGTGCGGAGGCGGCGAAGATAAAGGGCTACAACAGCCCCGTGGCGGGCGACGCCGACCTGCTCGTAGTGCCGGAGATCATCACGGGCAACGTGCTCGTCAAGTGCCTCACGGGGATGGCGGGCGCGACGACAGCGGGGACGATACTGGGCGCGAAGATACCCGTCATCATGACGTCGCGCTCCGCCGAGGCCGCCGACAAGTTCTACTCGATAGCGCTCGCGGCCTGCGCCGCCCCGCAGTAGAGGCGATAGTTCCATCCTTGAAAACAAACGCCGCCGGCACAAATGCACGGGGAGTACGATGAACAAGCTAAAACTCAAAGAAGCCACGCAAGAGAGGGTAATATATCTTTACCAGCCCGAGGGGCGCGGGTCATTCGGCGAAATTTGTGCCACGGGCGCGGAGGACGAAGCTTGAGAGCTATGACTATAGGAGAACAGGAATAATATGAGAATTAAAGCACTCGCTTTGTCGCTGTTTATCTTTGTTTTACCGGTAGTCAAGCTCTATGCCGCCGCTGACGCGCCGAGCGAGATCGGCGATGTGATCGGCCATTATTACACGACGGACATAGTGGCCGACGTTGACGGGATGGCGATACCCTCATATAATATCGGCGGCGTGACGGTAATCGAGGCAGAGGCGCTGGACGATTACGGATTCGCGGTGATTTGGGACGAGAACGCCCGCATAGTGTTGATCAGCACCTTGCCGTTGCCGGAGACCACGCCCCCGGTTGCTCACCGAAAGGGCAAACCGGGGAAAGTGATGGGAAACGTTCTGCACACCGATATTATGGTGAACGTCAACGGTTGTTATACGCAGTCGTTTAACATTGGCGGAAAAACGGTGATTCCTATTGAGGAACTGGCGCGTTCGACGGGTGAGCATTGGAGAGAGAAAAACTACAACGCGGGGCTCGGATATTCAAACGGCGGGTTTCGCGCCGTTTGGAACGCGGAAAAGCGTACGATAAGTCTCCAATGTCTGCGTCCGGGCTTGGCGCTTGAAACCCCATACGGTACGGCGGTTGTGGAGCGCATGGTAGGAGACTGGCATAAGGGAGCGGCCGACGACATCCCGGCGGTCGTTATATGGCCGGGCATTGACGGCGGCGATCAGGATTCGGCGTATTTCTTTGATATGGACGCCGTACGGAAAATGACAGACGCGTTGGTGGCGGTACGCGACGGAACGCTGCACATAGACTCCGCGGACGCGGGAGCGCGGCATAGCGTGCCAAGACCGAGCGGAACGGTAAGCGTAGGGAATAATTATAACCCGCTTTTGCGGTTTGACGCGATTATAAATGGTGAGAACGCTTTTTTGTATGGATTTGTTTTGGAAGATAGCTTGTTCGTAAGCTTTCCGGCGTTGCGCGACGCGCTGAATATAGGCTCCGTAATATGAGCACAATCGGCGTGACCGGGGCGATTTCGAGAAGTGACAATAAACGTATGACAGAGCACGCGGTGCTTTATTACAAGGAAATACGAAAACGCACGACAGATGTCGCCGCAATTACGGCTAATACACGATTTACGATAGCGGACGTTGACATTGTAAAGCAGCATTTATTTTTTAATAAATACGATTTAGGCGGCAACGAACCTGAACGGTTTTCCCCGAGCTATGATATTGCAGTATCGTGGCAAAGATTGATAGAGGGGAACCATATTCAGGAAATGGACATTGCTTTACTGAATCACGAATTGCTTGAATACAGTTATATGCAGGCTGGGAAAGACTTTTTTGAAGCACACCGATTGGCTGAAAAGGAGTATAATTACGCCGGATACGTTAAGGAACTTGACTTAGCGGAGGGAGTACGATGAACAAGCTAAAACTCAAAGAAGCCACGCAAGAGAGGGTAATATATCTTTACCAGCCCGAGGGGCGCGGGTCATTCGGCGAAATTTGTGCCACGGGCGCGGAAGACGAAGCGGAAATATTGGTTAGGGCCGACGAGGACGAAACCGGATATTACGGTCGAATGGCTTGTGTTAAAATTAAAGAGTTTCTTGAAAAGAAAAATCTGTCTATGGAATATACACAGGCGTGGTATTAATGCACAACATGAAAGGAATGGTCAGATAAATGCCCGATAAATGCAGAATACTGGCTGTAAACCCCGGTTCGACGTCAACAAAGATAGCGCTGTTTGACGATTACGACGAGGTTTTCAGCATCAACATCAACCACGAATCCGAGACGCTCGACGCTCTGGGAGCTATTCAGGATCAACTGGAGTACCGCCGCGACATAATCGAAAAGACGGTGACGGACAAGGGCTATTCGCTGTCCGAAATCGACGTGTTCGTCGGACGCGGCGGCGGTCTGCTGCCAAGCGTCGGCGGAACGTATAAGGTCACGGAGCTGCTGGTGGACCACGCGTCAAAGGGTATGCCGGGACAGCACCCCGCGCAGCTCGCCTCGCAGATATGCAAGCAGTTCGCCGACAAATACGGCAAACAGGCGTTCGTCGTCAACCCGCCCGACGTCGACGAATTCGAGGACGTGGCGCGCGTCTGCGGCCTGAAGGGCGTGTACCGCGAGAGCCACATACACGCGCTCAACCAAAAGGAGATAGCCATCCGCTACTGCAAGGAGCGCGGGCTGAAATACGACGAGGTCAATCTCGTCATCTGCCACCTCGGCGGCGGAATATCCGTCACCGCGCACAAAAAGGGCCGCATGATCGACTCCAACGACATCATCAGGGGCTCCGGCCCCATGACTCCCACGCGCGCGGGCGACGTGGCGTACGCGAAGGTCATAGACCTCGCCTACAGCGGGGAGTACACAAAGAAACAGCTCATCGACAGGCTGAATAAAAACGGCGGACTGACTGATATTTTCGGCACGGCCGACGCGCGCGAGGTCAAGAAGATGGGCGAGCAGGGCAACCGGCACGCCAAGATAGTGTATGACGGCATGATCTACCAAAACGCCAAGTACGCCGGAGCGATGGCCGTGGCGCTGAAGGGCAAGGTTGACGCCATCATCCTGACGGGCGGTATGGCCAACGACACGTATTTTACGGACATGATGAAGGATTATCTGTCGTGGATTGCGGAGGTCGTCGTCAGTCCGGGCGAATTTGAGTTAGAGGCGCTCGGCGCCGGCGCGCTGCGCGTCATACGCGGCGAGGAGGTGGCGCTGGAATATACGGGCGTCTCCGTCTGGAACGGCTTCGGGGAGTAGCGTTTGGTGAGGTGGCTGATTGGCGCTGATGGATAAGGCGGACATAAGGCGGCTCGCGGAGCTCATGCGCGAGACCGGGCTGACCTCGCTGCAATATACCGAGGGGGACACGTCGATAAAGCTGACCCGCCGCGCCGCCGCGCGTGACGCCGCCGGCGGCGCGGCGTGCGCTGGACGGATGTCGGATACCCCGGACAGCAGCGGGGCGCCGCCGGACGACGACGGGGAGCGCGCCGGCGCGGTGACCGTCCGCTCGCCTATGGTCGGCATATTTTACAGTGCGCCGGGCGAGGGGGAGACCCCCTACGTGGCGCTCGGCGGCGCCGTGCGCGCGGGCGATACACTGTGTATTATAGAGGCCATGAAGATGATGAACGAGATAACGGCGGAGCATGACGGCGTCGTCGTGGAGATCTGCGCGTCAAATAAGCAGACCGTCGATTACGGACATCCGCTGTTCAGGATAAGGCCCGGGGAGTACGAAGCGTGAACAGAGACGAATTACTTAACATCCTTCCGCACAGAAATTCAATGCTGCTGCTGGACGGCGCCGTCAGGGACGGCGCCGCAGCGCGCGGACACTACACGGTTCGGGGAGACGAGTGGTTTCTGGACGGACACTTCCCGGGCGATCCCGTCGTGCCCGGCGTCATACTGTGCGAGATCATGGCGCAGTCGGTATGCGTTCTGCTGGATGGCGGAACGCGCGGCGCCACGCCATATTTCACCGGCATTGACGGGGCGCGCTTCAAGTCCGTGGCGCGCCCGGGCGATAAGCTTGAGACGGAGTGCGTTATAACAAAGACGCGCGCGCCGTTCTATTTCGCGAAGGGCGAGGTTCGCGTCGGCGGCAAGCTGTGCGCGAAGGCCGATTTTTCTTTCTATCTGGGGAACGCCTGATGTTTTCTAAAATTCTCATCGCGAACAGGGGCGAGGTGGCGGTGCGCGTCATAAGGGCCTGCAAGGAGATGGGCATCTCGACCGTGGCAGTCTACTCCAAAGCCGACGAGTCCGCCCTGCACGTGGCGCTGGCCGACCAGAGCGTGTGCATTGGCGAGGCGCCCGCGTCCGACAGCTACTTAAACGGGAGCAGAATAGTATCGGCGGCTCTCGTCACAAGGGCGCAGGCTATACATCCGGGTTACGGCTTTCTCTCGGAAAACGCCGGGTTCGCGGAGTTGTGCGCGGAGAATGGCGTCGAGTTCATCGGCCCGCCGGCCGGCGTCATAGCGAGAATGGGCGATAAGGACGCCGCCAGACAGATGATGCGCGACGCCGGACTGCCCGTTATTCCCGGCAGCGGCGTGCTTCCCGACGTCCGCGCCGCCGTGGACGCCGCCGCCGAATTCGGCTATCCGGTGATGATCAAGGCGCGCTCCGGCGGTGGCGGCAGAGGCATAAGAGCGGTAAATGCTCCCGGCGAGATGGAAAACGCCTTCCTGACGGCGTCCCGCGAGGCGTCCGAGGCGTTCGGCGACGGCGCCGTGTACGTCGAGAAGATGATATATCCCGCGCGGCATGTGGAGGTACAGCTCCTCGCGGATGAAAACCACAACACGGTCTGTCTTTTCGAGCGCGAGTGCTCCATACAGAGGAACAATCAAAAGACGCTGGAGGAATCCCCCTCGCCCGCCGTCACGCCGGAGCTGCGGACCCGCCTGTGCGACGCGGCCGCGGCGGCGGCGCGCGCAGCGGGCTATTGCAACGCCGGAACGGTGGAATTTTTGCTGGACGGGGACGGAAATTATTATTTCATGGAGATGAACGTGCGGCTTCAGGTCGAGCACGCGGTCACGGAGCAGGTCACGGGTATAGATATAGTCAAGTGGCAGATACGCATAGCGGCGGGCGTGCCGCTCGCGTTTACACAGGAATCGGTCGCGCTGAACGGACACTCCATCGAGTGCCGCATAAACGCCTCGTCCGCCGGGAAGGTGACGTTTCTGCACGTGCCGGGCGGGCCTAAGGTCAGGTTCGATAGTGCGCTCTGGTCCGGCTGCGCCGTCACGCCGTACTATGACCCGCTGCTGGGAAAGGTCGTAGTACACGCGGGTACGCGGGAGGAAGCCATACGCAAGATGTGCGCGGCGCTCTGCGAGCTTGTCATAGAGGGCGTTCCGAGCGATATTGACGACAGGATCGAGACGCTGAACGACCCGGACTTCAAGCGCGGCGAGTATTTTTGCGCCATTTGAATAAATCGCCGGTCAGCGGCGGGCGAGACCTTTGACGGGGGAATCATACATGTCGATTGCGCCTCTGTTCCGAAAACCGAACAACGAGCTTGAAAAGGGCGGCAGACATCATCCGACGCGGCCGGAATACGATCCCGGGATAACCCGGACGTGTCCTGAGTGCGGGTACGGCAATCCGGTCAGCGGACTGTGGGAGAGCATGTACGTGTGCCGCTGCGGATATAACTTCAGCATGACCGCCAGGCAGCGCATAGCGTTTCTGACGGACGAGGACGCCTTTACGGAGCTGTTCGGCGAGGTGGAGAGCGTCAACGCTCTGGAATTTCCGGGGTATACCGAGAAGCTGGAAAGCACGAAAAAAAGCGCGCGCGAATCCGACGCGGCAGTATGCGGAACGGCGGCCGTCGGCGGCTCGCCTTTCGCTTTTTTCGCTATGGAGCCGGGCTTTATGATGGGCAGTATGGGTTCTGCCGCCGGCGAGCGCATAACACGCCTGTTTGAATACGCAACGGAGAGGGAACTGCCCGTCGTGGGATGCACCGTGTCCGGCGGGGCGCGTATGCAGGAGGGTCTGCTGTCGCTCATGCAGATGGCGAAGACGTGCGGCGCGGCAAAGCTGCACAGCCGGCGCGGAAATTTCTATCTCGCAATACTGACAAATCCCACCACAGGGGGCGTCACCGCCAGCTTTGCGATGTCGGCGGATATAATCATAGCGGAGCCGGGGGCGACCGTGGGCTTCGCGGGCGCGCGCCTCGTGGAGCAGACCGTACGCAAAAAGCCGCCTCCCGGCTTCCAAAAAGCGGAGACGCTTCTGGAGCGCGGCTTCGCCGACATGATAGTGCGCCGCTCAAAGCAGCGGCAGGTGGTGTCGCGTCTGCTCGAAATGCACGCCCGGAGGACACGCGTATGAAGCATGAACGGAGCGCGGCGTATGAGCGCGTACGCGCCGCGAGATCAAAAAACAGATATACCGGCATGGACTTCATCCACAATATTTTCACGGATTTCATGGAAATGCACGGGGACAGACGCTTTGCCGACGATCCGGCCGTCGTCGGCGGGCTCGGGTATCTCGACGGCGTCCCCGTGACCGTGATAGCTACGGAAAAGGGGCGCGACACAAAGAGCCGCCTGCGTCGCAATTTCGGGGCGCCGAATCCGGAGGGATACCGCAAGGCGCTGCGGCTGATGAAGCAGGCCGAGAAGTTCGGCCGCCCCGTCGTCTGCTTTGTGGACACGTCGGGCGCGTTCTGCGGCATAGGCGCGGAGGAGCGCGGACAGGGACAGGCGATAGCTGAGAGCATATCCGAGATGATGGTACTCCGAACGCCCATACTGGCCATACTCATAGGAGAGGGCGGCAGCGGGGGCGCTCTGGCGCTCGCCGCCGCCGACGAGGTGTGGATGCTGGAAAACGCCGTATACTCCGTCATATCGCCGGAGAGCTGCGCCAATATACTCTGGCGCGATCCGGGCAGGGCCGCGGAGGCGGCGGAGAGCCTGAAGCTGACGGCGCGCGACGCGCTGCGGCTCGGGGTGATAGAGAGGGTCGTCGCGGAGCACTCCCGCGAACCCTCTCTGGTATTTGGCGCGCTTCGCGGCGACGTCGCCGCCTGGTACGACTCGGTAGCGAGCATCCCTGCCGACGCGCTCACGCGGGGGCGGTACGCGAGATTCCGGAAGCTCGGCGTGACAAATGAGAACAGTCTTGCATGACCCGTTCGCGGCGGCCGCGCCATTGCAGACGGAAACGGGAGGGGGCGTCCTGATATGTCGATAGACGGTAAACTGCTCGCCGGCGCGATAGCGCGGCATGACGGGCTGAAGGCGGACGCGGAGCGCGACCGCGCGCGCAGGATGCGGATAGCGTTCGCGGCGTCGCCGAGGCTGCGCGAGATCGACGGGGAGCTGCGTTCGGCGGCGGCGAGCGCCATAGAGGCGGCGCTGCGCTCGGATGGCTCGGCCGCCGACGCGGTAGACGCGGCGGGACGGCGCAGTCTCGAGCTCCAGAGGGAGCAGGAACGCGAGCTCGGGCGGCTCGGCTTCCCGCGCGACTATCTCGACGAGCGCCCCATGTGCCCGAAATGCGGCGACCGCGGCTTTGTTGGCGCGGAGATATGCGCGTGTCTGCTCTCGCTGTACAGGGAGGAGCAGCGCGCGTCGCTCTCAAGTCTGCTCAGGCTCGGCGACGACTCATTCGACGCGTTCGACGCCGGCCTGTACGACGATACGCCCGACGCGCGCACCGGTGTGTCGCCGCGCCGGAGCATGGAGATGGTCTATGAGATATGCGTAAATTACGCGCGCAAGTTCGGGCCTAAATCAATGAATCTGTTCTTTACGGGCTCGCCCGGTCTCGGCAAGACCTTCCTTTCGGCCTGTATCGCACGCGTCGTGTCCGAGAAGGGCAACAGCGTGGTGTATGACACGGCGGCGGCCATATTCTCGCGGTTTGAGGAACAGAAATTCAACAGAACGGGCGATTCCGACGCGGCTGACGCGGAGATAATCAGGTATAACGGCTGCGATCTGCTCATAATGGACGACCTCGGCGCCGAGATGACGACGGCTTTCACCGTCAGCGCGCTGCACGCGCTCATAAACACGCGGCTGACGGCGGGCAAAAAGACTGTGATAAGCTCAAATCTGACCACGGACGAGTTGAAGACGAGATATTCGCCCGCGATAGCGTCGCGGCTTGAGGGTGAATATCAGGCGCTTCGGTTTTACGGGGACGATATACGGTTGAAAAAGAAAGGGATACAATGAACAGCGCGGAAGCGGGCGCCGGCGCGTCCACGAGACTGGAGAAAATGACGTCCGAGCCTGTGCGCAAACTGATACTGCGGCTTGCGGCGCCGACTACGGCCATAATGCTCGTGTCCTCCATGTACAACATGGCCGATACATACTTTGTGAGCTCGCTCGGCACGAGCGCGACGGCCGCCGTGGGCGTCGCGCTGCCGCTGATGGCCATAATACAGGCGCTCGGCTTCTTCTTCGGGAACGGCTCGGGCAACTACATATCGCGCGCGCTGGGCGCGGGAGAGGGTGAGATGGCGGAAAAAATGGCCGCCACCGGAGTGTGCTCCGCTTTTATATCCGGCGTCGTCATCACGATTTTCGGCACGCTTTTTCTCACGCCGCTGGCGAAGCTGCTCGGCTCCACTGCCACTATAATGCCGTACGCGCGCGGGTATCTGCTCTTTATTCTTATCGGCGCGCCATTTATGATAGCGTCTATATCCCTGAATAATCTGCTGAGATTCCAGGGCAGCGCGTTTTTCGGTATGCTCGGGATGGTGAGCGGCGCCGTGTTGAACATCGCGCTCGATCCGCTCCTGATATTCGTATTTCGGATGGGGACGGCCGGCGCCTCTCTGGCGACGATGATAAGCCAGACGGCGAGCTTCGCCGTACTGTACTGGGGAACGACGCGCGCCGGCAACGTGCGCGTCCGGCTGCGCAACTTCACTCCGAGACCCGGTACATACGCGGAGATTCTGCGCGGCGGTCTGCCGTCGCTTCTGCGTCAGGGAATGATGAGCGTTTCGTCCGTGCTGCTGAACAATCTGGCGGGCGGTTACGGCGACGCCGTCATAGCCGCCGTCTCTATCGTCAACCGGATAGTGCTCATCGCCAACTCGGCCATAATAGGACTCGGGCAGGGCTTTCAGCCCGTATGCGGCTTCAACTACGGGGCTCGCCTGTACGACCGCGTCAGGAAGGGCTTTTGGTTCTGCTTCTTCTCATCCACCGCCTTTCTGCTTGCGGTGTCCGCCGTCTGCTTCGCGGTCGCACCGCAGATCATAGCGCTGTTCCGGCGTGACGACCTCGAGGTCGTCACGCTCGGCGCGTACAGTCTGCGGGCGCAGTGTATCGGCTTTCCGCTGATGGGCTGGGTGGTGTTCCAGAATATGATGCTGCAGACTATTGGGGAGGCTGTTCCCGCGAGTTTTCTCGCGTTCGCGCGGCAGGGACTGTTCCTCGTGCCGCTGCTGTTCATACTGGAGGCGCTGCTCGGAGTCCGCGGCATACAGCTCTGCACGCCTATCGCCGACATTGGCACTTTTCTGATCTCGCTGCCCATAGGCATACACGCTCTGCGAAAGCTGCGATGAGCCCGGGGGCGGGGATTTTCCGCCGTCCGCGGCCACGCGGATAGCCGCGGACGAAAAGACTGAGGAATGGGGATGCGCATATGAGGGATAAACGCGATTTTATAAGCTTCATGATGGACGCCGGGGCGCTCGTGTTCGGTGATTTCGTGACAAAGAGCGGGCGCAGAACGCCGTACTTTATCAATACGGGCAACTACAGGACAGGCGCCCACATCTCGGCGCTCGGCGAGTGGTACGCCGCCCTTATCATGGACAGCGGCGAGAGTTTCGACGCGCTTTTCGGGCCGGCGTACAAGGGGATACCGCTCGTGGCGGAGACTGCCGCGGCGCTCTACCGCGTATACGGGCGCGACGTACCGTACTGCTTTAACCGAAAGGAGGCGAAGGATCACGGCGAGGGCGGCGTAATGATCGGCTACACGCCGCGCGGCGGCGACAAGATCGCCGTTATCGAGGACGTCGTCACGGCGGGCACGTCCGTGCGCGAGAGCGTATCGCTGCTCCGCGCTTTTGGGGAGGACATATCCGTTACGTCGCTGTTTGTGTCGGTAGATCGCATGGAGCGCGGCGCCGGCGCACTCACCACTCTCGACGAGCTGCGCGGCGGACTCGGCATCAAGGTCTATCCCATCATCACCGCGCGCGACATCATAGCCGCGCTGCCGGAGGGCGACCCGCGCGCCGCAAAAATCGAGGCGTATCTCGGAGAATACGGAGCCTGACAGAGGTATTATACATAGGGAGGAATGACAAAAATGTCGTCAATCAGCGAGTATAACGCGTTCGGGGCGGAGCTTGAGGAGCTCCTTAACCTGCGGTACGCGCCGATAGCGCTCAAGCTGCTGCGGGACGAGGCCGACGCGCCCGAGGGCGCCTACAGGCCGCGCAGGGATTCCGGCGAGCATCTGGCGCTGTGTCAGGCGTTCGCGGCCGTGCGCCGCCAGCGCAAGAGCATCGTCATGTTCAGGGAGGACAACTGGTGTCCGTGGCCGCTTATCGGCTTCGGCATGGTGGACTTTGACGAGAGTATGGAGCTTTACGACACCACTGTCACCAGCACGTTCATCGAGGACAGGGAAAAGGCGAGGGAGTTTTTCAAGACGTCGTACCCCCGCATGGACTGCGGCGGGGACGCGGGCCTCGCGCTCGCGCCGCTGCGCGGCGCGAATTTCGAGCCGGACATAGTGCTGATATACTGTCGGCCCGCGCAGCTTCGCAGTCTGCTCATGTCCGCGAAATTCAAGTCCGGCGAGCTGACAGCGAGCGAATTTGACTCCGTGGACTCGTGCGTACACTCGACGATACCGGCGCTCAAAACCGGCCGGTACCGCATAACCGTACCGGATCCCGGCGAGTACGAGCGCGGCTTGACCGACGAGGACGAGATGATATTCACCGTGCCCGCCGGCAAGCTGGGGCAGCTCACGGAGGGCCTGCGCGCGATCGCCTCGGCCGGCTTCGGGTACAGGCAGCTCTATATGGAGATGCGTTCGGATTTCCCGCGCCCGCAATTCTACGACGACCTATGCGGACATTGGGGGCTTGACCGCGGCGAGGTCTGGAAGCGGTAATATCTTCCGTCGCGAGACGCCCTCCGGTAGAAAAGGATCGCGCCGCGCGGAGACGCCTTTACCGCCGGGTAAAGAGGATTAAATTCGTTTGCACTCGTTATCGCTCTTACGTCCTTTTCGCTGTGGCGAAAAGAATTTTTGCGAAGGAGTGCGCCCCGTGCGACGGAGCAAAAATTGTTATACTAAGTCAGTAGATGGAATTCATTTCCATCTACTGACACTCTGCGAGCGCCGCAGCGCGAGAACCGACCCTCGTAACTCGTTTGTTACGGCGAAGCCGTGACAAACGAAAATATCAATGGTGGCCGCGTTTGAAATCCGCGCGCAAAGCGGGTATAATACACATTGTGCTTTCTTTGTAAGCGACGGGTTCTTATCGCACAACGTATTTGAGAGGTGTAGCATTTGCCCAGGCAAGGCGTTAAAATCGCGAAGGCCGGCGTCAGGACGATAGGCGGGATCATCAGTCTGGCGATTAAGACACTCGCCACCCTGCTTTTGATTGTCATAACGACTGGCGCCATATTCGCGTGTATTTTTGTTCTATATGTCAAAGCGAATCTCACGGAGGGACTCGACATCAGCCTTGATGAATTTACCGTCAGCCTGTCGTCCGTCATCTACGCCAAGGTCCCCGGCTCCGATACGTACGAGGAGATGACGCAGATCAAGACGACCGAGTACAGGACGTGGGTGGACTACGAGGACATTCCGGAGGATATGGAGCACGCGCTCGTGGCAGTGGAGGATAAGCGCTTTTACAAGCACCACGGCGTGGACTGGTACCGCACGGTGGGGGCCTTTGCGAATATGTTCCTGAGTATGAAGGATAACTTCGGCGGCTCGACCATCACGCAGCAGCTCATCAAGAATATGACGGGTGACAAAGAGGCGACCGTCCAGCGGAAGCTGACAGAAATATTCCGCGCTCTTGAGTTCGAGAAAAACGGCAATGACAAGGGGCGCATAATCGAGTGGTATCTCAACAGCGTTTACTTTGGAAACATGCGGTACGGCATAGGCGCGGCGGCAAACTACTACTTCGGCAAAGAGGTTTCGGAGCTGACGCTGGCGGAGAGCGCTTCTATCGTGGGCATAACGAATAACCCGTCCATGTACGACCCGTACCAGAACAGGGCGGCCAACAAGAACCGGCAGGAGATCATCCTGAATCTCATGCTCGCGGAGGGGTATATATCGCAGGACGAGTGCGCGCGCGCCAAGAGCGAACGCCTCGTGTTCAAGCGCGGTGAGGACAGCGTGTACACTCCGGAGAATTACACGTGGTTTGACGAGGCCGTCATCAGCGACGCAATTGAGGCGCTCTCCGAATTAAAGGGCGTGGACAGCAGAACGGCCTCCGCAATGCTCTCGCGCGGGGGGTATCAGATATATTCGACTATCGATTTGGACGTGCAGGCGCATGTGGATCAGATATATCAAAACCTCGAGGAGATACCTGAAACTACGGGCTCGGAGCAGCAGCTGCAGTCGGCGATAGTGATCGTTGAGCCGGGGAGCGGCAATATCGTCGCGCTGTCGGGCGGCGTCGGAGAAAAGGAGGGCAACAGGCTGAGAAGCCGCGCGACGGTCATGCGCCGTCCGCCCGGCTCGTCGATAAAGCCCCTGTCCGTGTACGCGCCGGCGATGGACGCCGGACTCATAACGCCCGACACGAAATACGACGACGCGCCGGACATCGCGCTGAGCGGAACGGATTGGTATCCGCACAACGACGACGGAGGCTATCTGGGCGTTATTGATATAAGGAGAGCCATCGTCGGGTCGCGCAACACCATATCGGCCCAGGTGCTTGACAGACTGACGCCTGCGGCGTCGTACAGATTCATGCGCGACAAGCTCGGGTTTGACCTCAACGTCTACGATGAGGACTACGCGCCGCTCGCCCTCGGCCAGCTAACCTATGGCGCGACTGTGCGCGAGATGGCGGCGGGTTTCAACATGTTCGTCAGCGAGGGCGTCCGCTCGGAGGCGAAAACCTTTACTAAAATATGCGACGCCAACGGCGACGTCATCTATGAAAATCGGCCGCAGCCCACAATAGCCATAAGCGGCACGACGGCGTACTGGATGACTAACGTACTGCGCGACGCGGTCCGTTACGGCACCGGCGGGGGCGCGAGTCTCGGGGATTTGATGCCGGCGGCGGGAAAGACAGGTACTGCGGAGGACAACAAGGATAGGTGGTTCTCGGGCTTTACTCCGTACTACACCGCCGTCGTGTGGACGGGGTACGATCAGCCGGAGGCGATAAAAGTGGTCGGAGGCGGAAATCCCGCCGCGAACATCTGGAAAAAGGTCATGACGCTAATACACGAGGATCTGCCGTACAAGGATTTCCCCGCCCCCGCCAACACATACCAGCCCCCCGTGCCGGGCATTATCCAGGCGGATTACACGGTGATCTGCATGGACGAGACGGGCGCCATACTGGGCGAAGAAAAGGGCGTGGCCGCCGTGGGCAAGGCTCTGATTTTTACAGCGCCCGCGTTCGAGGGGTACGCTCTGGCGAGCGGCGCCACGGCGACGATAACCGTCGGGGAAAATCCAAACAGGAATTTGGCCGTATTCAGGTATACGAAGCTCGAACCGAGCCCGACGCCTACGCCTGACGAGCTGCCGCCCGGAGAGACGGCGCCCCCGGACGGCCCGCCCGACTGGCTTCCGTCGATCTCGCCGACGCCCACGCCAACGCCGCCGGCGACGGGGGAACCGACGCCGCCCGAGCCGCCGTATTATACGCAGGAACCGCGCGAATCCGCGCCGCCTGACGGCGGCTCCGAACAGCCGGAAACCACGCCCTACGCGTCGCCGTCCGCCGGGCCGATGCTATGACGCCGCGCCGCCGTCCGCCGTCCTATTTTTCACTGCGGCGGCATAGATTGGAAAAGGCGGCCTCCGGGAGCTTGCGCCGGATGCAATGACGAGAGAATACCGGGCTACGGGAGCTTGCGCAGCCGCGGACGGCGGAACGGCTGCCGATAACTACAATAGAGAACGCGGGAGGATAAGGTTGAAACAAGTTCAAACTTATCGTTAAAATCGTGTTTTGCCTGCCTGTCGGCAGACAGGCTCGCCGGGACGGGCAACCGCAAAACAGGCGCACTATGACCATGCCTTTACATGTTCGTTTTGTGCCTGAAGTGAAACGAAAGGCATGGTCATAATGATGAAAAGAGTTATAGTCCTGTTGTTGACCGCGGCGCTGCTGGCGGTGTGCGGCGCGCCCGCGGCGGCGACCTATGAAACGGAGGTCTATCTCGACGACGGGGGCGACCTTGAGCTAACGGACGCGTCCCTGCTCGCCGACGGGCCGGTGAGCGCGGGCGGGGTGCTGAATATACCCGTCCGCACCGCAATCCTCATAGAGAAAGAGACGGGAACGGTAATATATGAAAAAGACGCCGACGCCAGACGCGAACCGGCGAGCCTGACAAAGATCATGACTATACTGCTCATAGTGGAGGCCATCGAATCGGGCGTTATCTCCCTCGACGACGTAGTCGCCACGAGCGCTTACGCGCAGTCAATGGGCGGCTCGCAGATATATCTCGAGGAAGGCGAGAAAATGTCGGTGCACGACATGCTCAAGGCGATAGTTGTAGTCTCCGCAAACGACGCCGCCACCGCGATGGCGGAGTACATGTCGGGCAGCGAGGCGGTGTTTGCCGAGCGTATGGACGAGCGCGCGCGCCAGCTTGGAATGACTGCCACACACTTTTCAAATTCGTCGGGTCTGCTCGACGACACCTCGCATGTCACGACGGCGCGCGACGTCTCTATCATGGCGCGGGAGCTCATAAAGCACGACCTCGTCAAGCAGTACACCACCATCTGGATGGATTCGTTGAGAGGTGGAAATTTCGGCCTCACAAACACGAACAAGCTGATACATAGCTACACCGGCGCCACCGGTCTGAAGACGGGCTACACGAGCCGCGCCGGGCACTGCCTCGCGGCGACCGCCGCCCGCGACGGCGTGGAGTACATAGCGGTAGTCATGGGCGGGGACACGTCCGACGCGCGCTTTACTGCGGCGAAGACGCTCCTTGATTACGCTTTTGCAAACTTCACGCTTGTCGATACGTCGCCTGACGAGGCGCTCGTACCCGTGCGCGTCAAGCTTGGCAAGCCAAAGTACGTCCAGCCGGTCGTCGAGGGCGCGGGCAAGCTGCTCGTCGAGCGGAGCGTCGCCGCGTCGTTGGAGAAGACCGTTGAAATCTCCGAATCGGAAACGGCGCCCGTCGCGGAGGGGTATCAACTGGGGCGCATGACGATACGCGGCGCCGGCCGTATTCTTGCCGAGTACGCGATAACGGCCGGCGAGGGCGCGGAGCGCGTGACGTGGGGCGACGTATTCATGGAGCTTGTAGGCAGACTGTTCGGGCGTCAATGACGCCCGAAAAAAAACAAAAAACACGTGCAAAAAAATTCAGAAAAAGTTTTGAAAAGGGCTTTACAAACGCTCTCAGCTGTGCTATTATAATAATAATAACTGTTATTGTAAGATGGGAGTTACAAAATGACCGGTGCGAGAAAGCACAGCAGACAGCGGGACGCCATATATGAGGCAATCCGTTCGACGGACGAGCACCCGTCGGCCGAGTGGGTGTACGCCAAGGTCAAGAACGAGATACCGGACATCAGTCTCGGAACGGTTTACAGGAATATCGCCGTTTTTAAGGGCGAGGGTTCCGTCGTCTCCGTCGGCGTTGTGGAAGGCCAAGAGCGTTTTGACGCGCGCACAGAGGATCACGCGCATTTTATTTGCGAGAGGTGCGGCGCCGTCATAGACGTTGACGCGGAGGAAGTAGGCGCGGCGGACGCGGAGTATATCATGCGCAAATACGGCGCGCGCGCGCACAGACGTCAGGTGCGCTATTACGGACTGTGCGCAAACTGCCCGGACGGGCGCGAATAAAAATACCGCCCGGAGAACAAGTCATCCCGGCGCGGCGCGGTCTACCGCGCCGATAGATATACGGCGGCGCCGGACGGCGTATCGCGCGGAGCCGCCCAAAAAATAACACGGAGGTCAAATTGATTATGAAGAAATATGTTTGCGCATTGTGCGGGTATGTACACGAGGGCGACGCGCCGCCGGAGCTCTGTCCGGTATGTATGGCGCCGGCGTCGAAGTTCATAGAGCAGGCGGGGGAGCTGAATTGGGCCGCCGAGCACGTCGTCGGCGTCGCGCAGGGCGCGCCGGACGACATCATCACAGATCTTCGGGCGAATTTTAACGGCGAGTGTACCGAGGTGGGTATGTATCTGGCGTTTGCGCGTGCGGCGTTCCGCGAGGGCTATCCCGAGATCGGGCTGTATTGGGAGAAAGCCGCGTATGACGAGGCGGAGCACGCCGCCAAATTCGCCGAGTTGCTCGGAGAGGTCGTATCCGCGAGCACAAAGGAGAACCTCGAAAAACGCATCAATGCGGAAAATGGCGCCACAGACGGCAAGTTCGACCTCGCCAAGCGCGCCAAGGCGCTCAACCTCGACGCCATACACGACACCGTCCACGAGATGGCGCGCGACGAGGCGAGACACGGCAGGGCGTTCAAGGGGCTGTACGACAGATATTTCGGGAAATAAACGCGGAAATAAATAAAAGCGCATGTCACGGCCCCGCCGTGACATGCGCTTTTTAATTCCCGTTTTTATTTCCCGTTGATGATCTCCGTTACGCGGACGCCGTAATTCTCATCTATTACGACGACCTCGCCTCTGGCGATGAGCTTGCCGTTGGCGAGCACCTCCACGGGGTCGCCGGCGAGCTTGTCGAGCACTATGATAGTACCCAGACCGAACTCAAGTATCTCGCTTATCTCCTTAAAGGCCTTGCCAATCTCGACGGTGACCTGCAGCGGGATGTCATAGACGAGCTCCATGCTGTTTTTTGGAGTTTGCGCGTCGGGATCGCCGTCAAACGCCGCATATTGGAGTGGGTGTACGTCGACCATCGCGCCGCTCCCTCCCGCCGCGGCGTCCGCACCGGTCTCCCCGGCGCTTGCGGGCGTCTCCTGCGTCTCGAAATCCTCGCCCGCGGCTTCCGGCTCGGAGACCTCGGGCGAGGCGTCTTTACCGGAGGTTTTTTTTCTTCTGTCAAGCGCGCTCATGCTCATCCTCCTCTTTGATTATATCGACTATTTTCAGAGCGCGCCGTATTTTGCGCGACCCTATCTGCGCCTTAAACTTGGGTATGTGCGCGACCTTTATGGTAACGGGCGCGGTTACCTTGTGCTCGAGATGTATGACGTCGCCGATACGTAAGTTCAATATGTCAAGTACCGTCGCCGGTGTGGTGTCAAAATACGCGGTCAGCGGTACGGGAGCGCGGGAGAGCTTCTCCCCGATGACCTCGGGGTTGCCGGACGCGCTGATGGCGTCCTGCACGCTTGAGGAATACAACATGCGCGTATTGAGCTGCTTGGCTATCGGTTCTATAGACGTGTGCGGTATGCACAGACTGATGACGCCGTTCTCGTCGCCGACCTTGAGAGAGAAATCGACCACCGCCACAGGGTCGTTCATTGAGACTATCTGGGCGAACTGCGGCGACGTCTCCATGCGCTCAATCTGCATATTGAGGCGCAAAACCTTCTCCCACGCCTCGTTGAATATACTCGCGGAGCCGCGCAGCACGCGCTCCAGCAGCGCGAGCTCGATCTCCGTAAACTGCTTTGCGTCCGCGTCGCCTGAGCTTGCGCCCCCGAACAGTCTGCTTATAAACATGTACGCGACGTCGGGCGTGATCTTTATGAGCTGTGAGCCGAGCATGGGCGGCGCCTTATATACCGCCAGAATCACAGGCGTGGGCAGGGAGTTACTGAACTCGGTAAACGAGCACTCCTCGACCGCCGCGAGCTCACAGTCCACGGACGTGCGCAAAATGCTGGACAGCCTGTTGGCAAATAACTGCGCAAACGCCGTGAAGATTATGTTGAACGTGCGTATCTGCTCCTTTGGAAACTTATCCGCACTCCGGAAGTCGTAGGGCTTTACCACGCCCGTGTGGGTCGTCTTTTCCCCTGACGGTTCCTCCGGGGTCTCAAGAGCTCCCAGCAGCTCGCTTATCTCGTTTTCTGACAGTATATCGGTCATCTTATTGCACCACGAATTCGGTGAAGTACACGTCCACCACGTTTGTGATTTCAAGACGTTTATTTACCGCGTCGGCGATCAGGCGTTTGATGTCGTCCGTCTGTTCCACGTCCGTCAGCATATCCAGATCCAGCGAGCGGAGCGTCAGGTGGATCGTATCGCGTATGCGGTTGTTTGCCTTTGACATATCGTCTATGATTTTTTCCGAATCGACAACAAGCACCATATTGATCTTAAACAAGTACGACGTATCCTTGACGTTGTCCACAAAAAAATCTCCCGGCGAATACTCCGTATACACGACGGGCTCCTCGCCGCCGCCCGGGCGAATTACGAGAAAATACAGCGCCCCTGCGATAACCACGACCGCGACGAGCAATATTGGGATGAGCTTCTTCTTCATAAACGATACTCTCCTGACGTGAGTTTTTTCATGCAAAAATTTTCGGGCCGGGTCAACCGGAGCCGGTCTGCGTATCGGTATCGAACTCCGTCACGCCCTGGATGACGAAATCGACGCGCCTGTTCGACGCCCTGCCCTCCGTCGTCTCGTTCGTCTCTACGGGGTGGTGCTCGCCGTAACCCATCGCGGACAGCTTGCCCGGCTGTATCACGTCCTTGTCGAGGACGTAACGGAGCGTATTTACCGCCCTCAGCGCCGACAGCTCCCAGTTCGTCGGGTACCTGGACGTATTTATGGGCACGTTGTCCGTGTGCCCCTCAATCGTGAGCAGCACGTATCTGCTGTCATTTGCCGCGAGCAATTCGGTCAATTTGTCCAGCACGGGAAGCGCGTCGGGAAGAAGCTCCGCCTCCCCTGAGTTGAAGAACACGTTGCTGCCTATACGTACTGTTATCGTAAATGTGTCGCGGTCAGGTATGACGTCGAATGCCAAGCCGTTCTGGTCAAAAAAATCGTTTATATTTTCTTCCAGCTTCAACAGATTCAGGTACGCATCCTCGTTCATGTAGTCGTAGTTGCCTTCGGTCTCTCCGTCGCCCTGAGGATTACTCTCCTCCTCGTCCTTCATTATCAGGTCGCCTGAGGTGCGCGCGATCAGCTCTATCGGTTTTTCGATCACCTGCTCCGGCGACAGCGACGGTATGGCGATGGCCGTAGTGCCCGAGAACGCGCCTACAAGCGCCTCCCACTTCTTCGCGTCAACGCTGGAAAACGAGAACAGCAGCACAAAAAAGCAAAGCAGCAGCGTCACGAGGTCGCCGTATGTATCCATCCAGTTGGCGCCGCCGCCCTCGTCACCGCCCGACGATTCTCTGCGTCTTGGCGTTGCCATTTATCTCACCTCCTCGTCCTCAACGGACTTCACCGGGTACGGAAGTCCGGCGGCTCAGCCCGCCGCGCCTGAAGCGGCGTCCTTAGCGCCCTCGCCTGAACCCGTCTTTGTTTTTGCGGCGGATATCTGCGCGTTCGAGATGAACGAGTTGAGCTTCTCCCTGATGAGTCTCGGGTTCTCGCCGTCCTGGATGGACAGCATGCCCTCCAGCAGCAGCTCCTTGCGCAGTATCTCGTCGTCGCCTATCGACTTGAGCTTTTTGGCGAACGGCGTAAACACGAGGTTTGCCAGTATGACGCCGTAGAACGTCGTGACGAGCGCTATCGCCATGTTCGGGCCGAGCGAGTCCATATCCGTCAGGCTTCCCAGCATGTTGATAAGACCGACAAGCGTACCTATCATGCCGTACGCCGGCGAAAACGAGGACATCTGGAGCAGCACGCCCTGCGAACCCGAGTGCCTGTCCTTGATAAACGCGAGCTCCGTCTCCATTATGCCTCTGACGAGCTCCTGCTCGGAGCCGTCTATGATGAGCATGATACCCTTCTTGAAGAACGGATCCTCCATCTCGTTCACCGTCTCCTCGAGCGCAAGGATTCCCTCGCGTCTGGCTATGTTGGCGACGTCTATCATCATGTCGATGTCCCTTGTGAGGTCTATATCCTGCTTCTTGAACGCGAGCGACATGACTTTTATGAGCCCCTTGAGCGTACTGAGCGGATACGACACCACCGTGGAGGCTATGACGCCGCCGAACACGATGAATATCGACGCGGGGTCGACATAGGCCATCAGCGACGCGCCGCCCCACAGTATACATATGACGATGCTCGCGAACCCGAAAATAAGGCCAAAAATCGTGGTTATTTCCAAAAGGGTCTCATCTCGCTTCCAAGTGTTTACTTATGGGGCGACACGCGGAGCCCCGGGAGGTCTTCAGGCCTCCGGAGCCGCGTCCGCCGGCCCGGCGCTCTCCAGGCCGTCCTCGTCAAACGCCGAACCCGCGCTTACCGCCGCGTCTCCATACGGAATTTCGCGTTTGACGGGCGGATTCCCATCGACGACGGCGTGATGTACCATGATCCTCTGCTCGCGGATCCTCGCGATGACCGTCTCCGCGGACTCCATGACGACGATCTTTTTGCCCGTGTTGAGCGAGATCACGGTATCCGGCGTCTCCTCGATGAATTCTATCATATCCTCGTTGACGTAAAACTGCTCCACCTTGTTTATTCTTGTGACTAGTACCAAGCGCGGCGCCCCCGTTCAAGAAGAATTTTAACGCGTGTTATCTCTTTAAGTTGACGAGCTCCTCAAGCAGCGTGTCGGACACGGTGATTATCCTCGAATTGGCCTGAAAGCCCCTCTGCGTGACTATCATGTCGGTAAATTCCGACGCGAGGTCCACATTCGACATCTCCATGCCACCGGCGACCAGCTTTCCCGCGCCGCCCGTACCCGACTGGAAAAACGCGCCGCCGTCAATGCCGCCCGGCTGACCGGAGTTTGGCGTCTCGGCGTAGAGACTGCTGCCCATTTTCTCAAGTCCGCCCGGATTTATAAACGTGGCTACCGCGGCGGTGCCTATGATCTCCTTGACTCCCGCGGTATTGACGCCCTGCAGATTGCCCTTATCGTCAAACGATATACTGCTGTACGCTGTCATGTCCACCCATATCCGCTCCAAGTTAGCAGCGGTAATTTCGTCATTAGCCCCGCTGCCCGGAACGGTAAAGCCCGACGCGGTTCCGCCCGTGGCGGCGTCCGCGACCGCTCTGACGCCCAATACGTACATTCCGCTCGCTGTGACCAGATACCCCCTAGAGTCCAAATAGAAGTTGCCCGCGCGCGTGTAGCTGAGAGGCACCACTTCGGAGGCATCAGGTACGCTGTCGTCGGGTACATAAACCCCCGGTACATCCTGATCCTCTGTCGCGGCGTCGGGAGCGACACTGCTCACAACGAAGAAGCCGTCGCCCTCGATCATCAGGTCGAGCTCCCTGTCCGTCCGCTGGATTGCCGCCGAGGTGTGCAGCACGTCGATAGTCGCCAGCTTGACGCCCAGACCTATCTGCATGGGGTTCGTGCCGCCCAAGCCCCCGGTGACGGGCGCCGCGGCGCTTCTGGAGGTCTGGCTGTATATGTCCTGAAAGATGGTGCGGCTGGACTTGAAGCCCGCCGTATTCACGTTAGCTATATTATTTCCGATGACGTCCATTCGCGTCTGGTGGTTTCTCAGGCCGGATATGCCCGAGTAAAGCGACCTCATCATAAAGGTATTCCCCCTGTTTCAATTTTAATTATAAACCCTCGCTATGGAAAAAGCAACTAAAACGCTAAACTGTCGTTTCTGCGGGTTCCCCCTGTTCCGTGGGTATCGGTTCAGCCACCGGTTCAGCCGCCGGCTCAGCCGCCGGTTCAGGCTCCGCCTCAGATTCCGCGGGCGCGGGGTCTGTGGACTCCGCAAGCTCCGTCTGCACGGCTTGAGGTATCCCGACGTCGATGATATATGATATGGGAACCCTTGTTTCCACGGCGTTCCCTTCAATATCGGCGGAGGTGACGTAGGCGGCCAGCACGCCGTCCGACGCCGCGACGCGCGTCACGATGCCGGAGACCTCTATGGGGTCGCCGGACTCGCCCGTCGATGTCTGCTCGCCCGGCAGGAGCGCCTTCACAGCCCTGCCGATGAGTCCCGACGCCGCGATGAGCGGGTTGTCGGTCGAGAACAGCTCCTTGTCGTACATCTGTGTTATCGTGGAGGCCTTTACCTCGACGTCGCCGATCAGCGCGTATATCTCGCCGTCCTTGTGTATGATAGTGTCCACGAGTCCGGCTATGGCTTGCTCTGTCCCGCTCTCGTCCACAAACTCCGAAAGGACGTACTGGCCGATGAGGCTGTAGTATGTAAACGACGACAAGGAGCTCGCCATATTCTGTAATTGCTCCAGCGACGTGAACTGCGCGAGCTGCGCGGCAAAATCGCTGTCCTTGACGGGTTCGAGCGGGTCTTGATATTTCAGCTGCGCGGAGAGGAGCTTGAGAAAATCGTTTTTTCCCAACTCGTTCTTGACCACGCGTTTGTTTTTGAGATATTCATCGTATGAATACATGTCGGAGAGGGAGTTTGTCGCGGAGACTCCGTCGTTCATTTGAACATATTCCTTTCAATTGGGTAATCACGCGCTGTACTCGAACGTGTTTGCGTCCTCGTCTCCTACGGACGCCCACAGCAGCTCTGTGGAATACGCCGCGAGCTGCGCCGGAGCGCCCGGCGTGACGCCGCTCCGGTTCCGGCGGGCGCCGCCGCGTCCTCCGCCGTTCGATTTGGAGTTCGCGCCGAAGCTGTCGTATTCGCCGCCGCTGACGCCGGCGTAGACCACGTCCACGCGCTCAATCTTTACGCCCTTGCCGCTGAGATTTTCAACGAGCGCGGCTATCTGCCCGTCTATCATGCCCTTGACGTCGCGGTCGGACGCGCTTATTCTCACGCTCACGCCGCCGTCGGTCATGCTCAGATTCAGCGTGACGCGTCCGAGATATTCCGGCTTGAGCTCCACCGACATGGTGCTGACGCCGTCCTCGCGCATGACCTCCAGCTTCTCTACCATAGTGTCAAACAGATTTTCGCGCGTCGCCGGCAGACGCTCCGCCGAGACAGTCTTCATCTGCTCCGCCGCGGCTACCTTTTCGGGCGCCACATCCACCGGCGTTTCAGCCGGAAGCGCCCAGCTCTGGCTTTGCCGCTCGTCGTCGCGCTGCTCATCGCCGCCGGATTTCGCCTTTTGGCCCTCCGCACTCCGCGTGGGAGCGGGGACGGACCCGGTCTCCTCGTTTACATTCTCCAAAGGGCACGGTGCGCCGTCACGGATATTTACGGGTTCAAGCTCCCGCTCCTCCGGTATTTGACGCTGTGTCCCTGTCTGCATCCTTGCTTGTGGCATCCGTGCCAAATCCTCGCTCGCAATGCCGTCCGTATCGTCGGCGCGCGCGTGGACGCTGTAGCCGTTATTGTCTTTGCCGTCGTCTTTTTCAGTTCCGTCAATTGCTGTTCCCTCGAGAATGGTAACGAGCCTTGGAGCGGTGTCTGCGGTGGCGGCGGCGTCGGCGATCTCCGGCCGCGGCTGCGCGGTAACATCCGAAAGCGCGGCGAAATCCGCCGTTTCCGCGGCGAGCTCCGGCGCGGGCGCCGTGTCGGGTTGCGCCGCGAACAGCGCCGCGAGAACGCTCATGTCTATCTGCTCCGTCTGTTCCGCGATATCGCCGCCGCCGGTCTCCTCGGGTTCGGCATCATGCTCCGGTTCGGCGTCCGCGACGTCCGCTATGTCCGCGGCGCGCGCCTCCGACAGCGCCTTGACAAAGCCGCTCTCGCTCCGATCCGGCGATACGCGCGAGTACGCGTCCGTCGCCTGCTCCGGCGCCGCGGCGGCAATCGTCTCCGCGCCCGCCGAGGTCTCCGCCATCCGCATCGCTCCAATAATATCGATTCCTGTCATTATATCACCTCCTTTCGTCCTCATGGACTCCGCTAAGCTCGGAGCGTCGTATCGTCCTCACGCGCTACGCTAAGTCTCGCTTCCGGCTATAGCCGAAAGCTCGCTCGCTTCGCGGTTCGTCCTCTCCGAATCGCAACCGCTACGCTGGGTTACGATTCGGTATTGGACGGGGGACGCGTTTTCATTTGGGACTCTCCGGGTAGTTCCCGCGCCTTTCCTTCGTAGGGGCGCGCATTGCGCGTCAGTCTGCGGCAGCGCGCGTCTCGCTTCAAATATTTTGAATATTTGGATGCCCACAGACGCGCAATGCGCGCCCCTACGCTTTGAATGGCGGCTATGCCATTCACGGGGTTCCTGACGGGTCGTTTATTTTATCAGCAGCGCCTCTGTCACGGCGGCGGCAAACTGTCTGTCCATCGCCTCCAGTATGGGCGCGGCGTTTTTTTCCGCCATGTAGTAGAGGATCGCCGCCGCGTCGTTTACGGTGTAGAGCTCCGCCATTATCTCCGCCGCCGCCGCCGATTCCATCGCGGCGTATGTCTTTCCCAGCGACTCCATGTCCTCGATCTCCTGCGGACTCAAGCCCAGCCAGTAGCCGGGCGCGCCCACGCTATTCTGCTCCGTCTGCTCCTCCCGGGCCTCCAACAGCGCCTCTCTGCGCTCCAGCTCAAGCCGCAGCGCCTCCAGACGCTCGTCCTCCGCCACGGCGTCCTGACGCTGCGTTTCCAGCTCCGCGACGCCGGCGGCGAGCGCCGCCTCCCGCCGGGTCAGATCGACGTATTCCGGGTCGAGTGAATCCACAAGCTCAATAATGGCCGTCCGGAAGCCCCACTGGTCAAACTCGATGACGACGAACACGAACGCGGCCAAAGCCGCCGCAAGCAGTACGGCCGCCGCGATTATGATTATGAGCTTGCGCTTCCCGCGCTTTCGTCCTTGCCGCGCCCCCGCGGCTTTTTTGTCCTTGCCGCGTCTCGGCGTCCGCGCGGCGCGTTTCCCGCCGGGCGTCTTCCGCTGCGCGTCTCCGGGCGCCGGCGGCGCTCCGGGCGGCGGCGCGTTTCTCGGAGCCGCCGGCGCTCCCGCCGGCGCCGCTTGTGATCCCGCCGTCTGTCTTACTTCCTCCGCCACTATACACCCTCACTAATCACGTCGAATGAGACGATATCTCCGACGTTTTTCTCGTCCTCGGCTCTCATTTGAGTCATATACTCCGTGTACTGCCGCTCGCGCAGCTTCTTGTACACCTTCAGCTCTCTCATCGTGGCGAGCAGCGCGGCCTCGCGCTTGCCGACCTCCGCAGTCATGTGCTCTATTTCCGCGGCGAGCTCTGCTCTGGCGGAGCGGACGTCCGTAAAAAATCTGTCGTACCGCATGAGCTGTTCCGCGTCCGCCGCTCCGCCGCGCAGTTCGGCGGCGCGCGTCTGTCTGCTGCTCTCAAACGCCTCCGCGAGCTCGCCGTCCCGCCTGTACAGCTCCCGCAAGGCGTTTTGCGCCTCCTTAAGCTCCGCGCGCTGCAGCTTTTCGACCGTCCTCTTATAGCGCTCGACCGACTCCAGCGTGAATTTGAATTTTTTCGTGGTACGTCACCTCCGGCCCGGGGATTGATCATCTTCCCCGACAATAGCCGCCATCAGCTCCTGTGTCTCCGCGTATGTGCATTTATCGGAGACGCCCTGACGGAGGAAATCCTGTATCAGCGGGTGCAACTCCACCGCCCTGTCTATCTCGGGGTTGGCGCCCCGCCTGTACGCGCCGATGTTTATGAGATCCTCTGCCTCGCCGTAGACCGCCATCATATGCTTCATCTGTCCGGCAAGCCGCATGTGCCGCTCGCTCACGACGTCGGGCATTATGCGGCTCACGCTGCCCAGCACGTCGATGGGCGGGTAGTGGTTGCTGTTGGCTATCGCGCGCGAGAGCATGATATGTCCGTCGAGTATGCCGCGCACCGTATCCGACACCGGCTCGTTCATGTCGTCGCCTTCCACCAAAACCGTATACAGCCCGGTTATCGAGCCCTTGTCGGACATGCCGGAGCGCTCCAGCAGACGCGGCATTACGGTGTACATCGACGGGGGAAAGCCCCGCGATACGGGCGGCTCGCCTCCGGCCATGCCTATCTCGCGCTGTGCCATGGCAAAGCGCGTCAGGGAGTCCATCAGGAGCAGAACGTGCTTGCCCCTGTCCCTGAAATACTCAGCCATCGCCGTGCCCGCCATAGCGGACTTCAATCTCAGCAGGGCAGGCTGGTCGGACGTGGCGACGATGAGCACCGATTTTGCCAGACCTTCCTCGCCCAGGTCTTTTTCGACGAAATCGCGCACCTCACGGCCGCGCTCGCCCACGAGCACTATCACATTGACGTCCGCCACGGCGTTTCTCGACATCATGCCGAGCAGGGTGCTCTTTCCGACGCCGGAGCCCGCGAATATGCCCAGCCTCTGCCCCCTGCCGACCGTAAGAAGGCCGTCGATGGATTTTATTCCCAGCGGCATCGGCTCCGCGATGCGCTCCCTCACCATAGGGTTCCGTGGCGCCGCGTCCACGGGATACCACGCGTCCGGCGCGGGCGGCGGGAGATCGTCGAGCGGATTGCCGAGCGCGCCCAGTATGCGTCCGAGAAAGCTCTCCCCAACGGGTATGCGAAGCGACTCGTCGGAGTATACCACGAGACTGCCGAGTCCGGCGCCTCCTAAATTGTCAAAGGGCATGAGCTGCGCGAGACCGTCCTTAAAGCCCACTATCTCCGCCGTCACCGATTTGTCGCCGCGGACGGAGTACACCTCGCACAGATCTCCGATTCTCGCGTTGGGCGCCGTGGCCTCCACCGCGAGCCCCACGATCTTCGTCACACGCCCGCAGTATTCGAGCGTATCAGTCGACGCCAGCGTCTCGAGACATCTGTCAAGCTCTATGTAACTCATAGCGCTCCCAATCTCTCAAACGCCGACATGACGCGCCGCAGCTGCGTGTCCGGCCCGGCGTTGACCGTCGCGTCGTCGGAATCTATTATGAGCTCCGTCTGCCCGAGAGAGGCGTTTTTTACGATCAGGGCGGGGATGTCCTTTCCGTTCACGTTAAAAACCGCGCTCCCCGACGGGAAGAAGCGCTCATAGTCGGACTCGCTGACGGTGAGCGTCAGCTTGCCCTCCGGCTGCAATTTTTCGAGCGCGCCCCCAATAAGAGCTTCAAAGAATGTATCGTATTTTTCGTAGGATAAGTTAATTATTTTTTTTACAATTTCAAAAACAAGGGGTCTGATTTCATCCTTTACGCCCTTAAATTCATTCAGCGCGGTCTCGCGCGCCGCAAAGAATTCGGAGAGTACGCGCTCAACGGCGGTCTTGTTCTCCGCCGCAATGGACTCAAATTCCTCCGCCGCCTTCCTGTCGCCCTCGATGTGGCCCTCCAGAAAGCCCTCGTTGTACGCCTTCTGGCGTATTTCACCGGCCTGCGCCCGGGCGTCCTCCAGCATACGCGCGGCCTCGGTCTCGGCTTCGGCGATTATCACGCCGGCGCGCTCCCGCGCCGATTCGACGTCGTCTATCTGATCGTCTTCCTGTTCCGGCGCGGACTCGCCGCCGGGTTCCGGTACGCCGGACTCCGCGCCGGCGTCAAGCTCCTCGTCCCACTCCGGCGGCGGAGTGTACGGCGAGACGCTCAGCCGCACCTTTTCGCGTTTGACCTTAAACAATCATATCGTCCCCCTCCCCGCGGGCGACGACAATCTCCCCGTCGTCCTCGAGCTTGCGCACGACGCTCACTATGCGCTGCTGCGCGTCCTCCACGTCGCGCACCCTGACGGGGCCCATCACATCCATGTCGTCCTGTATCATCTCCTGCATACGCTTGGATATGTTGGTGAATATGATCTTTTTTACGTCGTCCGTGGCCATTTTCAGCGCAATGGCGAGGTCGGCGTTGTTGATATCGCGCAGCACCCTCTGCACGGCCTGACCGCTCAGCTTGGACAAATCCTCGAACACGAACAGATTGTTCCTGATCTCGTCGGCGAGGACGCTGTCTTTCTCGTCGAGTATTTCGAGGATGCTCTTTTCGGAGCTCCTGTCGAGCGAGTTTATAATCTCGACGATGACGTTCAGCCCGCCCGCCTGTATCTGATCCGTGTAGCCCATGGACGATATTTTGCGCTCCAGCACGCGCTCCGCTTCCCTTATGTAGTCGGGCGAGGCGTTGCCCATGCCGGCGATGCGGCGTATGATCTCCGCCTGACGCTCCGACGGCAATGCGGCTATTATCTGGGCGGACTGCTTGGGGTCGATGTACGAAAGCACGAGCGCTATCGTCTGCGGATGCTCGTTATGTATCACGTTGAGTATCTGCTCGGCGTCGGCTCGCCTTATAAAATCGAACGGGCGTACCTGAAGGGACGACGTGAGTCTGCGTATAAGCTCATCCGCGCGCTCCGAGCCCATCGCGCTCTCCAACAGCTCGCGAGCGTAGTCGATGCCGCCCTCCTGGAGGAACTTGTTGGCAAGGCACATCTCGTAGAACTCGCCTATTACCTTTTCGCGCGTATCCGAATCCACCTTGCGAAGCATCGCTATGCTCATCGTCATAGACTCCACTTCGTCCTCGTTGAGGTGCTTGTAAAGCTGCGCGGAATACTCCTTACCGATGCTGACAAGTAACACCGCGGCCTTTTCGGCCGACGTCAGCCCGTGATCCGCCATTGGATATCATCACTTCCGATCTTTATTGCTCATCCGTGAGCCAACCGCGCAGAATAGACGCCACGGCCTCCGGGTTTGCCTTTATCATCTTTTCAAGCTGCACTACCGTCTCGGGCGGCGGAGCGCCCACCGTGACGGTCTCCTCCTCCTGCGCCTGTCCGATCGTCGCCATATCCTCGCTCCCGTACTCTCCCGGACCGTAATCGTCGTCCCCGCCGACTATATAGTCGATGCCGCCCGCCGCCGCGGGCTCCGGTTCCGGCGCCGGTTTTTTGAACAGTGACCTGATCAGCGCCAATATCAGAATGACGAGAATGAGCGCTGTCGCGCATATTATACCCGTCTGTATGAGCTCCTGCAGCTTGTAGCGGTTGAGCGCTTCATCTTGGGCGTCCTGAGCCTCCCGGAAGGGATTTGTCTCCAGCTCCTGGAACGGCATCCGCTCGACCGAGACGTATTCGACCGACGTGCCGATAGCGCCCGCGACAAGATTGCGGACGTTCTCAGTGTAATCCTCCTGCACCGACGTGCTGTCGAGAAGTACGGCTATGGACAGATATTGTATCGAGCCCTTCGCTTTTTCTATCTGCGTTGTGACCTTATTCATCTCGTAGTTGGCCTCGCGGAGTATCTTTCTGTACGTCTCGCCCTCTTCCAGATCGCCGTATGGGTACGTTATGGTTCCGTCGATGTCCTCTTCGGAGCCCATACCGTTGGTGTCCGTTCCGGGCACGCCGCCCGCCGCCCCGTCCGCGCGCGCGATTTCGTACAGCTCCGACGCGCTTATCCACAGCCCCTGCTCCTCGCCCTCTACCGGCGGAGCGAACTCTACCGACTCCGAGACCTCGCTGTCAAAATCCAGTGTCACGCTGACCTCCGCGCGCACCCTGCCGGCGCCGAACACGGGGGTGAGCAGATTGACTACCTGATTTGCCAACTCGTGGCGCATACTCGTCTCAAGAAACCGCTGCGTGGTGATATTCGCGGCCTCGCCCTCGCCCTCGGCCAGAGGGTCGTCCGACAGCAAATACACATTCAGCGACGCGTCCACGACGCTCACGTTTTCCAGCTTAAGTCCCGCGACGGCGTTTACCGCGATGCTCGCTATCGCGCTCGCCTCCGCCGACGTCAGAAGCTCGCCGTTTTTTGTCTCGAGCATGATGGCGGCGCTCGCGTCCTGCTCCTCATCCGGGCGTATAAACGCGGACTCCTTCGCGGGACTGAGCAGCACGTAGCAGTCCTTGATTTTATCAGATCGCTTTATTGTGGCGCGCAGCATTTCCTGCTTCTGGAGTACGGAATACTCCTGCTGCTGGAGATCGGTCACGCTGAAGCCGGACATCTCCGCGAGCAGCGAATAGTCAAACCCTCCGGACTGATACCCCGCGGCCGAGAGCGTCATGCGCAGCTCCGAAACGCGGTCGGCCGGCACGAGCAGAGTGCCCGTCCCCTGCGCCTTTACGTCGACGCCCATCTCCTGGAGGGCGGCGTACATCTGCGCGGCTTCCTCCTGTGGCAGTCCGGTGTACAGCAGCTCGTACTTCGTCCTGTTGAGCGCCAGCGACAGGGTGACGGCGAGCGCCACGACGATTACCGCCAGCACGGCCAGCCTGATCCTCTGACCTTTATTGAGGCCCTTGAAAAATTCACGGATCTGTTTCCACGCGCCGCCAAGGAAATTCTTCAATCCCAGTTCCTCCAAAGAGCCGGCAGCAACGCCGCCTCGTTATCACGTATACCCGATACTACCACAAAATAAATTGCGTGGCAAGTCCCAAATATGATTTATGTTTTATTTTTCGACTTTTTGTCGAAAAATGCCCCCCCGATTGCGCCGCGCTCGGCGGAGTGGTATACTCACGACACGCGGAGCTGGACAGCACGTAAGCGAAGCCGCGATTCACTCGCGGCGAGCGACAAGGAGCGGCGTAGCCGCGAGCCGCGCCCGCAATCGGGGCCCCCGCGCGGCCTGCCGCGTGGGGTGAGAGGCGCGTTCCCCGTGCGACAGCACGTAAGCGAAGCCGCGATTCACTCGCGGCGAGCGACAAGGAGAATCTATGCGGTATGAGTGCCACGGACATATAATGCTCGACGGAATGAACTACAGAGCCGCCGCCGCGCGTCACAAAAACGGCGTGGACGAAGACGCCGTGCGCCGCGCGCTGTCGCTGTGCGCCGCGCACGGCGTCACATTTTACCGCGACGGCGGCGACAAGCTCATGGTGTCCGCGTTCGCAAAGAAAATAGCCGGTGAATACGGGATAGACTACCGAACCCCGGTATTCATGATATATAAAAAAGGTCTGTACGGAGAGATGTTCGGAAACGCTTTCGAGAGCGCCGCGGAATACCGCGCGCTCGTGCGGACGGCGCTCAGGGCGGGCGCGGACTTTATCAAGCTCGCCGTATCGGGCATTATGGATTTGCGCGGCGACGGCGCGGTAACGGGTTCGGCGCTGTCCGAAAGCGAGCTGCACGAGGCGATTGCCGCGGCGCACGGCGAGGGCTTGGCCGTGATGGCCCACGTAAACGGCGCCTCCGCAATAAAGGCGGCGCTCAGGGCGGGCGCGGACAGCATTGAACACGGATATTGGCCGGACGGCGAGACGACGGATACACTGATACGGGAGGGCGCGGTCTGGGTTCCGACGCGCGCCGCGGTGCACAACCTCGCGGCGGCGGGCACGTACGACGGGACCGTCCTCCGGGCGGTACTGGCGGCGCAAGAGGAACAGCTGCGACGGGCATACGCGGACGGCGCGCTCATCGCCTCCGGCAGCGACTGCGGAGCGCTGTCAGTACCACAGGGCGCCGGAACACGCGACGAATACAGGCTGCTGGCTGAAATGGGAATAGACCCGGAGAGGGGCAACGCGCATATCGCCCGCGTGTTCCGGCGCGTGTGAACCGGCGCGCGGCGGACGTTCCGCTACAGTATCGATACGAGTGTGCCGAGATGCGTGCTGTTTTTCATCGCCTCAAACGTCTCGTCGCTGATGATGTGCTCCATGCGGCACGCGTCCTTAACGGCGACGGCGCGGTCTACACCGAGCGACATCAGCCAGTTTGATATGAACACGTGACGCTCATACATCTTCTCCGCTATGAACTGTCCCTTATCGGTCAAGGTGATGTACATGTCGGTGTCCATTCTGACGTACCCGTTCTCGCGCAGATTCTTCATCGCCACGCTGACGCTCGGCTTTGAATACTCCAGCTCATTGGCGATGTCGATTGACCGTACGACAGGATTTTTATAGCTCAGGATAAGTATCGTCTCGAGATAGGTTTCCGCTGATTCTCTGATCTTCATTACTTTCATGCTTTTCCACCTCATGATTTTTTGCGATCCGGCGTCGATGATGGGCGCCGCCGCTGTGGTTGTACCAGTCTATCATATGTAAGTTAGGATGTCAAACTATAATTTTTAGGAATCATTTCGTTTGCAAGCGCTTCGCGCTTACAAACGAGTTACGGGAGCTAGTTCTCGCGCTGCGGCGCTCGCAGAGTGTCAGTAGATGGAAATGAATTCCATCTACTGACGGAGATA
>JAISXU010000065.1 GCA_031270395.1 Oscillospiraceae bacterium
ATTATTTTTATTATTTGCGGATGTAAAATTGCTTCTCCGCCTGAAATCATAAATTCTTCTACATAATCATACAAACTGAACGCCCTGACAAGTGATTGCTTAATATCATTAAATGGATAGTGTGCACTGTCAATCCTGGGGATTGACAGTGCACACTGCGCGCAGCGCAGTGTGCAATATGTCGTTACCATCAGCGTCAAATAATTTATTTTCATATCTGCTCTCCCGCTTTGAATCTGACGCCGTTCTCGGCGTCAAAGCTGTCGCAGTAGCGACAGGCTTCCTGCGGTTTTGCTATCAGTCTCGCCGCCTTCGCGCGTTTGCTTTCGACACTCTCATCGGAGAAAATATCGATCTTCTCCCCGTCGGGGACACTCAGCGCGCCGAGCTGCACCGCGCCGCTCACGGTCGGGCAGCGGTAGATATAGCGCCCCCAGTTGAAAAACGTCTTGTAGTTGCAGTTTTCATACAACTCCGCCAGCCGCGCGTTGTCGTAATCGCGCAAGGCCCAGTTAACGCCGAAGTCGACCCAACCGCCGTGGTACTGCTCGTCGTCGGTGTAGTTGACAGTCGTATTGTGGATATGATACCTTGCAAGCGTCTCGGTCAGTTCGACGCATTTACGCGAGTACACACCGTAATTCGATATTCTGACGTCCGAGTGATAGTCAAGTCCCCGTAAGGTTTCAAGCAACTCGGCTTTTGGGATGACCGTCGCGTTTGTGACAATGCGGACGAAGCCAAACTGCCTTTTGAAGCCATCGAGCGCGCCCAGTATGCGGATCAGGTCTTCCGTCTTGTACAGGAAGGGCTCGCCGCCCATGAGACATATTTGCTCGAAACGGTCAAAGATTTCAAATATTCGCGGCAACGACGCGATCACCCGGTCGGCGTCGGCGTTCCACGGCTTCTGCTCCGGTATCATGAGATAGCAGCCCCGGCATTTCAAATTGCATCGCGTCGTCAGCATGATGCCAAGCCGCTCTTTTGATAAATAGTCAATCATCACATAGTCTCTCCCATTAGCTGCTCTCCCGCCGGAAAGCGTTTTGACGCGTCCTCCGTGCCGTGATCTCCGGAGCAATGGTCGCACGACAAGAGATGCCGCGCGTTCGTGAGCAGTCTGAATTTTTCCCGTTTTTGAGCGGCGCTCTCGTCGCTGAACAAATCCACATAGTCGCCGGTGTAATCGGGCAATATGCCGAGCTCCATTCCCCGCTGTGACCGCTGGCACCAATGTACGCTCCCGTCGCGGGTACGCCAGTTGCCCCGCATATGTTTTGTTATTCCGCAATTGGTGAATTTGCTTTCCAACCGCTCAATCGTTTCTCCGCGCGCGCCCCAAGCTCCAAAGTCCACCCAACCGCCGTAGTCTTGATTGTCTCCGTAGTATTTGATGATGCGTACGCTTATCCCGTTATCTCTCAGTAAACCGTGTATCTCCGCGCTCCGTTCCGGTGTAATGTCATAGTCGCTGGCGTGAACGACAAGCTTCGGTTTATTTTTCAATGCGTCCAGCAGCTTGGCAGATACCTTGACCGTGCTGTTGGTGAATACCATGAATCTGTCGAATCTGCTCTCGTACTCATACGCAATATCTATCATTTCGTCCAAACGCGCGTTGAGAAACGGTTCACCTCCGCCGGACAGATGCAGCATACCTACACGGTCGACCACGCTGAAAAAGGCGTCAAGTATCTTGCGCTCCTCATCGGGCGTCATGTCGGGAAACGGCTTATTTAACGGGATGAACTCATCGCATAATTTACACCGCAGATTGCACCGCGTGGTGACGACAAGCGAGAATTTATCGAGTGTGAACATATAGCGCCTGACCTTTCATCGAGATATATAAAGAGGAACCTATCAGACTTCTCGCCAAAGGGGAGCCGCTGCCTCAAACTGTCGCAAAACCTACAGGTTTTTAACCACCCTTTTTGTTGCCGTCTTTTAACCCTGTTTGAACCTCTGTCAAAACGCGCAAAAACACCCCGTATATGTTGTTTATCGGCATATATTGAGAATTTATTACATTGTCTCACACTTCATGAAATGTGTCAATAGCCACTGGTTATAAAACTGTAGGTTCTTAACCATCTGCGGCGTTTTGGGGACCGTCTCGCTCTCGTTCTGCGTTTCTCCTGTGTTTATTGCCAATAATTATTATTAGTCATAACTCCGGCGGGGGTTTCGTCCTCACGCGCTACGCTTCGTCCGCGCGACGGAGCGGGAGAAGAGCGGAGCTTGCGACGCTCCGAACTTAGCGCAGTCCACGCCGACGAAGCCGCGCACGGCGAGATCCAACCCTCGCAACTCGTTTGTAAGCGCGAAGCGCTTGCAAACGAAAATGGCGGGGAAAACTGTTGCCATCGGTATTGATAGGATGTATAATGGGGCACAGGATTTGTCGCGGAACAAAATCGGAAGGGCGGCTGTGTAAAGTGGACGAGGACAGCGGGTATCTGTTGAGCGTGCTTGCGGAGGAATTACATCTTGACATCATCTACGCCTCGGCGAATTTTGAAAGACAGCGGATAACCACCGGAGACGTGGACCGGCCGGGCTTGCAGCTCGCCGGGTTTTTCGACTACTTCGACCCGACGCGGCTCCAGCTCATAGGCAAGGTCGAGGTCGCGTACATGGAGAAATATTCCGGTGAGGAGCGCCTCGAGAGATACGGCAGACTGATGGAGCAGAGCATACCCGTCATAATAGTGTGCCACGGCGCCGACATATCTCCCGAGCTCATTGAGGCGGCGAAAAAATACGACGTCTCGGTGCTGTACAGTACCGATAATACGACCGACGTCATGTCCTCGGCGCTCAGACTCATCAGAAAGGCTCTCGCGCCGCATATCACGAGGCACGGAGTGCTCATAGAAGTGTACGGCATCGGTCTGCTCATCCTCGGGGAGAGCGGCGTCGGCAAGAGCGAGGCCGCAATAGAGCTTCTCAAGCGCGGCCACCGGCTAATCGCGGACGACGCCGTCGAGATAAAGGCGGTGGACGTCAACGTGCTCGAGGGCACGGCGCCGGAGCTCATACGCTACTACGTCGAATTGCGCGGGATCGGTGTTATCGACGTCCGGCAAATATTCGGCGTTGGCGCCGTCAAGGCGCGCCAGAACATACATCTCGTGGTGAATCTGGAGCCGTGGCAGGAGGGCAAGCTGTACGACAGGCTGGGGATAGTCGAGAATACCGTAAATCTGCTCGGCGTGGACGTCGCCACGGTGACAATACCGGTCAGGCCGGGCCGCAATCTCGCCGTGATACTCGAGGTCGCCGCCATGAACCAGCGCCAGAAGTTTATGGGCTACAACGCCGCGCTCGAGTTTACAAAGCAGATCAACAAGCACTTCGACGAAAAGGTTTGAGAGAGGTGATCCGCCGGTGAAAGGTCTATCAAACATAGCGCTGTCCGTGCGCGCGTCCACGACGCTCGCCGTAGACAGTCTCGCAAAGCAGATGGTGTCCGAGGGCCACGACGTCATAGGCTTCGGAGCGGGCGAGCCCGACTTCGACACGCCCGACAACATAAAGGCCGCCGCGCTCGCCGCCATGACGGCGGGCGAGACGAAATACACGCCCACCGCCGGGATCGCCGCTCTGCGCCGCGCCGTCGCCGCCCGGCTGCTCGAGGACTGCGGCGTCAAATACGAATCCGGCAAAATCGTGATAGCCAGCGGCGCCAAGCACAGCATATACACAGCGCTCAGGGCATTGCTCAATCCGGGCGACGAGGTGATAATCCCGTCCCCGTACTGGGTGACGTACACGGAGTCCGTCCGCATGGCGGGCGGCGTACCGGTAATAGTCGAGGCGACGCGCGACGAGGGCTTTAAGATAACTCCGGAGAAGCTCGACGAAGCCGTCACCGTCAGGACAAAGCTGTTTATAATCAACAACCCCGCGAACCCGACGGGCGCGCTATACGACGGCGGCGAGCTGCGGGCGCTCGCGGACGTCTGTCTGCGGCACGACATCTACATAATGTCCGACGAAATCTATTGCAGTCTCGTCTACGGGGGCAAAAAATTCGTCAGCGTGCCGTCGCTCGGCGAGGATATAAAGGAGCGCACCATCCTCATAAACGGCGTATCCAAGACGTACGCCATGACCGGCTGGCGCATCGGCTACAGCGCGTCCAACAGCGGTATCGCCGGCATCATGGAGAGCTATCTCAGCCATTCGACGTCCGCCCCGTCCACGATCTCCCAGTTTGCCGCTCTGGAGGCGCTCACGGGCAGTCAGGACAGCCGGGACGCGATGCGCGCCGAATTTGAGCGGCGCCGCGACTACGCCGTCGCGCGCATCAACTCGATAGAGGGCGTCAGCTGCATCGAGCCCGACGGCGCGTTTTATATCATGATAGACATCGGCGAGCAGATCGGCCGCACGCTCGGCGGACGTCACATCGTCGGCGGCGACGACTTCGCGCTGTCGCTCCTGAAAAACGGGCTCGTCGCCGTCGTGTCGGGCGCGGGATTCGGCGCGCCCGGCTACGTGCGCATGACGTACGCCGTCTCGATGGAGAAGATAAAAGAGGGCCTCGACCGGCTTGAACGCTTTGTATCCGGCGAATAGTTCCGTTTACAACGGCTGTCGCCGCCGTATTTGAAAGGGGGAGTTCGGAGGTTGCCCGCCGACGTATACGAAAGCCCGCTCGCCTCGCGTTACGCGAGCGACGCGATGCTGCGACTGTTCTCGGCCGATAAGAAATTCTCGACATGGCGGAGGCTCTGGGTGGCGCTCGCGCGCGCGCAGCGTGAGCTCGGTCTCGGTATAACGGATGCCCAGATCGCCCTGATGGAGGAGCACATACACGACATAGACTACGATTACGCCGCCAAGATGGAGCGCGAGCTGCGGCACGACGTCATGGCGCACGTGCACACGTTCGGCAGGGCGTGTCCGTCGGCGATGCCCATAATACATCTCGGGGCGACAAGCTGCTATGTCGGCGACAATACGGACATCATAATAATGCGCGAGGGTCTGGAGCTGCTGCGCGCGAAGCTGCTGCGCGTCATAGGGCGTCTGGCCGCGTTTGCCGAGACGTACAAGGCGCTGCCGACGCTCGGCTTTACGCACTTTCAGCCGGCGCAGCTCACCACGGTGGGCAAGCGCGCCTGTCTCTGGTTATACGATCTGCTTCTGGACTATGACGAGCTGCGCGCGCGCATAAGCTCTCTGCGGCTGCTCGGCTCTAAGGGCGCCACCGGCACACAGGCCAGCTTTATGGAATTATTTGACGGCGACCACGAAAAAATCAAGCGCATGGAGGAGCTTATCGCGGCCGAGATGGGTTTTGAGGGCGTCGTCCCCGTATCGGGGCAGACGTACTCGCGCAAAATCGACTCCGCCGTGCTCGGCGCGCTGTCCGGCATAGCGCAGAGCGCCGGCAAGTTCGCAAACGACATGCGGCTGCTGTGCCATCTCAAGGAGTGCGAGGAGCCGTTTGAGACGGGGCAGGTCGGCTCGTCCGCCATGCCGTACAAGCGCAACCCGATGCGCTGCGAGCGCATATGCTCTCTGGCGAGATACGTGATAGCCGACGCGCAAAACGGCGCCATGACGTCGTATAACCAGTGGCTTGAGCGCACCCTCGACGACTCCGCGAACAGGCGCATAGCGATACCCGAGGCGTTTTTGGCCACCGACGCCATCCTCAACATCTATCTCAACGTGGCGTCCGGCATAAGGGTCTATCCCGAGGTCGTCGGGCGGCATATCCGGGACGAGCTGCCGTTCATGGCGACGGAAAATATCATGATGAAGGCCGTGCGGCGCGGCGGCGACAGGCAGGCTCTGCACGAGGCCATACGCGTACACTCGCTGGCCGCCGGCGCCGCGGTAAAGGAGCGCGGTCTGCAAAACGACCTCGTAGCGCGTCTCGCCGCCGATCCGATCATCGGACTGACCGCAGCCGAGATAGAATCCGAGCTCGACCCGCGTAAATTCACCGGCCGCGCCGAGAGGCAGGTTGAGGAATTTTTGCGCGGCGAGGTCGCCCCGCTGCTCGCCTCGGCGCCGCCGGACGGCGCGGACGACGCCCCGCTGCGCGTGTGACGTCAAATAATATCCACCCTGTACTTTGTCAGCCAGTAGTTGATTTGCAGGAAGTAAGCTATCGTCTGGGGCGTCGTCATAAGCTGGCCGTACCACGGCGTACCGTCGCCGCCGGCAAGCAGCGCCTCCAGCGCCTCGCGCCGCACTACGGTCAGCAGCGGCGCGTTCGCCTCCGAAAGGACGGCGCGCAGCCGGGCGGACACTATCGCAAGATATTCCGGGTTGTGCGTCTTGGGATACGGGCTCTTTTTCCGCGTGAGTATCTCGCGCGGCAGCAGCTCGGAGACGGCGTCCCGCAGCAGACCCTTTTCGACGCCGCCGCGGTTCTTGTACTCCCACGGGAGCGCGTACAGGTACTCGGCGATCCTGTGGTCGCAAAACGGGACGCGCACCTCCAGCCCGGAGTACATGCTCATGGTGTCCTTTCGGACGAGAAGCGTCTGCATGAACCACCTGAAATTCAGGTTGACCATCTCGCGCATACGCCGCTCCTCCGCGCCGCGCGACGGCAGGACGTGGCTGCCCTCGACAGTCTCGCGGTATCGCCGCGCGGTGTACTCCCCGACGTCGAGCGCCCGCGCGAACTCCGGACGCAAAAACGAGCGGCGCAGCTCGTTTGACTGCGCCCACGGGAAGCCCGAGCGCGCGCGTATCTCTCTGTCGGTGTACCACGGGTAGCCTCCGAATATCTCGTCCGCGCACTCGCCCGAGAGCGCCACGGTCGCCCGGTTTTTAACCTCGCGGCAAAACAGCAGCAGTGACGCGTCCACGTCCGCCATGCCCGGTAGGTCGCGCGCGTCCACCGCTTCGTAAAGCGCGTCGGCGAGCCGCGCGTTGTCGAGCGTCACGTCGAAGTGCTCGGCTTCCAGCGCGTCGTTCATATACCCGATATAGTCGGCGTCGCTGTTGGGCTGAAATTTTCCCGCTGTGAAATACTTCTCGTTATCGCTGTAGCCGACGGAGAAGGTGCGCAGCCGTTCGCCGCCGCCGCGCATGTGTCTGTCGGCTATCGAGGATATTATGCCGGAGTCCAGCCCGCCGGACAGGAAGGTGCAGACGGGCACGTCCGAGACGAGCTGGCGGGTGACGGCGTCCACGACGAGTGCGCGAGTCTTCTCGACGGCTTGCCCGTATGTGTCGTCCAGCTCGCGGTCGCGGAGCTCCCAGTAGCGGCGCTTTGTCAGTCCGCTTTCCGTGAAGGCGGCGCACATGCCGCCCTCCAGTTCCTCGATCCCCCGGAATACGCCCGTGCCGGGCGTATGTCCCGGCCCGAGGAAAATCAGCTCCGCTATCGTGGTCTCATCCGCCGCCGCGCGTATATCGGGATGGCGCAGCAGCGCCTTAATCTCGGAGGCGAAGATGATCGAACCGCCGCGCAGCGCGTAATAGAGCGGCTTGACGCCCACCCTGTCGCGCGCGAGGAACAGCCTTTGCTTGTGCTCCTCCCAGACGGCAAACGCGAAAATCCCGTTAAGGCGCTCAAGCGCCCCCTCGCCCCACTGCATATACGCGCGCCCGAGCGCCTCCGTGTCGGAGCGCGTCTCAAAGCGGTGTCCCAGCGACCGGAGTTCGTCGCGCAGCTCATCCGTGTTGTACAGTTCGCCGTTATACACGAGTACAAATTTCTGCACTCCCCGCCGGAACACCATCGGCTGACGCCCGTTTTCAACGTCGATCACGCAAAGGCGCGTATGGACGAGGGCCGCGCGGCCCTCTATGTACATCCCCCTCTGGTCGGGGCCGCGCCGCCGCAGGACGTACTGCATATCCTCGTAAATCTCCCTGTACCGCCCGGCGTCGAAATCCTCCCGGCCTATCTGTCCCGCGATCCCGCACATCCGTATTCTTCCTCCCGTATAACTGATAACCCCGACGGCTAAACGCCGCGGCGCGCCGCCGTAACATTCAATCATACGCGCGGACAGCCGGAATTATGTATTTTTAAGGCGGTACGCGAGCTTATGTTCAATCTGCTCAAAGAGGACGGACGCGCGCGGCTCGGCGCGCTGACAACGCCGCACGGCGAGGTGTGTACGCCGGCGTTTATGAACGTCGCCACGCAGGGGGCGATAAAAGGGGGCCTCGACGCCGGAGATCTGCGCTCCGCGGGATGCCAGATAGCTCTATCTAACACATATCATCTGCACGTGCGCCCCGGAAGCGGCGTCGTGCGCGCGCTCGGAGGGCTCCACAGCTTTATGGCCTGGGATGGGCCGATACTGACCGACAGCGGCGGTTTTCAGATATTTTCGCTGTCCGGTCTGCGCAGGATAACGGAGGAGGGCGCACTGTTTTCCTCGCACGTGGACGGGCGGAGGATATTCATGTCGCCGGAGGACAGTATCCGCATACAGGCGGAGCTTGGCTCCGATATAGCGATGGCGCTCGACGAGTGCATACCTATCCCGTCGCCGTATTCGTATGTGGAGCAGTCCGTACGCCGCACGTACCGCTGGCTCGTCAGGTGCCGCGACGAGCTGCGCGGGCAGCTCGCGCGCGGGGACGCCGTGAATCCGGGCCAGGTGCTTTTCGGCATAAATCAGGGCGCCGTGTTTCCGGAGCTGCGCGTCGGGCACATGCGGCGTATAGCGCAGCTCGAGCTGCCCGGCTACGCCATAGGCGGTCTGGCCGTGGGAGAGAGCGTCGGCGAGATGTACGATATTATTGAGCTCGTGGAGGAGCACATGCCAAAGTACCGGCCCAGATACCTGATGGGCGTCGGTACGCCCGCGAATATCCTCGAGTCGGTCGCGCGCGGGATCGACATGTTCGACTGCGTGATGCCCGCGCGCAACGGTCGCCACGGGCGGCTGTACACGTGGGACGGTGTTATCAACATCAACAACGAGAAATATACGCGCGACGACCGTCCCGTCGAAGATGGCTGCGACTGTCCGGCGTGCGCGAGCTATTCGCGCGCGTATATAAGGCACCTGTTCCGCTCCGGCGAGCTGCTTGCCATGCGTCTCGCCGTCGCGCACAACCTCCGGTTTTACAACACGCTCATGTCACGCGTCCGCGAGACCATAGGCCGCGGCGCGTTCACCGCTTTCCGTTCGGAGTACGCCGAACGCCTGACGCGGAGGCAATGACGGCCGGGCGTCGCGGCAGCCCGGTAACCCGGGCGTCCGCCCCTGTCGGAGCGGCCCGAGGACGGCTCAGCCCCTCATCTGCTTTCTGCGGGCGAGATTTATGGGGCCCTCGCTCATATCGCCTATCCACAGGAGGGCCTTGTTTATTCCGTACGCCACGCTGAGCTCCGCGTCGTCGGCCACGTGCGTCGGTATGCTTGTCCGGCTCTCTATCAGTCTGTCAAACCCCCACAGCTGACTCCCGCCGCCCGTGAGGATTATGCCGTTTTGCGATATGTCGGCCACGAGCTCGGGGGGCGTGTCCTCCAGTACCTGATGTATCGTCTCTATGATCCGCCCGGAGAGCTCGCCGAACGCGTCCAGAGTCTCCGACGTGCCTATGGACGCCACGCGCGGCAACCCCGTCATAAGGCAGCGCCCCTTGACCTCTACCGCGGTATCCTCTGAGCGCGGAAACACGCAGCCGATGCTCTTTTTTATCTCCTCCGCGGTGTTGTCTCCTATAAGAAGATTGTGCTTCCGGCGGATATACTTTATGAGCTCCTCGTTGAACGCCTCGCCGCCCGCCTTGATGGAGCTCGAGCCCACGACGCCGCCGAGCGAGAGCACGGCGACGTCCGTCGTGCCGCCTCCCGTATCCACAACCATGTAGCCGTCCGGCTTAGATATGTCCAGTCCCGCCCCGTATGCGGCGGCGAGCGGCGCCTCGATGAGGTATACCTTTCGCGCGCCCGCCGCGATGGCGGCGTCAACTACGGCGCGCTCCTCCACCTCCGATATGCCGGAGGACACGGACACCACGACCCGCGGCTTAAACAGGCTGAACGAGACGGCCTTTTTGATGAGCTCGCGGAGCATGCGCTCCGTCATATCGTAGTCGGATATCGCCCCGTCGCGCATCGGGCGTATCGCCACGATATTGCCCGGTGTGCGGCCCAGCATGCGCTGTGCCGCCAGACCGACGTTGAGCAGTCTGCCCGTATTCTTGTCCATCGCCACGACCGACGGCTCGCGCAGCGCCACGCCCTTCCCGCGCATCGTCAGTATTACCGTCGTCGTGCCCAGATCCACGCCTATATCTCTGCCAAAAAGCATTGCGGCCCCCACATAGAATGATTTCGCCCGTCACGGCTCCGCCGCGGCAAACGAGCTGCGCAGGCATCGCGCGGTCTACGCGTCTATTATCTGCCAATTATTGCCTGAATATACGCTTGCGTCCGCAATGGCCGCGCCGTCGCGGGCGCAAGCGTCTTATGCCTTTGCAAGCGCGACGCCGCAGACCGCCGCCGCGCCCGCCGTCGTCAGCGTGCGCGCGCACTCCGCGAGCGTCGAGCCAGTAGTGAAGATGTCGTCTATCAGCAACACGCGCTTCCCCGCTATGAGCTCGGGATCCGCCGCCTCGTACGCGCCGCTGATATTTGCCGCGCGCGCGTCCCTGCCCGACAGCGAGGACTGCGCCCGCGCGTCGCGCGTCTTGCGGAGCGTCTCCGCCGCCACGTCGTCAAGCTCGAGCGCCGCGGCCAGCGCCAGCAACATCGCCTGATCGTAGCCGCGCGTCTTTGCCCTGACCTCGCTTAGCGGTACCCATGAGATGATGTCGTATCCGCCGCTCAAATGCTTCCGAATGCAGTCGGCGAGCACCTTGCCGTAACACTCCGCGTAGCCGGACCTCCCCTTGAACTTGAACCGGAGTATGGATTTGCGCACCTCGTCCCGGTAATACAGCGGCGCGGCGCACAGATCAAAGCCCTCGCCGCGCCAGACGGAATCCTGCCCCTCGGTGAACGGCAGATCCCGCTCGCACCTCGCGCAATAGACGTCGCTCACGTGCAGCAGTACCCTGCCGCAAAATACGCACTTGGGCGGGAACAGCAGATCCATAACAAACGCGCGAAAGCCCATTTTGCCAATCCCCTCTCTCCTCGCCGCCGTACTCCGCGCCGCTATCCGCCGCGCCCCCTGTACAAGCACGGCACAAACCCGGCAGGGCTAAGACCGTCCCGACAAGAGACGCGCGCGCAAGCCGCTGTAGCGCCCCAGCCGCCTGTCGTTGCACACCATCGACGCAAAGACCTGCGGATCGCCCACGGCGATAAACAGCTCCCTCGCCCTCGTCACGGCGGTGTACAGCACGCGCCGCGTGAGCAGCGTCGGGGGCGCGCCCCGCGCTATTGCCATCACCACGGCGCGGTACTCGCTGCCCTGCGACTTGTGTACCGTCATGGCAAACGCCGGTTCGAGCTCCGCAAGTTGGTCAAAGGGATACGTCACCAGCTTGTCTTCATAATCGACGGTGAGCGTCTCGCGCCCCGTGTCTATGGCCTTCACCCGCCCGACGTCCCCGTTGAATACGCCCTTGCCTCGCGTCTGTCCGTCACAGCCGCTCCATATTATATCATAGTTGTTTTTGTTTTGCATTACCCTGTCGCCCTCCCGGAAAAGAAAATTGCCGTGTTTTTTTTCTTTTTTTCCTCCCCCGGACGGGTTGAGCGCCTCTCTGAGCGTCTCGTTTAGCTTCTCGACGCCGGACTCGCGCCGGCGCGTCGGCGCGAGCACCTGTATCTGCGCGGGTTCGATGCCCATGCCGCGCGGAAGCCGCTCCCCGCACAGTTGCGCCACTGTCTCGTTTATCCTCTCCGGCGTCGAGCGCCGTATGAAGAAAAAGTCCGAGCCGGTCCCGTCGAGCTCCGGAAGCTCGCCCCTGTTTATCATATGCGCGTTTTTTATGATGTCGCTCTCGGCCGCCTGACGGAATATTTCCGTGAGCAGCACGGACGGTACGGCGCCGCCGCCCAGTATATCGGAGAGGACGCTGCCCGGCCCGACTGACGGCAGTTGATCCGCATCTCCCACGATTACGACGCGGCCGCGGCGCGGGACGGCCGCCAGCAGCGCGCCCATGAGCGTTATGTCGATCATCGACGCCTCGTCCACCACGACGGCGTCCGCGTCTATCGGATCCGTCTCGCCGCGCGCGAATACGTGCGTTCCGTTTTCCGAGACGTCCGCGCCAAGAAGTCTGTGTATCGTGAGCGCCTCGCGCGAGCACAGCTCGGACATGCGCTTCGCGGCCCGGCCAGTGGGCGCGCACAGCGCCGTTTTCAGCCCCAGCGCGTCAAAAAGCGCGAGTATGCCGCGCACGCACGTCGTCTTGCCCGTGCCCGGCCCGCCGGTGAGCGCCATTATGCCGCCCGCTCCCGCCGCCTCCACGGCGCGGCGCTGCTCCGGGGCGTATGTTATTCCCTGTTTCCTCTCGATATCGTCTATGATGCGCCCAATGTCGGAGCGGCGCTGCTCCGGCGCGGCGTCTCCGGCCAGCTCCGCCACGCGCCCGGCGACGTAGACCTCCGCCTCATACATGTGCCGCAGATAGCACGCGTCCTCACCGGCGATGGTCTCGCCGACGATCTCGCCCGTCTCGCACAGCGCTTCGATCGCGTCCTGCGCCGCCTCCCTGCCGACGCCGATAAGCATGTCGGTCGCCTCCGCGAGCTTTCCCCGCGGTATGAACGTATGGCCGTTTTGCAGATTGTGCGTCAGCTCAAAGAGCGTCGCCGCCTCGACGCGCTGGTGGCAGTCGCTCTCAAAACCGAGCTCGAGCGCCATATTGTCGGCGTCGGGAAAATCCGCTCCGTACCGCTCGGACGCCATGACGTAAGGGTTTTCACGTACGTCGTCGAGCGCCCCGTCCCCGCGCTCACTGTAGAGTCGTATCGCAACGCCCGGCTTTATCCCATATTTGGCCAGAAATTCCACAAGTCTGCGCAAGCCCGCCTGTCCGCGCAGACGCTCGCTCATCTCGCGCGCCTTTGCCGCGCTGACGCCGCGTATGGTCAGCAGCCTTTCGGGTTCGTCCTCGATCACCCTCAGCGTATCCGCGCCGAATTTATCTACGAGAAGGCGCGCCGTCGCCGCGCCCACATGCTTCAGCGCGCCGGACGCCAGATATTGGTATATCCCGTCCGCGTTCTCAGGCGCGCCGCGCTCAAAGGAATCCACCTTTAGCTGCCGCCCGTACGTCTGATGCGCGCTCCATTCGCCCAGCAGCTTGACGCTATCGCCCGCCTCCACGCCCGGCATACAGCCCACGGCCGTCGTCTCGCCGTCGTCCGCTTTCACCCGCAAAACGGCGTACCCGTTCTCCCTGTTGCGGAACACGACGGATGTCACGGCGCCGTCAACCTGTACGCGCTCACTCCCGTCCGCCACGTGACGCCCCCCTCCGGCTAGAATACATCCGGCTCCACCTGTAAGCCCGTCAAAAATCTTCGCAGCATGTCAAGCGCGTGACTTGCGCTCATATTCCGCGTGCGCGAGCGGTCGTCCGCTCGGAATATCCCCGGCTTGCGGCAATACGCGCCCCCGTCGAACGCGAGCGCTATGAATACTGTCCCGGGAGGCAGTCCGGAACCGTCGCCGTCCGGCCCGGCTATGCCCGTGACACCCAGCCCGATGTCCGAGCCAAAGAGTCCGCGGGCACCCTCCGCCATAGCTATGGCCGTCTCCCGGCTGACGGCGCCATACTTCTCTATGACCCCGGGCGCGACTCCCAGCAGCGATATCTTCGACTCCGCGCTGTACGCCGTGACGCCGCCCGGAAAGACGGCCGAAGCGCCCGGCACGTCGGTCAGACGCTTGGCTATCAGCCCGCCGGTACACGACTCCGCCGCCGCCACAGTCTTGCCCGACTCGCGCAGCAGCTCTACGGCGCGGTTTTCGAGCGACTGTACGTCTATCCCGTAAATAATATCCCCCAGAGCGGCCTGCACCTGCTCCAAAACGGGCGCCATCAGCGCCTCCGCCTCGCTCTCGCCGCGCGCGCGCGCCGTCAGGCGCAGCATTACCTCGCTCTCCTTTGCGTATGGGGCGAGCGTCGGGTTTTCCATCGATTCCATCAGCGTGTGCAGGCGCGCCTCAACGGCGCTCTCTCCCAGCCCGAAAATATGTATGTTGTGCGAGCGGATTTCAGACTGCGAGAGCTCCTTGAGGTAGGGCACGGCGCACGCCTCCAGCATTGCCCGGCACTCTCTGGGCGGGCCGGGCAGCATGAGCACGTGCGTACCGTCCGCCTCGAACGCGCAGCCGGGCGCCGTTCCGCAGCCGTTATTGAACACGACGCAGCCCTCCGGGAGCATGGCTTGCCTAAGATTGTTTTCCGTCATCGCGGCGCCGTGCAGGCGGTTTTTGAAAAAGCTCTCTATGATTTCCGCCTGTTCCGCGTCGTACACGAGCTTCCTGCCGAACGCCTCCGCCAGCGTCTGCTTTGTAAGGTCGTCGAATGTGGGGCCGAGACCGCCCGTCGTAATTATCACGTCCGCGCGCCCCTTCGCTATGGCCACGGCCTGCTTCAGCCGCTCGGGATTGTCTCCGACTACCGTGTGAAAATACACGTTTATTCCAAGCTCGGACAGCGCGCGTGAAACATCCTGCGCATCGGTGTTGGCGATGTTGCCCAGCAACAGCTCCGTACCGACGGCGATGAGCTCGGCGGTATGCGACATAGTGGTCACTCTCCTTTTATTTATATCCTGTGCGATCCATCCCGTGGACTATCCCCTCGAGCGCCTCTCCGACGAGCCCCTCCACGTCGAGGCCGCTCTCCGCCTCCAGCACCTCGCGGAGCGGCGGCTTCGTGCGCGGGCGGCGGGGCGTGAAGACGGCGCAGCAATCCTCATACGGCAGTATAGAGGTCTCGTACGTGCCTATCGAGTTGGCGATATCTATTATTTCCCGCTTGTCCAGGCCGACGCACGGCCTGAGCACGGGCAGCGAGATACACTCCTGCGTGACGGTCATCGCCTGAAGCGTCTGGCTGGCCACCTGTCCGAGACTCTCTCCGGTCACAATGGCGCCGCAGCCGTGGTAGAGCGCTATCCGCTCCGCCGCGCGCATCATGAAGCGCCGCGCTATCACGGTATGCAGTCCCTCCGGACAGCTTTGGCCGATAGTCTCCTGTATCCGCGTGAACGGGACTGTCTCAACCGCCATGCGCCCGCAGTACCGCGAGAGTATGCCGGCCAGCTCGACTGCCTTGCGGCGCGCCAGCTCCGACGTGTACGGCGGCGACGCGAAGTGTACCGGTATTAGCCGCAGTCCGCGCTTGGCGGCCATGTACGCGGCCACGGGACTGTCTATCCCGCCCGACAGAAGCGTCACGGCGCGCCCGCTGACGCCGACGGGCAGGCCGCCCGCGCCCCTTAGCGCCTTGCCGTGTACGTACGCCGCCGTATCGCGTATCTCTATGTTGACGCACAGCGCGGGGTCGCGCACGTCCACACGCACGTGCGGATACGCCTCGGCGAGCCGTCCGCCGATGTGCCGGGATATATCGATGGAGGTCATCGGGAATCGCTTGTCCGCGCGTTTTGACTCCACCTTGAACGACGCGGCGCTCCGCAGCTCGTCCCCGAGATAACGCGCCGCCGTATCGAAAATAGCGTCCATATCCTTTTCACACGCGGCTGCGCGCGTGACAGTGTTCACGCCGAACACCGCCCCGCACGCGTCGAGGGCGGCGTCCATGTCGCAATCGGGCGACTGCGGCTCGACGTACACCGCCGACTGCATCGCGTAGACGTCAAACTCACCAAACGGCGCGAGGGCTTTCCTTATATTGGCTATGAGCCGCGTCTCAAACGAGCGCTTATTGAGGCCCTTCAGCACAAGCTCTCCCTGCTTGAGCAGGATCATATCGTTCATAGCTTCGCCTTCGCCCCGAAATCATACGTCCTGTACTGTATCGCCTCCGCGAGCGCGGACGGGGATATCTCCTCCGTGCCGCCGAGATCGGCTATCGTGCGCGCGACGCGCAATATCCTGTCATATGAGCGGGCGGTCAGCGAGAGTCTGTCATAGGCGGCGCGCATCAACTGCCCGCACTCCGGCGTCAGCGAGCAGTATTTTTCCAGAAGCGCCGAGCCTATACGCGCGTTGCTCTCCACTCCGGAGTCCCCGTAGCGGGCTCGCTGCACCGCGCGCGCGGCGTTAACGCGTACGCGCACCTCCGAGGACGGTTCCGCGGACTGCCGCTCGATCAGTTCGTCAAATTCCAGCGACTGGGCCTCTATGTACATGTCTATCCTGTCGAGTATGGGCCCGGACAACCGCTCCTGATATTTCGCCACGGCGCTGTCCGAGCACGTACAGCGCCCGGACGGGTGTCCGAGCCATCCGCATTTGCACGGGTTCATCGCGCACACGAGCATAAAGCGGCAGGGGTACGTCATAGTGGCAGACGCGCGCGAGATAGTCACCTGTCCGTCCTCCAGCGGCTGCCGCAGGGATTCGAGGACCTCGCGGCTGAACTCCGGAAATTCGTCGAGAAACAGGACGCCGTTGTGCGCGAGCGAGATCTCGCCCGGCTTGGGGTTTGACGTGCCGCCCGTCATCGCGATCGACGATATGGTGTGATGCGGCGACCGAAACGGCCGCTGCGTCAATATGGGGTTATTTTTATCCGTGAGTCCCAGGACGGAGTGTATCTCCGTGGATTCGATCATCTCGCCCCGGCTCATGTCCGGCAATATCGACGGGATACGCTTGGCGAGCATACTCTTGCCCGCGCCCGGCGGCCCCACGAGCAGTATGTTGTGGCCGCCCGCCGCCGCCACCTCGAGGGCGCGCTTGACGTTCTCCTGCCCCTTGACCTCCGAAAAATTGAGGACGGACGATACCGCCTGTTCCGGAACGCCGGGCGGAACCGGCTCTATGCGGCGCTCCCCCCTGAGATGTGCCAGTATTTCGCTCACATGGCGCACGGGATACACCCTCACGTCGGAGGCGTACGACGCCTCCGTGGCGTTGTCGCCGGGAACGAATAAGTCGCGTATACCCGCGCGTCCCGCCGCGAGCGCCATCGGCAGCGCGCCCGTAACCGGCCGCAGCTCGCCGGACAGTGATAACTCGCCGAAGCACGCCGTATCGTCCGGCGGGGGCGTTATTTCGCCCGCCGCCGCCAGAATACCCAGCATCACGGGCAGGTCGTACACCGTTCCCGCCTTTTTTGTGTCTGCGGGCGCAAGGTTTACGGTTATGCGGCTGACGGGAAACCGTATGCCGCAGTTTTTCGTCGCAGCGCGCACCCGCTCACGGGCCTCGCGCACGGCGGCGTCGGGCAGTCCGACTATGTCGAAATTCGGCAGTCCGCCGGACAGATAGCACTCGACCGACACCTCATATCCGCTTATGCCTCCCAGTCCCACCGACCGCACCTTTGAAACCATACGGCGCCTCCTTCTCAACTGGGCATATTATACACACTCCCGCCGCCAATATCAACCTCCCGCATTGTCGAATCATTTCGTTTGCAAGCGCTTCGCGCTTACAAACGAGTTACGGGAGCTAGTTCTCGCGCTTTGGCGCTCGCAGAGTGTCAGTAGATGGAAATGAATTCCATCTACTGACGGAGATATAACAATTTTTGCTCCGTCGCACGGGGCGCACTCCTTCGCAAAAATTCTTTTCGCCACAGCGAAA
>JAISXU010000008.1 GCA_031270395.1 Oscillospiraceae bacterium
TACTGCGGACGGTCAAAGTCCTTGCCGGATTGCTTGTCGATGAAGATGTTGCCCTCCGGCACATTTGCGGCTTTCAGAGCGACAAGCTGACGGAGTTCATTCTGCTCCGCGCTGCTCACGCGGGCGAAGCATCGCCCGTTACCTACGCGCCCAATATGCACGCCGTACCCGCCGCGCCGTATGTACACAAGGCACGGCGCGGGAAACGGCGTATAAAATTCAGCGTTGTGCGGAAATCACCGCGTATCGCCCCAACCCCGGAGATTGTAAACACGACGAAAAACGTGTATAATAAAATCGCTGTGGCGGCGGAGAAATCCGTGCTCGTAGGCGTGTTCGTTAACGTTCGTCCCTACTTGCGTCGCGCGGTGTTGCAAGCACCTCGCGACCGCCGCGGCTCGTTTTACCGGTCTCGCGGGCACATATTACCACATCGGGAAAAGATATGCAGCAGAGGAAGGATACGATTTGCATATAAGAGGGAATTGACTCTTACGGATGACGACAAGAGCCATGTCCTTGAACGACATCTCGCTTCTTCTTCGGTTCCGAACAAAACGCGTTTCCCAAAAGATTGGGATGATCGGCGCATCATACAGGCGATTGATGAAACGATAGATTCTCCTGACAGGATTGTGCGGCCAATCCCACCCAATCAACGCCATCAATTAGAAAAAGACTTCGGGGACGTTACCGTAAGGGTTTCGTATTATTATGACAGTGGAGAAGCCGTGTTTCATTCGGCGTACCCGTTGCCATAATGGGAAAGGGAAGCGATTATATGGATTATATTAAAGAGAGCGATAAAATGGCGGAGGCTTTGGTCGCAGCGCTGATTCCGTACCTGCCGCCGCAATCTCGGGATGTTGCGGATGAGTTCGAGGCAGGCGAGTATGTCGCCGCCGCGCATGGTGCGATTCATGATTTGGGCGTATTGAGGGCCGATTTGCCGGAAGCGCTTATTGAAGGAGTTGAGGGACTCATTGAGCAGATAAAGGCTGAGAATGGTTCATTCGATTTACGTTTTCTGCACCAGATGGAGACGGGGCTTCTTCAGTTGAACGAACGACGGGCATTGGTTCGCGGGCAAAGGATGGCGTAATCCAAATTCACAATATCCAAACGGCTTGAAGATGAGCCAGCAAGAATAAGCGCCAGACGTGTAGGCGGCGCAAGCCGCGCGTCCTCACGCGCTGCGCTAAGACTCGCTTCCGGCTAAAGCCGAAAGCTCGCTCGCTACGCGGTTCGTCCTCTCCGAAACGAACCCACTCCGTTGGGCTTCGCTTCGGCTTTGTACGGGGGATGTAAATTTACTTGCCATGCTTGTGGGCGGCGACAAGCCGCACGGGCATTACCCTACATTTTCAATGAAGCGCCGCAGCACTGCTGCTGTCTCCGCGCGGGTGGCCTTGCCCCGCGGCGCGAGTGTGGTCTCCGTGCGCCCGGTGATTAGGCCGGTCGCGTTCGCCCACGCCATCGCGTCATATGCCCAATCGGAGATTTGCCCCGCGTCGGCGTAACCGGAGATGTCAGCGCCGGCAATTCTCCATTCTCCATTCTCAATTCTCAATTCCTGTACAGCGTAGCGGTACAGCATCGTTGCAAGTTCCTGCCGCGTTATCGCCCTGTCAGGCGCGAATTTGTTATCGCCTACGCCGAGAACAATGCCGTTTGATGCCGCCCACCGGACGGCGTCCGTGTACCATTGGTCCGCGGGTACGTCGTCGAACGACGCGGCGCCGTCTGCCGGGACGGTGCGGACACCGCCCCCTGCCGCTGCCGCGGCGGACTCGGATTGGTCGAGCCGGTACAAAATTGTCACGAGCATCGCCCTTGTCAGGAAGCCCTGCGGGTCAAACACCGTTGCGCCCGTGCCTGTCATCAGACCGCGTCCGTATACGTATTCCACATCCTCAAAGAACCAGTCGGACTCCTTCACATCCTCGAACGGCAGTCCGGCGTAGCCCACGACGTACAGCGACAGGTGCGGCGGCTTGAACGTCACCGTCTTATTCGCGGCGCTGTACTCGCTGGGTACTCGCTCCAGCGTTCCGCCGTCGTCCAGATACCACGCACCCGCCGGCAGTCTGTCCTCATACGGCACGGTTATGAGCATATCGCCGTCATAGGAGTGGATGTACTGCCCGCCCGAATAGGCGGATATATCGTAAACCGCCGCGCCGCCCGGCAGAGATGCGGTCTGCGCCGGCGTCAGCGCGGCGGACGCCGCGCCGACTTTCAGCGTTATGCTCGTTCCTGCCGCCTGAGCTACAAGCGATTTTGTCGCCTGAACGTCAAGCGCCACCGCGCCCAGCGGAAACACCACGACGACGCCGAGCTCCGCGTCCGCTATATCGGACAGCCCGCTCTTCGGGATGAACGTCACCGCCTCAGCGCCCTCGACCGTCGATACGTCGATAGACGCCTCGCCACCGGAGCTCGTGCCGATTATCTCTCTGACCGTTTGCGCCGGAAGCTCGACTGTCACCATGCCGTCCGCCACGCTATACACAAGCGTTGCCAGTCCGCCGTTCGCCGTCACCGCGCCGTCCGTGCCGCCCGCGTCTTCGGCGTCTCCTGCGCCGCTTCCGGGGTCTGTCGCCGCAGACGGCGGAATGTCCCTGTACAGCGCCGTGAGCGTCACATCGTCCGCGGGCATCACGATACTTCCGGAACCGGCGGTCGGCAGCGTGACTGCCGGGCCGCTGTCTTTCTCCCAGCGGTCAAACATCTTGCCGGCCCCGACGGGATCCGCCGTTATCGTCACGGTCTCCCCCGCCGCGTATTTACCCGCCTCGCCGCTGTCGGCGCCGGGGCTTGCCGTTCCGCCGTTTACCGTGAGCAGCGCGTAGCGGAGCGTGACCTCGGCTATCATGCTCCGCGACGACGGCGATTCGGTATCGCCCGTCGCGGAGGCGTTGTTGTTTACCGTCTCGCACCAGTAGTAAACCGTGCCCGCCGCGCTCACCGGGACATCGTACTCGCTCGCCGTCGCGTCTGCTATCGCCGAACCGGCCGAGTAGTCCATCACAGCACTCGTGTACCACTTATAGCTCACCGCTCCCCCGTCGGCGGCGGCCGCTTCCGCCGTGAGCGTATGCGCGGCGCCCTGCGTGACGTCCGCTATCCCGGAATAAGGAGCGGGCTGGACAGTAAATACCGGCGTCTGCGCGTGTACGGGCGCGGCGACTGTCACGGCAAGCTGCGCCGTCAGGCCGTGCGGGTTGGCCGTATACTGCGGCAGCGCTCCGAGCGTCGCGGTGAAGACATAGCTGCCCGGAACCGTCGCGTCATAGCCGCCGTCGGGCGTCCACTCCGTCACCGGTATTTCGACGAGGCCGTGCGTGGCGCGCGCCGTGACTTCTGCGGGCAGTCCACCGCCCACGCCCAAAAGCTCGCCCAGCGTCTTCGCGCCGTAGCCCGCAACGCCGGCGCTGACTGCCGTTATCGGCTCAAAACCCGTTATCTCCCCGGAGCGAACGGTAAAGCTGATCGCGTAGCTCTTGGGATTTATATTGTCATACTCCGCGCCGCGCACGGTGAGCGTAGCCCTGTGCTCCCCGGGCGGGAGGCCCGTCTTCGGCCTGACGGTCACGCCGCTGCCGGCCGCGCCAATGGCTATGGAGTCTATGATGCCACCGGACGGCGTCAGCTCAAACGACTGTGCCCCCGCGCCGCCAAGCTCCGCTGTCAGCTCGCCCGTCGCCTGCGTACCCTGATTCGTCACCGTTACGGCGTGTCCCGCGGGCGCCTCATCGTACCCATACGGCGCGCTGTCGAACAGATATGTCCCCTCGGCGTCGAGCGATATGGCGCGCGGCACGTCGTTCACTATTACGTACAGTCTGGCTTTCAGCGATGTCGAGTTGATATTGGCGCTCTGTGTTCCAAACGACACGGCTGTGCCATCGAACACGTACACGCCGATCTGCTGCGGGTACGGCAGATCATTCGGCGAGTACGCCTTTGAGATAAAGTCGTCCCGATAGCCGGCATATGACCATGACATCGAGGCCGTTACCGTGCCGCCGTCGTAGTACGCCGCCGCCTCGCCGCGAGCCGCGTTGAGCGCCGCCGTGAGTTCGCCGAGCTCATCGAGGTCGGGCAAAACCTCTCCCGCCTTGCCCGCCACAAACGATGATACAGCGCCGAAGCCCGTGATTTCCGCCTTGCTCACCGTAAAGCTCAGGCTCAAGGTTTTCGATATGCCGTTGCCGTCGCCCGTCACCGTGAGCGTATCCTCGTAGTGTCCTGCGGCAAGTCCCGTCTTCGGCTTCACCGTGAAGCTCGCCGAATCGCCCGGCGCGAGACCGGCTATGCCGCTCTCCGGTATGCCGGTTATCACAAACGGGCTGTCCTCCCCGAGCGCGAGCGCCACACTGAGCGCGGTTGTCCCCTGCCGGTTTGACATACTGCTGCCTGTCGGCTGATTGCCGTTATTCGTCACTGTTATGTCTCTGGCGGGAACGCCCGCGCCGTAGTAGCCGTATGGCGCCATTGTGAACGTCACAGACGACGCGTCGCCGAGCGAAACGCTCCACACGGGCGGCGCGCCGGCGTCTACGGTCAGCGTCAGTTCGCGTCCGTAAAAGTCCGCGCCGGCAACGGACGCCAGCCGCACAACATAGACGCCCGGCGCCAGACCGACAGCGCCGTTCACTCCGGACGTCCAATCCACGTCGCCCGACGCGCGGAACTCGATGCCCGACGTCACGCCGCGAAGCTCTCCGTCATTAAAGCCGGCGAATGTCTCGTGCGCGGCGCTCACGCCGCCCGGTTCCGGCCTGATCTGTTCTATGAAAACGGGCGCGGCAACGCTCTCCGGCCACGCGTTCGCGCTCCGCACGGTGAGCGTCTTGCCGAACCACGCATCGTCTATGTCTATCTTCTCGCCGCTGACCGTGAAGCTCCCCGCCGAGCCGTCCGAGAGCGTGTAGCTGTACGGCCCGTTCGGCAGCGCGATCGTCCTGTTTTGGTAATCGATCTTGCTGTTGTCGAGCGGCGGCGCGGCCGGTCTCGCGGCGTATACGGCCGTCGCCGTGGCGTTGTTGTCCGGCATCGTGTACTTTGTCTCACGGCTCGTCGCGGTATCGAACGTCCCGTTGCCGGGCGTACCCGCCGCCGTCCAGTTCCAGAATACCTTTGTGTCGTTTTCTATGGTCTCCGGCGCTGTTATGTCCGCTTTCGACCCCGCCGCGAACCTACCCGCCACTTCGCCGCCCGCGAGCTCTCCGCCGACTACGGTGAGGTCATATGTGCGCGTCACGTTGACGACGCTCACCATCCCGAGCGCGGCGGACAGCGCGGAGGTAGTCTTGTTCCTGAAAATGACCGTAATTTCGTATACGTTGCCGCCGTAGTCCTCCACGCCCGCCCAGCCGGATTTGAGCGTTATAACGAGCTGCTCTGTCAGGCCGGCGTAAGCTTCACCGTCGAAATAGAACGTGACGCCGTCCCCCGCTGCGGCGGTGTACATATCAGCTGTGAGCGCCCTGTTCGCGCCGTCTTTGCTCTTATTCCTGACATATATGCCCGCGACCTCCGTCGTATCGAAATCCTCGCTCGTGCGCAGCGTATAGTCCGGCGCTATGACGGCGTGGAGCGCGTCGCTCTCGGGCAGTGTCTGGAAGCCGTTTTCATCGGTCAGATAATTGTTCCCGCCACCGTCGAGGAAGTACGTCACTCCGGCGAGGTCGGCGGATTTCTTTATGCCCTCAACCTGCACGGCGGGTACTCCGAAGCTCGGAATAGACAGGCTCACCGTCCCGCCCGTCGTCACGGAGATGAACACGCGGTACACGTCGCCCGCGGCGGCGGTCACGGGCATGACGGCGAGGATCGCGGCGTTGGCGCCGCCGACGTTTGTGAGTCTTACCGCGCCGCTGTACGCCGCGTCGAAATCGATGATAGACTCCGGTGGTATGGCGCAGCCGCCGAGTTCTATCTGTATGTAGCCCGTAGAGTAGCCGGGCGCTACATCCGGAAGCACGTCGCCCAGACGCTGTACGCTCATGGAGCGCGGGATGGAGACGACGGCGCTTGCCGAGGGTTTTGCGTAATCTGACGCCGAGGTCTGATAGAGGTAGGCGCCCGTATCCGGCGTTATGACGACAGTAATCGCGTCGCCCGTCTTATTGACCTCTTTCGGCGTGACGGCGACGATGTAGCTGCTCCTCGGCGTGCCGGAAGCGTCGTCCGTAAAGCCGACGCCTGATTTTACGGCCGCGCCGCCTATCTCCACATCGCCAAAGCTCAGGAGCGTCGGGTACTCAAAGTTCAGCGTGACGCTTGTCGTCAGACCGCCGTCGTCGTTATTCGCGGTCACCGGGGCGATAGCGGCGAATTTGACGCGCGGGTGTACGGTGAACGACACGGGACGCGTCACGGAACCGCCCGTACTCACGGGTATGCTGACTACACCCGCGTACTCCCTCTGGGAGAGGTCTGTTCTCGTTTCGAGGTCTGCGCGCGGTCTCACGAAATATTTGCCCGATTCGGCGACGATGTCAAACCAACCCGCGCCCTCCGTGACCGTCGGAGCGGACGCCATTTGGGGCTCCGCTATCTCCGCCCTGTGATCGTTCGGCGCGTAGCCCTGCAGCGCGTCGCCGAGGATTATCGTGTCCGACGTGTACACGTGTACCACGGCGACAGATCCCCGGAAATTGCCGCCGGCGCCGTATCCGCCTGCCGCTTTCGCCGCCGTACGCACGTGGTATTCACCCGCCGCGAGATTGTCCGGCGTCTGCGTACTCCAGCTCCGCCACTCGCCGTCTTTGGGCCGCCATTCGAGCGCGGACGTATCCACTGCTCCCTGCGCCGCGATGCTCCCGTTGTCGCCGTCCGTCGTGTTTACGCCCGTGACTGCGGGAGCGCCGGGGCGCGCTGGCACGGATAGGCTCTGCGCGTCGCTGTCCACGGTATGCTCGCCGCCGAGCTTGACGACGGGGATGCTGCCGCCGTGCCACGCTTCGGGGATCGCGCTTATCTCGCCGCCCGTCTGGTCTATCATGACGCCGGAGTCGTCGGAGCGGTGCGCGATACCGTTCATCGTGTAGTCCGCGCTCGGAGCAAGGCCGATTAAACGCTCGTTCACATAGTCGATCTTCGCGGCGGGCGTCTGTTCCTTCACCGGCTTAAATACCGTCACGCTCGCGGGGTTCGTACCCGTGACGTTGTAGTTCGTAAGGTTTTGCACTTTCACGTTAATGTCGGTACCGTCAGTTGTACCGTCGTCGAGGCTTATCGGTACGCGCCAGACCGTGTGCGGCGCGCCTTCGCCGCTCACGTCGGAGGCGGTGCCATGCCGCGCCGCGCCGCCGGAAATCAGGGCGGCGGACGCCGCGAAGTCCGCCACGGGCTTATTGAATGTTATATCTATGTGCGTCGATGCCGCCTTGCCGTTCACGCCGCCGTGCTGAACCGCCGCAAACGTGATATCATCTTTCGTTATCGTCGCCGTCGCCGTGACGGATGTCAGCGTGTAATTGGCCGCCGACGCGCCCGCGAGGACGACGGCGCCCGTGAGCGTAAGCGTGCGCGTTCCGACGTCCGCGTCCGTGACCGTGCCACCCGTGACATCTGATATATTGAGCGTGAGCGTGTCGCCGTCCGCTTTTCCGGGGAAGGACACGCCGGTAAGGACTATTTGGCTTTGGCTGAAGCTCTCATTTCCGTCGTAGACCTTCGACGCCGTGACGCCTGTGGCGCTGACCGTCTTTTTCGCTATCGCGTAATTTCCCAATTCCAGTCCCGACGCCGCCTCATACAGCGTACCCTGCGCCACGTCGGCGGCGACGACATACGTCCCCGCGCTCGTCGGCGCCGTGGCGCTCTTTGAATACGTCGTGCCGCCGGTTCCCGTGTAATACACCGTCACGGCGCCCGCCCCGCTGTTGTAGGGCGCCTTGAGCGCGACGGTTCCTATGCCCTGAGTCGCGCCGTCATACACATGACCCGTCGGAATGGTATAGTCGAGATCGACGGCGGCGGGCGCGGGCGCCCTGTTCACCGTAAACTTCGCCGTAAAGCCAGCCGCCACGCCGCCCGCGGCAGGCGCGCCCGGTCTGCCCGGGACGGCGGGGTCGCCGGAGACTGTCACAACGGCCGCGTACGCGGACGCGGCGGGCGCCAGCCCCGACACCGGCGCGACGGTGAAGTGCGCCGTCTCATTCGGCGCGAGCGTCCCGCCGGACGCGCCGCTCAGCGAAGTGACCGTGAAGCTCCCCGCGCCGTCGCCGGAGAGCGCGGCGGCGAGACCGCTCACCGGTTGGTTGCCGGTATTTTTCACGACGATGTATTTTGAGTAGGTCGCCGCGTAGCCGTACACATCCGTCCCGAGAGATACGTCGCCCGACACGGCGGCGCTCGCCGCGTCAAGCAGCGATATTTGCCATACGGCGGTCGTAACGCTCGCGGCGACGGTCAGTTCGACGCTCTCGCTCTTAAAGCTCACGCCCGGCACAGCCCTGTAGCGGACGTAGTAGTCGCCGGGCGCGAGTCCCGTTATCGGCGCGTCGGAGGTACACACAGTCCAATCGTTCCCGTCGTCGCTCCACTCCATGTGGTATTCCATGCCCGCGGTGACGCCCGAAATAGTCCCGTCATCAAAACCTGCGAACGTCTCGTCTGTGGCCGTCAGTCCGGCGGGCTTTGCCGGCCTCGCGGCTACTGTCAGGGTCAGGGCGGCGCTTGGGTCAATGTTTCCGCCGCCGAGCCGCGTTATCTTAAGGCTCTTGCCGAACAGGGCTTTTGCGGAGTCTTCATTGTTTATGTCTAACTTGCCGCCCGCTGCGGCTGTCATGTCCGCGTATATAGTCGCGCCCGCCGCCGTCTCTACCTTATAATGTTCGCCGGCAATAAACCCGTCCAGCGTTTCATCTTCGTAATTGACGGTTATAGCCGGTGTCGGACGGCGATAATTTGCGGTGATCGCCGCCGCGCTCTGCGGCATGGTGTACGTTGTTGACGCGGCCGACGCGTTCGCGACGACGCCGACGGAGGCCGTCCAGTTGTGAAACACGCGCTCGCCGCCGTCGAGGCTCGCGGGCGCCGAAATGCCGACAGACTCCCCTGACGCGTGTCTTGTGACCGTCTGCCCGCCGTCGATATTCACCGTGAGGACATAGGACGCCGTGAGGTTTTTCACGCGCGTCATGCCCTGAGTAGTCGTGTTATCCTTGTACAGAACGGCGACCTTGTACCCGTCGCCGGCCGCGTCGGGGTCGGCCCAGCCGGTTTTCAGCGTGAGCACGTGCGTCACACCGATGTCCCCCTGCGATACGCCGTCGAGATAGAACGTCTTTGCGCTTCCCGTGGACGACGCGTAGAGCGACGGCGGGAGCGCGCTGCCGTTGACGTACACCGCCGTCACCGCGTCCGCCTCGTATTCGCGGCCCAGCTCGAGATGCAGTTCCGGGACGGCGATGCCGTTTTGGGCGTCGAGCTCCGGAATTATTTGAAACGCGTCGATGTCGGTCAGATAATTGTTTCCGCCGCCGTCGATTATGTATGTCACGCCGGTAAGGGTTTTGTCCGCTTCTACTTTGACGGCGCCGGAGACCGGGAAAGACGCGACGCCCCATGTCTGGATGGACATTGTCAGACTGCCGTCAAATATAGGCGCCGTGGGCGTTATGAACACGCGGTAGGTGTAGTTCATATCGGCGTCAACGCGCATGACGTAATCGACATGGAACGTTGATGCGCTGAACACTATTGGGCCGTCGTAAGTCCCGCCCGGATCGCCGAAATACTGTAAATCGTCCGCCATTATCGCGTGTCCGGGCGGCGTGTCGGCGGGGCCGTTCAGAGTGAACTGTATGTAGCCCGTCGAATAGCCGTCCACAGGCGTCACGGCCTTTGCCGACTTGATGGATCGCGGTATAGTCACCTGCGCCGCGCTATTTGTGATCTCTGTGACATCCGGTTGCATCTGCCGCTGGTAGGCAAACGTCTCGGCGTCAAGCCGTACGGTCACGGGTATAGCGTCGCCCGTCTTGCTATTGAGATAGAGGGCGGCGTTTACCGTGTATGTCGTTCTCGGCTCGCCGGGCGTCACGCCGGTATCGGCGAACGCCGTGCCCGTCTTGAACACCGCACCCGAGAGGGAGACGTCGACGAACGCTATGGCGACGGGGTACTCGAACTCTATGACCACCTTGTCCGTAGCGCCGTCGCCGCCGGTATCAAGAGTCGTCGTGACGGACTTTATCACCGCGTTCTGGTGTACCGTGAAATGGACGTGCGGATGCAGAGTCTGCTGTTGGGCGTCTACTGTGGCGGTCACGCTAAGGGTATAGTCGTACTCGCCCGCCGCAAGAGCCGTCTTCGCCGCCACAGTCCACACGCCCGCCGAGTGTGTGACAGTGAGCCACGCGTCGCCGGGAGGTGCCGCGACCTCCGTGATAGTGGCGTCCGCGATCGTAAGCGGTTTGCCGAGCGTCCCGTCGGAGGTGTAGCCCTCGAGCTTGTCGCCGAGATCGACGCCGCCGGGCGAGAGTATGACATATGACGCCCACTCGCCCGCGAAGCTGCTTCCGGTGGCTTTCAACCGTATCCTCACGGTGGCGGTCGAGGTCTGCGGGAACGTGACTACGAGACTCGACGCGTCGTGTACGGTTCCGGGGTCCGACGGCTGCCCTTGGTCTGTCGCCTTAGTGTACTCGTAAACCGCGGACGTGGTGAGTCCGGAGAGCGTACCCACTGCGTCGTCTCCCGAGACCACCGACGATACGGCTAAGCCCGTGGGCGCCTGCGGGCGGGACGGTATGGCGAGCGTATACGGGTCGCTGTCCACCGTCTCCGCGCCGCCGCGCCTGACTATCGAGAGCGTCTTGCCGAACCAGCCGGAGCCGGGTATCGCAAACGTAGTGACTCCGGCGCTGAGCGTCCCCGTTTCGACGGGGTCGAGGCCGGCCGGCGTTATGACGTAGCTCGCGTCGGACGCAAGTCCGGTGAGTCTTTCGTTGACGTAATCTATTCCTATATCCTGCGGTTTCGCGGCTTTCACGGGCTTGTATACTGTCACGTCGCGCGACTGCGCGCCCGTCACCGTGTGATTGTCGAGGTTTTGCACTGCCACCGCCGCCGTCCCGCCGTTCACGACGGCGGCGTTCAGCGTCACGGGTACGAGGTAGATACTGCCGTACGGGTATACTCGCGTGTATCCCGCCGGCGTCGCGTCCGGCGTTGATACGGTTCCTGACACCGACGCGCCCGTGAGGACGATGTTGCCCGTCGAAAACTCACCGGCGGGAAACGACTTGTCAAACTCGACAATTATGTGCGTCGTCGCCAGCTTGCCGCTCACGCCGCCGTACTGCGACGCTGTGAATACTGTATCGAGCTTCGCTATCGAGAACTCCAGCGTATCCGCGGCGTCGGCGTAATACGCCCCGCCGCTTATGACGGCCGTCACCGTGACGGGACCGCCCGCTTTCTTGATTGTCACGGCGCCGCTCGCCGCCACGTCGATATAGTCGTTTTGCGGTACGGAGAACGTCACGGCGCCGTCGCCGGCGCCCGCGCTCGGAATCGCCGTGAGTGTCGCGGTCGAGCCGTAGACGAGACTAGCGCTCTGTATGTCGAGCTCGCGCTCCGCCCTGCTTATCGGGTAGACAGCGTCGGACGACGCGGCCGCGCTGTAATTGTCGTCGCCCTGATACGCGGCGGAAAACTTCGGCGATCCGACTGTATTTGCCGCATAGGAATACTCCGCGTCGCCGTTTGCGTCGAGGGCCACAGTTCCCAGCACTTCGTCGCCTATCTTGAACCCGACGTAGCCCGTCGGGACGTCGTTCGAGAGCTTGTTTCGCGCCTGCGCCCGCAGCGTCACGGTCTGGCCGTACCGCGCGCCGCTATCCGGGAAGACGGACAGCGTCACGTCCGGCACAGCCTTTATCACGCTGAACGTACCCGTTACCGTGCCGGTGTAATTGCCGCGTCCCGTCGCCGTGACCGTCGCCGCGCCTATGTCCGTCCCGCCCGCCGTGACGGAGAAGGTATAATCCACGCCGTGTTCAAGCGGGTTGCCGCCGAGCGTCGCCGCGACGGCGGCGGCGGCGGGCGTGTGCGCCGCGCCGGTGTAGGGGTAGCTCCCCGATACCGCAACCGCGGCGCCGGCCAGCGGGCGCGGCGATACCGTTACCTGAGCCGTCGCCGTTGCCTCGTTATATGTCGCGTCCGCGGCTTTTTTCGCCGTGACCGTGACGGGTCCCCCGGCTTTTTTGACCGTGATCGCCCCACCCGGCGCGACATCAATATAGTCGTTTTGCGGCGCGGAGAATGTGAATGCTCCGCCACCGTTGCCGCCCGAGGCCGTAAGCGTTTTGTCCGTGTCGCCGTATGTGATGCCCGTGTCGCCGGATATTTCAATCGGCGCCGTCTGCTGCGTTAAATCTGTCTTGAACCCCGCCAATGTTTCCGTTATGGTTGAATAGTTGTTATCGCCGCTGTATACCGCCGTGAAGGTGTAATTGCCCGCCACCGGGTTCGTCAGCGCCGCCGAAGCCGTGCCGCCGCTTATCGCCACTGCGAGGTCGATAGTGACGCTGCCGCCGCTGTCGAGAACATAGCTGAAAGCGACGCTGCCTGTGGGCGCCGCGCCGCCGCCCGCGCCCGTGAGCGACGCCGTCGCCGTGAGTGTCGGCGTTTCGTTTGTGTCGTAAACTGCCGACAGCGTCATCGCGGGCGCCGCTTTGTTCACCGTAAGCAATACGGCGACCTGCGCCGTGTAGTTCTCCGCAAGAGCGTAATTCGCGCGCGTCTCGGCGTTCGGCGTGAACGTCGTGCTTTGTTGTTGCGCCGCACCCGCGCTCGGGCGAGTGGCGGGGGCAGTCCACGCAAAGGCGCCGCGCGCGTCGCCGCCTGTCAGCGCGGAGTCCGCGAGGGTCTGCCCGTAGGTGATATCCGCCGCGGTCGGCGGCGTAAGCGTAACGTTTGCAAAATCACCCGGAGTTATCGTCCCCACCACGGGAGGCTGGCCCATGAGCGTGTAGTTCGGACTGTCGGCGCCGGTCAGCGTGAATAACCCGCTCACGACGAGACTGCCCGAACCGACGGACGCGCTCGCGAGCGATCCCGTGACTTCGGACGCCGACAGCGTGAGGACGTCGCCGCCCAGCTTGCCGGTAAATGTCACGCCGGTCGTAACCATATTCGCGCCGTCAAAAATCGCCGTGCCGTCATAAGTCTTGCTCGCCGTGACGGCGCCGGACGGCGTAACTGTTTTCCGCGTTATAGTAGCCCTCACGGGCAGCATCTCTATGACATAGTTGTTCGCCTTTTCGCCCGCAAGCGTCGCATTCACGGCGACGGTTTTGTTCGCCCCGGCGTTCACGATGGACAGTGTTCCGGTGCTGTCGACGTTTACGGTCACCTGCCCGACATCGCCGGCCAACACTCCCGACAACGCCGCTTCCGCGCCGGATACGGCTACAGTGCTCGTGCCGTCGTACACGCGGCCTGTCGCCTTGACCCCGCTCACCGTTATCGGCTTGGGGCTGACGGCGACTACTACGGTTTTTTCCACCGTCTCATAGCCCGTCGCGGAATACGTGAGCGTAACGGACTTGCCCGCGCCGACCTCGCCCACAGAATCGCTTAAAACCGTGCCCGACTTGAACGCCCAACCGGACGGTACTATGACGGCGTTCTGGAGCGTCTGCCCATAGATAGCGGAAACGCCGGGGGACTGACTGTAGCCCGGACTTAGCGACGCCTCGAGGGGCGGAACGGTACCCGCCGTTTCAGAAGACCATATCGCGCCGGAGTACCCGGAGGCGGTGACGCGCACCTTGAGATAATATCCCGCGTCCGCGAGCTGCGGCGTGTACGATTCCGACGTCGAGGGCGCGCTCGCGGCGACATAACCCGTGGTGTCGTTCCCCCTGAACCACGTGTAGCGCAGTTGGGGGTTGTCCGTCACGCTCGCCGCCGCCGTGATCGCCGTGCCTATCGCGAGGTCGCCGGCGCCAATCGTGACGCTCCCCGCTATCTGCGGAGGCGTTGTGTCGGAGGGATACAGCGTCTCCTCGTTGTAGTCGTCGGCGTAGCGCGGGTACGTGTTTTTATACTCATTGCCGCCGGCGGTCACGGAGATTTGCTCGCCCGTCTCCGTGTTGGACGTGACGGGGAGGTAGACGTACAGATTGCCGCTCGCGTCTGTCTTTACATCGTGTATCCCGTAGACGCCCGCCGCCGCGTTGGGGGTTTGCGCCGCCGTGACGTCGCCTATTGTCGCCGCCGTGACGGCGGTGCTTGTTATTTCGGAGCCCGGGCTGCCCACGGTCAGCGTGTTCTTATAGACGCGCTGACCGGCGGAGTTGTACACCGTACCGATGCCGGCGATCAAGTTGATGCTGCCACCGTTGATGTAGTGTTCGCCGAAAGACGCGCCGCGACTCCCGCCTGTGAGGATTCCCCCGTTGACGATAAGGGTTCCCGCGCCATAGGAGCCGTACCAGTCTGTATTTATACTGCCGCCGTTGATCGTCACACTTCCGGGGCTCCAGGCGCCCAAGCCGAAACTGGCGCCATAACCGGAGGCGCCAGACGCCGTGATGTTGCCGGAATTTATGGTGATCTGAGCGGAGCCTGACCATCTGCAACCTATGGCGGTGCTGGCGCCGGTTGTACCTTTCACGTACGCGGTCAGGCTGCCGTCCCCGTCTATCGTGAGGTGTGTGCCCACGGTCAAGCTTGTCGCTTGAAGATAGTTGTCGCCCTCAAGCGTCAGCGTGTTGGCCGCATAGTTGCTCCCGAAAGCGGAGCCTGCCGGGGTGTTTATTCTGACGTCTTTGATCGTGACTGCCGCGGCGCCTACCGTGCCGTTGCCTGTGGCGGATATGTTTTCCCCGGTTCTATAGTTGCTGTCCAAGTCATCTCTCATGGTGACAATAACGGGTTCGCCGCCGTTTATGGTGTGCATCGCGCCATCAAAGGTGTAATTGGCGGTGTATTTTGCGTCGCCCTCCTTAGCTTTTACCACAAGCTCGCTCACCATGTGGGCCTCTTGCGCCATGTCCGAGGTGGGGCGCACACCTGACGCGGTGTGGTCGACGGCGACGTATTTGAGCCGGACTGTCACGTCCTGCGCGGAGCTTGTCGCAGGGAGCCACAGATATACCTTACTGCCCGCGTCGGTCGCGGCGCCTGTGTACGCGTAACCCGTACCGCCGTATGTTACGCCCGTGACCGGCGTGTTCGGTATAGACCCGCCCGCCAGATGACCGGAGACGGCCGAGTGCAGCGTCAGCGTGTTCATGTACACCACGTCGCCCGCGCTGTTTTTCGGCTGCGTCGCGAAAGCACCCGAGCCGCCCGCTATATTCAGGCTGCCCCCGGATATTACGACACCGCCGGAGATGCCCTTTGCATCCCCGCCGCCCGTCGCGTTAAGTACGCCGTTACCCGCCAGCGTCAGAGCGGCGCCGCCGGCGGAGGCGTCGATGGCGCTCGCGTTCGCGCCGCCCGCCAGCGTGACGGTTCCCGATATGTGCAGCGTCACCGCCGCGCTCTCACCGAGCGTCAGCGCGGCAACGTTGTCGCCGAGGCCCGTTATCGACGCGCCGTCAAGCGTGACTGCGGCTGTCGCGCCCTCAGCGACCACTATCCTGCGGCCGCTCGCGGACACTCCCACCACGCGCACGTCGGCGCCGTCTGTAATGGTGTAGGTTTGGGTCTCGGAAGCATAGCTCCATCCGGTACCGGAGTCCGCGGGCACGGCCGCGCCGAGGTCAATTACGGCTTCGCCGCCGCTCTCCGCTGTTATCGCGGCGACAGGACTGACGGCGGAGGCGTAGCGCTCCGGGGTTTCCTTGACGCGCGCGTAGAAGAAATACTCCACGCCGCTCGTGAGCCCCGTGAACACAGGGCTGTCCTGCCAATCGTTTGCGGCGGGCGTGACCTGCGCTGTGAGCATGGCATATTCATGCCCCAAAACGGCGTTCAGGGTCACGCTTGAGGATGTCGTAAAGCTCGCAGTCGGCTTCGCCGGCGCCGCCGGAGCTGTTTGTTTGACGACGGCGGCCGTGACGGCGGAGCTCACCGTACCCGTCGCGTACTGTGTCGATATGGCGACGCTGATCGTCTTGCCGACGTCAGCCGCCTTAACCACGTATATGATCGGCATCGGCATGTGGGTTCCTTCGTCGAACTGCTGTTCCCCGCTCTCCGTCGCGCCCCCGGTGACTTTCCACACGTAGGACAGGACGCCGAGGTCTCCGCCCGCCGGAGACGTGTTGAGTTCATTGACGTTCGCCGTCAGCGTGTCGCCCACCTGCGGCGCGGCGTGGCCGCCGCTGATGCTTATCGTGGGCTTTTTTGTCCCGTCCAGCGCGTACCCGCTGATCACGACGGCAGTCGGCCCGGAGCTCACGCTGCCGGTCGCGTTCTCGGCTGACACCTCTATCTTTATCGAGCTGCCGATGTCCGCTGTGGTTATTCTGTACGTTATGGGGGCGTATGCACCGGGGTCGCCATCGTCCCACGCCGATGTACCGTCAACGTGGCGGGCGCTCTCCCCCACCCCGACGGTCCACGTGTATGAGAGCGCTCCGAGCGCTCCGAGCGCGCCGGGCTCATACCCGTCCGGCGACGCCGTGAGTCCGGATATATCCGCCGTCAGCGTGTCGCCCACGCGCGGCGCCGTGTGGCCGTCGCTGATGCTTATCGTCACCGCGCCGCCGAGCGTGTCGGGCGGGTCGGACAAGGGCGACATGTCGCCGAAAACCGTTATTAAGCCTTCTTGCGCGTCAACGGGCGGTTCCTCGCCCGTTGACGAAGCCTGATCTCCGTCCGACACCCCGCCCGGGGTGTCGCCATCTTGCTGCGGTGTCGTGTCGCCGGGGCCGGAATCGGGGTCGCCGGACACCGATTCCCCGGGAAGGGGATCGGAATCGGGCTCGTTTGACGACCCAAGCGTGCCGTCGCCCTGTTCGCCGCCGGTCTCCGTCTCCGCAGCGGACATGTCGTCCGTTTCGCCGGCGTCCGCCGGTGTGAACGCAACCGTAGCGGTCACCATCGCGAGCGACAGCAGCATCGCGAGCAATCTTTTTGCCAAACCGCGTTTCTTCATGTCCTTGACCCCCTGTTTGTCCGTCCTCATATGTGAGCGGAGCAGCGGCAATCACCGCAAATATCCCGGCAAAGCGACGCCATTTCGCAGCGCCATCCGGCAATATACACTATTATCGACAACATATGACATTATTGCATAAAATGCGACGATTGTCAATAACGTAACATTATCCGTGTGAAATTTGTGGTGACCGGTTGCGTGTATCCGATTGGTGCAGAATAAAAACCAGAACCAAATTTTATGGAACCTCGTAGGGGCGCGCATTGCGCGTCCGTTGTCTGCGCTCCCGCCTCGCGCTTCTCCTGTATTCATGGCAAATAACCGTTTTCTGGTCATGCCGCCGGCGGGGTACTTTTCGTCCCGCCGAAAAGTACCCAAAAGGCGGCGCAAGGGGGTCAGGGGACAGTCGTCCCCTCCCCCCTTGCGAATCCCCCCACACCCCTAATACGGGGGTAACCATGTATTGCGACAGTCGATTGTTGCGGCGGGCGGCTCCGCGCCGCCCGACACCGTATCTCCATTTGCCCTACGAGGGACGCGTCCAGCATGGCGTTCCAAACGCCCGTAGGGGCGGGTTTGAAACCCGCCCACGCATCCCACGTCCTGTAGGGGCGACCGACCCCGGTCGCCCGCGGTCCCAACCCTCGTCCAAAACCGAAACGAAGCCGGGGCGAAGTGGGTTCGTTTCGGAGAGGACGAACGACGAAGCGAGAGAGCTTTCGGCTTAAGCCGGAAGCGAGACTTAGCGAAGTCCGTGAGGACGAGCCTCCGGCCATAATGTCCATTGTCACGCGGGAAAGAATCTGGTGTGCTTAACTTTTCATTTCGCTGAAAACCTCCCACTCGCCGCTGCGTCTGCGGGTCAACACGATTGTGCGGTATTCCGCTGTTTCGGTGTTTTTGTCGCGGATTGTCACCCAAAACGCCACAGCCTCGTCCCAATCGTCTTCCCAGTCCTCAGCCGGAATGTCCGGCGTACTGATTTGCTCATAAGATATAAAATGGTGCGAATAGTTGTTACTACTGTAATACCTGTCAATCACGTTGCCCGTTAAATAAGCGCCGTGCAAAAGCGTGTATGAACCCGCGCCGAACCAAGTATAGAAGTCGGCGTTTGAGCCGCCCCACTCGTATGAAAAACCGCCGGAGAGGAAGTTGCCGCAGCCATCCGTTGCGGGATAGACATACCCGCGTTTGCCGCCCGCCGTGCTGATTTGCAGCGTCACGCCGAGTTCATAGCCGCACTCTCCGACAAAGCCCAAATCCTGCGCTTTGCCGAAATTTTCCTCGACCCAACGAATCGCCTTTGCGCTATTCTCCGGCTCGAACTCACGACCGTCCGGCAAGTAAAGCGTCAGCGAGGTGATGTTCTTGATTTCCTCCGGCAGCAGCCAATGCGCGGACTGTTGAATGTCCGGTCCGACCAAGCTATCCATATAGTTCAGCCTGATTTCAAGCGTACACTGCCTGCCTTCGTCATAGTCAGCGGGCGCGTCGACAAGCACAGTGCAGATAAACACGCGCTTTTGCGCGTCATAATTCATCTCAGCAAGCTCTGCGGTGCTGAAATCGTACGTCATCACGCCATTATTCCTGTAGTCTCTGCCGACGCGGTTCCAGTAGTATTCGACGACGCGTTCGGCTTCGCCGCGCATAGTCGAGCCGTCGCCGTCCATCACTAAAAATTGCGCGAGCGCGGGAATATCCTTGGCTTTGAGCAGTTCAAGATAGCGGTCGATGACAGCTTGGGCTTGGGCTTGCGCTTTCGGAACGGCATTGTCTTGTGATGTTGTTGGAGTGGGAAATTCTTCACCATTCCGCACAAGCTTCACACCGTAAGTCGCGCGCAGGATATCCTTCGTGTACTGCACATCAATGACACAGATGTATACAGGGGCTTTGGCCGGCAAATAAAAGACAAGCCCGGAAATCTCATATTCGACCGGCGTGCCATCGGGGAGGAGCAGTGACACGCCGACGCTTTCGACGGCGTCTGAGGCGATTGTCAGCGACACATCTCCATCTGTGTAAAGCGTGTTCTCAGGCTTGTAGTCGCCTTGCCACGGCGCAAGAGCATCCGCGACGCCTTTGTCCCAACGCAAGCCGAAGTTAAGCGCGGTCGCGGACGAGCTTGATGAAACCGCTTTAACTTCGGGGATTGTCGGATGTACAAAATTGTCGTCCGCCCTGTTTACCGCCAAGCCTACACTAAGCGCCGCGACAAGCACAACCGCCGCGAGAACGATAATCCTGCTTGGTTTGCGAAAGTTGAGTACGCGTTTGACCCGCTCCTTCATGCCGCCCTCGCCGAACGCAAGCGGACTCGCGCCGATTATGCGCCGCCCCGCCGCCAGTCGCACAAGCGAAGCGGAATAGTCGTGCCTGAGATTTTCAAGTTCTCCAAAGCCGGACTGCCCTGCCCCGCCGAGCTCACGCATAACGCGCTCGTCACAGGACATCTCCATATCGGCGGTCATCAGCACGAACGCGAGCCACGCCAGCGGGTTGAACCAGTGGACGCACAGCACCGCGAACGCGAAAATCTTGACGAGGTAGTCCCGGCGTTTGATATGCGTCTGTTCGTGGAGCAAGATGTACGCGCGCTCCCGCCCGACAAGACCGGCCGGCAGATAGATTTTCGGACGGAACAGCCCGAACACAAGCGGTGTGCGGATGCCGTCAACCTCAAAGACATTACCGCCGACAGGCGCAGAAAATCGCAGCTTGCGTCGCAGTATAACCGTTGTGATTACGCTGTATATCAGCATCACAGCGATACCAAACAAATAGATGTATACGCCGAATATGAACCACGCCTGTGACGGACCAACCTGAACCGTATTCGCGCCATAGTCGCCCCAACCGGGTTCCACATACAAAACCACAGGGTCGTGAAAGTCTTGACTCAACGCGCTGCCAATTGATTGGTAAGCGCCGCTGACAGCGGAGGAAAACGAAACATCATAGTCAAGTTGGACGCCCTGCACCGGTTCCGCTTGAAAAGGTAAAAGACTTACAGAACTCTCAAACGAGAACGGCACGACGAGCCGGAATGCCGCGACGAGCCACAAACAGTAGCTAATCCACTTGGGGGCGCGGCGCAACGGCAGACGCGCAATGACTACCGCCGCGATGACAAACGCCCCGGTGATGCTCATGTTGAGTACGGTTTGAAAAATATCGTTCACGATTTGCCCTCCTTACCGCCCCGCGAATCGGAATTAGCGGGGCTCCCGGTTTTATGCGCCTGTATCAGCGCAATCAGCTCGTCCGCTTGCGTGTCGGACAGTCTCGCGCTGCCCACGAGCGACGCGATAAACGCCGGAACCGACCCGCCGAAGCGGTTGTCGATGAATGCCCTGCCCTCCCCCGCAAAGAACGCCTCGCGTTTCAGCAGCGACGTAACAACCGCGTTCTCGCTCTTGAATATGCCCCTCGCGCACAAGCGGCGGAGCATGGTGTACGTCGTCGGTTTCTTCCAATTCAGCGCCTTTTCCGCAAGTCTCACAAGCTCGCCGGAGTTTATCGGCTCGTTGTCCCATATCAAATCGGCGAACTTTGTCTCCACCTCCGCCAGTCTGTAATCAGGCATGTATTCCCCTCCCTGCGTGTTACTTTCAGTCAACCGCAAGCACAGTTTACTCCAAGTCAACCGCATTGTCAAGCGTCGCATTTGTAAACTTTTTGTGAACAGAAATATTTTGGAGAAAATTTTTTCAAAATCACAAAAAAACACTTGACAACGGTTTTTTGATGTGCTAGAATGAGGGCACAGTTGGCGCCGATAACGGTGAGGGTACACCCGTTCCCATTCCGAACACGGAAGTTAAGCTCACTCGTGCCGACGATACTTAGCGGGCGACCGCTCGGCAAAATAGGTAGCCGCCAACACAAAAACAGTCGGGAGATGGGCTTCGTCCGTCTCCCGATTGTTTTTGCGTCGACGGGCGGCACTGCCGCACTCCCCCTGCTGCTGCGGGGCGCAGCGCTACCGCGACGCCGCGCGTTACGGCGGAAGCGCCGGGCCCTCGCCGGTAATCGCGTCCACGAACGGGAACGAACGCCCGACGCGGCGACCGAATTCGTTCTCGTATGTGATAAATTCAAGATACTTCTTCGCGCGCGTCACGCCCACATAGAACACCCTGCGCTCCTCCTCCAGAAGTGCGAGCTCCCTCCCGTCCGGCTTACTTCCCTCGCCCGGCGGCTCGACGCTGGGGAGCACCCCCTGCGTGGCGTCGATTATTATCACGCGCTCAAATTCCAGACCCTTTGCTGAGTGTATCGTTGACAGGATGAGTCCGCGTCCGGCGCTTTTTCCCGCTCCGGCGCGCGCGGAGATCATTTCGCGCAGCTCATTGAGTCTGCGCAGGAGCGCGCTCGCCCCGGAGCTCTGCTCCGCTACCGCTTTTAGGATACTCACACGCTGACTGTCGGCGCTTCTCGATTTCAGGTGGCGCCCGTATCCCGTCGTGTCGATCGCGGCGGTCACTACGTCCGATCTCCGCGCACTCCGGATGTCGCCGAGCGCGTCGCGCAGCGCCTTGACGCGCTCGACCGCAGTGTGCCCGAGCAGCTTGTCCGAGAGGAGCGCCCTTATCACATCCCGGACGCGACCGCCCGACACACGCTGGCGCAGACGCCCTACGGCGTCCTCGCGCAACCGCAGATCGAGCTGGCGGTATATCGAGAGAAATAACTCAAGATCATCCGGCGCGAGAGCGAAGCGGATTATATTGGAGACGTCGCGGACGATGTAGCTCGTAAAAAACGACGTGTCGGACGGGCCGCCCGTATAGTCAGCGCCGATTTTGTCCAGAGCGTCGATTATCGGGATGGCGCTGTCGTTATTGCGGTACAGCACGGCGGTTTCCAGGGTCGAGCGGGATGCCATGTCCGCGAGGTAGTGGTATTGAAGCGCCATATCGGATACGACGATACGGCGCAGAGGCGCGCCCCATACGTTGTCGGTGACCATGCGTTTTGAGTACCGGCCTGTATTTTGCTCTATGAACCTGTTCGCGCGCTCCACTACCTCCCCGGTAGAGCGGTAGTTGCGCTCCATGAGCAGCGTCCGGGCGGGCGCGTATACGCGGTCGAAATCGAGCAGCGCCTGCGGGTACGCCGCGCGAAAGCCGTAAATACTCTGATCCTCGTCGCCCACCATAAAGAGGTTGCGGCGGCCGGACGCGAGCAGCGCGATTATATTGTGCTGTATCTTTGAGGTGTCCTGCGCCTCGTCTACGTTTATGTAGTGGTATCTGCCGTGCAGCTCGGAGAGTATGTCCGGGCATTTGCGCAGTATTGTAAACGCGTAACGCAGCTGGTCGTCGTAATCCATTAGGCGGTCGCGCGTCAGATTTTGCCGGTACGCCTTATAAATCTCGGTAAAATCGGCTCCCTCCAGCTTTATGGAGGTCATTTCAGAGCGCCCGAGCTGCATATTTTTACAGTAGGTGATGTGTGTCCTGATGTCCCTGACATCGCTCTCGGACGGCTGCCGCCCGTACAGCGCCGCGTATATGCGCGAGATACGCCCCGCCGCCCCGCCGCCCGGCTGTCCCTCGACTAGCTCGAATATCTCACGTCCGCGCGTCGCGCCATATCTGTATATGATACGCGCGCACAGCGCGTTTATCGTGCAAAACTCCAGAGCTCCGGCGTATTCCTCGCCGAACTTCGCGGCAAAACGCGCGCGCATCTCGTTTGTCGCGGCGACCGTGTATGTCATGGTCAGTATCCTGCCCGGCTCTATGCCGAGACAGTAGAGCATGTACGCAATTCTGGCAATGATGACCGTCGTCTTGCCGCTCCCCGGCACCGCGAGCAGTAAAACGGGCCCCCGCGCCGCGCGGACGGCCGCGCTCTGGCGCTCATTGAGCTTCACGCCGAACTTGACGGTGAATTCTTCAAAAGTCATTGACATAGGGGGAGCTTATATCAAAACTGCGCCATCGTACACGCTGACGCGATTGCGGCCGGCGCGTTTCGAGTTGTAGAGAGCCTCGTCCGCGCGCTTGACGACGTCCTCAAAGCTCAGGGGCTCCGTCCCGTCCGCCGACGCGACGCCTATGCTGACGGTAATCTTGAAGCTCCCCTTATCCGATGAAAATTCCATGTTCTCGACGGCTGCCCGCACATCCTCGGCGACCTTCAGCGAACCCTCGGTATTCGTAGACGGCAGCCAGAGACATAATTCCTCACCGCCGTAGCGCCCGCATATGTCCGTTCGGCGGACGCGGCGGTTCAGCAGCGCGCCGACCCTCCTGAGAACGTCGTCGCCCACGGCGTGGCCGTATGTGTCGTTGACTTTTTTAAAGTAGTCAATGTCCATCATCAGCGCGCTTCCGGGATAGCCGCGCTGCCGCCGGCAGAGCTCGTACATCCTCTTGGCGTCGCGGAAAAACGCCGTCCGGTTATTCAGGCCGGTCAAATCGTCAAAATGCGCCAGACGGCTCAACTCGGCCATCATCAGATGGTTTACGGTATTGTTATATATGAGCAGACACGCGCCTATCGAGGCTCCGGAGTGTTTGAGAGCCGTGGACGACAGATGTAAGAACAAGTCGACCCCGTCTACCCGTAGATCGAAGTCAAAGTCGCCGGATTCGGCGAGCGCGCCGGCGGGAAAGCCCGGTATCGCGCTCAGCTGTGTGCCGGGGCGTGCGTTTGTAAGCTCGGGGAAATAACGCCTCGCCATGTCATTTGAATCCAATATCTGGCGGTTCGCGTCTATGAGGATAAAGGCGTCGTTCATATTCTGTACAACCAGCTCGCGGCCCAAGCTCTGCCACTCAAGGCGCCTGTAACGGGCGAGATACCAACTGAGCATCGCGATGGTCGCCGTCAGCGCCGCCGGCACGGTATTCATCTGTCCGGGAAGCACCCCTGTGAAGTTGATTATCTGCGCGCTCATCGGCAGTACGGCCGACACAAGAAAAATCAACGTGTGATTGCGCGTCTTGTCGCGCATGAAGCCGTATATCAGTATCGCCGCCCCCGCGATGACAAGTGCGAACTCATATATAAAGCAGGGATAATACAGCGGCCCCGGAGTCACGGCGAGATGCGGCTGCCAGCCCGCCGTACTGTATCCCAGCTCGGAATAGTAAACGCGCGCGCCGGGATAGGCGAACACTGCGATACTGAATACCGCGGCGGGAATGAATATCAGCGCCGTAAGCCACCTTTTTTTCAGAGGCTTGTTTATGTAGTCGAGCGCGAACATCAGATACAACGGCCCGATAAAAGGCGAGCCCAGATACATGACCTTACACGCGATTATCGCCGCGTCCAGATTTGTCGAGCTCACCTCGTACATGTAACCTATGGCGTTCATCGCTCCCGCCAGAGTGAGAAACGTGAAGTATATCATGCGGTCCTGCCGCCATCTGGAAATGGAATAGCACGCCAGGCCAATTGCCACGGCCGAAACGACGTACTGAAAAGCTATAATATATGTAGTAATAGCGCATACCCTCCTCTACCGTTCAAGCGAGTATATTTTACCAGATTCTACAGTAAAATCAAATGGAAAATCCGAAAAGAATAAATTCTTTGTTACGGCGAAAGCCGCTCGTCCTCACGCGCCGCGCTGGGCTTCGTTTCGGTTTTGGACGTCGTTCACACGTGCGGCGTCCCGCCGCCCACATTCTTGGCGCTTGTTCATTCTGGTCATGCCTACCGGCGGTGGTACTTTTCGAGCCGCCGAAAAGTACCCAAAAGGCGGCTAAAGGGGCGGTGCTCGTCCTCACGCGCTCCGCTAAGTCTCGCTTCCGGCTGAAGCCGAAAGCTCGCTCGCTGCGCGGTTCGTCCTCTCCGAAACGAACCCACTCCGTTGGGCTTCGTTTCGGTTTAGAATCCCCACCCCCCAAAATGCGGGGGCGTAGTTCGTCTGCCACTGTCGATTGGCTATAATTAAAGGTCAAATCCATGTGCCCTACGGGGAATGCGTCCCGAATGGCGTTCCGAACGCCCGTGAGGGCGGGTTTGAAACCCGCCCCTACATGGCCAACGCACAACCGCAGGGTAAAACAAAAATGCGAATCCCCGTCCAAAACCAAAACGCAACCCAATGAAATGGTTGCGGTTTGGAGAGGACGAACCGCGTAGCGAGCGTTCGCGTTTAACCGAATCGCAACCCAGCGAAGCGGTTGCGATTCGGAGAGGACGCACGACGGAGCGAGCGAGGAGCGGAGTTTACGACGCTCCGAGCTTAGCGAAGTCCGTGCAGACGATACGGCGCTGCGCTTTCCAACTGTTTAGGCTTGTCTTTTAGTTATCCCAGCTCAGCCAAGTTTCAAAGCCGTCCGGCTTGCGTTCGTATTCATGCCCGAACGACGCCTCAATAATGTCACAGTACGCCCAATAGTCAGTGTCCAGATCGTTGTATTTCTCCAGACTCTCCGGCAAATCCTCAAAATGGATTCTGCGGTCAAGCATACGGTTCACAAGCGTCACGACCTCGGCGCGGGTGATGTATTCCTTCGGCTTAAACGTGCCGTCCGGATAGCCCGTTATCCAGCCCTTGGCTACCGCGCTGTTTATATATCCCGCCGCCCAATAGCTGTCCTCCACGTCGCTGAAGGTGTTCGGCACGTTTGATTCAAGCTTGTCAAAGCGGGAGGCGATAACCGCGAATTCCGCCCGGGTTATGGGGTCGTTCGGCCTGAACGTCCCGTCCGGATAGCCCTTAATAATGCCGTTGTGCTGCAGATAGGCCACGTCCTGATAATACCAGCTTCCAACGTCAAGGTCGCTGAACGCCGAGCTTAGCGGCGCGGACTTATCGGTGTCCGCGATGAGGCGGAAGAAGATCGCCGCCGCCTCGGCGCGGGTTATGTCGTTCTCCGGACGCACCGTGCCGTCCTCATAACCATTCAAATACTTGATGTGAACATCGGTCAGCGTCGGTGTCCGTAACCGCTCGGAGTATTTCGCGTATAGCGTGATGTTATTCCTCACCGGGGTGTCGAAGTCGTATGCCGCGGTCAGTATTTCATCCGTATACCAGCCCGCAAAGGTTAAGTCGTCTTTTACAGGGTCAGCCGGCTTTGTCGCTTTGCTGCCATACATCACTCTTTGATTGGGGGGGACGGGGCTGCCGCCATTCGTTTCGAAGGCGACTGTATAATAGTTGGGGCCGGGGTCGGGAATGGGGTAGGTGTATTCGACGTGCACCCAGACGTAGTTGAGGGCATCATATAATTCGTCTAGGGCTTGATATTCGCGATAATACGGCTTGGTGGATGTGAGTTCATATTCGTCTTTCGTTTTTATAACATCGCTAACATAAATATAATTGCAGCCGGAATAGGGGTAGATTTCCCCGTCAATCGTAACCTCGCTAGCGCCATAAAGGGACTGCACGCAGCCGTCGTCATCGTCACTTCCGCCATACACGTCGCCTATTACGTATACTTCCGCGCCAAATTCGGCGCGAATACCCAGACTGGTCGTGTTGACGGCCTCGCCTGTGTAACCGCCAGTAACGTCTCCGGTAACTTTAACATATGTGTCTTCATCTTCGGCGGAAACGCCGCAACCCGAGCCCTTCACGCCGCCGGATAATACTATTACTTGCGCTCCGCCTTCGGCCTTAACGCCAATAGCTCTGGTGGCGGGACTACTAATTGCGACGATGCCGCCGTTGACGGTGACTGTTGCTCCATCGGCTTGGGATTCTTCACTGACACCGGCAAGGGCCAGCACACCGTATTCTGTACCCTCCACGCCGCCGGCTACAACGACATCCGCGCCTTCGGCGGCATAAACACCGATACTGAGGTTGCCCGTGGCGCTGACGCCTCCGGTGACGTCAACTTCTGTCCCATCGCCAACGGCGTGAACGCCGAAGCTGTCAAAGACTTCGCCCGTGACGGTACCGGTGTTGGTGACACTGCCGTTTATGGTTACATCCGCGCCGGCTTCGGCGTAAACGCCGGTACTGCCGTTACCCTCGGTGGTAATATTGCCGGTTATGTTTACAACCGCGCCGGATCCGGCGTAAACGCCGTTGCCTGTAGTGCTCGAGACCTCGAAACTGCCACTACCCACATTTATAGTGAGCTGACCGCCGCTCTCAACCGTCAGCGCGGGGCCAGTTGCGCCGGTTACACTTAAAGTGAATCCACCCACGTTGATAGTGACAATCTTGCTTCCGTCGATTGTGATAGGTTCGTCGCTGTAAACAATATTACCCGTCAGAGTGATAGTGACATCAGAGTCTCCATTTTCAAGAGCGGCCTTCAACTCCACCCCGTCTGCGACTTCGCTTGCGGCGGTCGCCGCCGGTGTCGGCATTGCGGCGAACAGCCCCAGCGCCAGAATGAACGATAGAAATACGGCAGTGATACGTTTTGCTACTTGCATGATTATTACTCCTCCTATGTTGGCGCCGTCTGTTCTGAAAAAACAGCGCCCTTGAATATTCGTTTGCGTGGAGGGCGGGCGTTACCGCACGTGCATTTGCTGCCAAAGCAACGTATATACAAGTAGATTTTACAGCAGCCCGCTTGGTAAGTCAAGCGGGCTGCTGCATTTGGTCACATGTGACCAAAAATATTACACTTTTGTATTTTACCCTTGACAAATCCACTTGAATTGCACGTTATACAATAAAACAATGTGATATTTCGAGGACTGTCAAGGTTGAGCGAGAATTTTTTTCAAAAAAATCCTACCCGCCTCGATCGTGTGATGGCGTTTTTGGGCGTATCCGCGAGGCAATTGTCCGCCCAAAGCTACATTACAAATTTCATCATCTCGCGTTGGCCGATGCGTTGCTGCCGGCGTATGGTCAGCACAAACGCCGGCGCCAAAAATAAGGAGGTCATTGGCGTGATGATTTTCTGCTTTACTTCAACCGGCAATTCTTTGGCCGTTGCAAAGCAGATTGGCGGCAATTTAATATCAATCCCGCAGGTTATTGGTGATACGGCCTGCTATTTCTTTATAAGCCAATCCAAAACATTGTACTGCCGGATGCCTTCGTGATTGGCACTTGCCGGGAGATCGTCAAGCGTGAGAAGATACTTGGGATGATGGTCGGGTATGCGCTTTAACGGTTCAAGCTCGCGTTCAAGAGTTGAGGTGTCAAGCACACTCGCGGCCACCTGATAGTATTCAGTTCCCTCGGCGCCGCTTACCACAAAATCGACTTCCTTTTCGGCCAGCTTTCCTATATGCACCTTGTATCCACGGCGGCTTAATTCAAGGAATACAATGTTTTCGAGTAGGTGGCCTATATCCGACGAACTCCCGCTTGTCAGCATATCGCGCATCCCGGTATCAACAATGTAATATTTCCCAAGCGTTTTTAGGTTCTGCTTGCCCTTGATGTCGAAGCGGTCTACCTTGTAGAACAAAAAGCTGTCGGTCAGCGCCCGCATGTAACGCTCCACCGTATTCACGGATATTTTTCTTCCGCCGGAGTTGATGGTATCGCTTATTTTCTTGATCGAAACGGGGCTGCCGATATTTCCGCTCAGGAACCTCACGATGCTTTCCAGAACGGCTATGTCTGTTATGCCTTCACGCTTGGCGACATCCTTAACCAATATCGTGTTATAAATGCCGTCGATGTAGTCCCTGATCATCGGGCTTCCGTTATCAAGCGCTGTCACATAAGGGAACGAGCCGTTTTTTAGATAATCGCCAAACGCCGCCCTGACCGTACCCGGCTGTGTCTCGCCGGTAAAAGTGACATACTCCGCAAAGGAAAGCGGCAGCATACGGATTTCCACATACCGGCCGGACAGAAGCGTCGCAAGCTCGCCCGCAAGCATATGCGCGTTGGAGCCGGTGATATAAACGTCCACATTTTCCATGATAAACAGACTGTCTACCGTTTTTTCATACTCCGGGCATTGCTGTGCCTCGTCAATGAATACATAGGTAAACTTGTCTTTGCAAAGGCGCTCCTTCACATAACCATATAGAGCGTTGTAGTTAAGAAGCCGCTCATACTCCACGCTTTCAAGGTTTATAGATACGATTTGCTCATCGCCAACGCCCGTACTTTTCAAGTGTTCGATATAAAGGGCAAACAACGTGGATTTACCGCAGCGCCGTACCCCGGAAACGACTTTGATAAGCTGCTTTTCCCGCCAGTTTATGAGTTTTTGCAGATATTCGGGCCTTTGTATCATGGCTATCACCTCTTTATAAGAGTATACCACAATGTTGCAGGAATATTCAAGTTTTTTCTGCGGAGAGAAATAACTTCGGAGAAATAACTTCTAAGTCCCAAGCATGGCAAATGATTGTTTTCTTGTCATGCCTCCGCTTCGTCCGCACGGACTTCGCTAAGCTTGGAGCGTCGCAGGCTACGCTCCTCGCCCGCTCCGTCGTGCGTCCTCTCCGAATCGCAACCGCTTCGCTGGGTTGCGATTCGGTTTTGGACGAGGGGACGCGTAAACGCGAAAGCTCACTCGCTACGGGGCTCCTCCTCTCCAAAACGAACCCACTCCGTTGGGCAAGCAACTGAAATATAAAATCTAAACAAAATGATTAGGTTGCTGCGTTTTCAGTGCAGCTTTTGCAACGGCAATCCCGTATTTCTCTGCGATTTCCCTGCCGCTGTCATTGATCACGGCTACGGCGTCCTTATTTCGGAGCGTCTTTGTTTTTTCATAAAGCTCGACGCGAATCTCGTCCAGTCGGTTTTCAAAATCATTCGTCATCATAAATCACCTCCGCCGGTGTACAGATAAACGGATTGGCAAACCCCTTCATGCGGTGTACGATTTCCGTCGCGGTTTTCGTTTTCAGCTTGTTGATGTGGTGAAAGTTCAGACTGATAATACAGTCCATGCCGTGAATGGCGGCCATTGCAATATGGATGCCGTCAAAGCGAAACCGAGCGGGGACGATACCCATCTCAATATACACATCAGCCAGTTCATATGCCATATCGTCTATTTCAAACGCCGTTATCTTATACTGCCGGATCAGAGTCAGCATTTGTCCGCGTTTTGGCTCGGGGGCTCTTTCCAGTTCCTCCAACACAGCAAGAGAAGTAAACGCCTCAATTTCTCCCGAAGCTATTTTGTCAAACAGCAACTTTGTTTCATTCGCATATTCCCGGCCATCCTCAAAAAAACGGTTGAAGACGGTGGTTTCAATATAGGCTCTCATAGGCGACACCTCTTCCAGTAATAGTATACTCCAAATCCTTGAATTTTACAATATGGAAAACGGCGACTTCACCATGAAGTACGCGTTTTCTGAACAACGTTTTCTGAGCGTTTTCTGAGCGACGTTTTCTGAGCAATGCATACACAACGCATTACGCATACACAAAAGCAACGACACCTGATTGTGCGCCGTTGCTTTTGCACCATTGACCGGATTATTATTAATTCTTTGCTGATCACTGATCACTGATCACTGATCACTATTTACCCTACTCAGACCTGTGCCGCGCCCTCGCCGCCCCCCCGTCCAAAACCAAAACGAAGCCGGGGCGAAGTGGCTTCGTTTCGGTTTTGGGAAGCGAAGTCCGTGCGGACGAACCGCCGCCCGAGTCCCTTTTGGGACCCGGGCGGCGGTTTCCGACGCTCTTATAGGATACCGCCGTTGCTGACGGCTATAATAAATCTGTGCAGCATGGCCGCCAATTCCGCTCTCGTCGCGTCGCCTCTCGGGTCAAGGACGCCGTCCGTCTTGCCGTTGATGATCGCCGCCTTGAAGAACCGCTCGACCGCGTCCCGCGCGTAGGCGGAGATATTCCTGTCGTCGATAAAGCCCGGATAATCCCTTGTCTCGGGGAGCGACAAGTCTCGCAGCTCCGAGTAGCGGTTCAGGATAGCCGCAAGCTGTTCGCGGGTGATATTGTCCTCCGGTCCGTACGTGTCGTCGCCGTAGCCGAGGACAATGCCGTTCGCCGCCGCCCACATTATCCCGTCTGTATACCATTTGCCGGCGTCTACGTCACTAAACGGGTTGGAAAGCCCGCTCACATCGGGGCTTCCCGCCATGCGATAGACGATGGTGGCGACCATGCCGCGCGTAGTAGACGCTTGCGGGCCAAACAGCATGGGAGTCGTGCTTGTGCCGATCATCAGGCCGTGTCCGTAGACGTTCATCACATTGTCATAGAACCAATCGTCTTCAAAGACATCCTCAAATGGGTTGATCATTGAAATATAGTAGCCAAGCGGCGTGTCGTCGTCGAGAATGATTACCGCGTCCTCGGGTACGTCGAAGGAATGTCCGTTGCCGTGGCTGATCTTGCCGCCGCCACTGCCCGGGGGAAAGGTGATCTTGTTGTCGTCCGTTATTATCGTTCCGGGAGGCATGGTAATCTTTACGCCGTCTTTCCCGTCGTCGTCGCCCGACGTGTCGAGCGTGCCGCCGTCAGTAAGTGTTTTTGAGCCGTCGTCGTTATCAATAGGATCTATCGGCGTATCCAATATGAACCCGTCTTCGTTATCAACAGGAACTATCGGCGTGTCGTCGTCGAGCTCGCCCGGTAAATCGGGCGTCTCGTCGTCGCCGGGTCGAGGCTGTGTTGAGGGAATTTCCGCTCCGCCGCCTCCTCCTCCGCCGCCGCCGCCGCCGCTTGAGGCCGACTTATACGTCGCTGTGACCTCGGCGTCGATGCCCAGCATGGTAAATGTGGTCGCCGCGCTGCTTGCGTTCGCGAAGGCTCCGAAGCCATCGGTCAGCGTCCATTTGTCGAATACTTGGTTTTCGGGCGGCGCTCCCGCAGTGATGCTCACCTTCGCGCCGGCCGTATAGCTGCCGCCGCCCTCTCCGTCGATCACGGTGAGCGTGTATGTGGGCGGCGGCACAGTCGCGTAGTCTGCCGTTACGTACACGTCGCCGGCCGGCATGATGATGTAAAACATTATTCTGTTTGTCCATGTCACGGCGACGTTCTCGCCGCCTGTCTTGGCGACAGACACCGATGAGATGGTATAACCCGCAGTCTCCCAAACGGTAAAGTCAACTCTTGTCTCCGCGCTGATATTCTCTGTACACGTAGCGATGATCATTCCGCCGTCCCGCTGCGTCACGTAAACATTGTAGACGGGCGCCGGGATGCTGTCGTTCGTATAACCGGCGCTTACGATCACATCGACATTCGGCATGGTAAAGGAATACGTGCCGTCGCCGTTATCGATCACGTCGACGACGGTGTCGTCTGTCCCGGCGACCCGGACGGAGCTTATGGAGTAGCCGATCTCTTTGACGATGCTGAAGCTGACCGTTTCGCCCGCGAGAACCCTGCCTGTGGGAGAAACGCTGATCACGCCGCCTTTCGTCCGGACTGCGCTGACCGCGTAAGTGGGCAATGCCGTGGATGCGACTATAAGCCCGTCATGCGCCACGTTGGGAATCGTACAGAGCCATGCCCCGCCGTCCAGCTTTACCACACTGTAATAATTGGGAGAACCGTAAACAGAATCCAGCACCGATATGTAGTCTGCTCCCGACGGCATCATGACGCTGAAGCCGGAGATGATGTGGTTTGCCTGCGGCTCAACGCGGAATACCGCCTTCGTTAACGGCTTAACAGCTACCGTATTTTCGCCGGTTGCAGTCGCCGCGGGCGTATACTCAGCGGTTATTACGCTGCCCTCTCCGGCGTTCACTGTCATACTATAGGGCGTGGGTTCGGTTTCGGAAAAACTTGCGTAGATTGTCATGTCTTCCGTAAGCACAAAGCTGTATGACGTTTCGGCGACATGTAACCGTTCGGTGAGGCCGCTTCTCTGCTTTGCGATAACCAAGTATTCAAAGAAACCGCCATTCTGGGGCTCCGCAGTAACAGTCACTATGCTGCCGCTCGGATAGTAATGATCGCTGTCAATGTAAGTTGTAGGGTTCTCAAACGTTCCGTTTACCTGCACATAGGTAATCCCAAAGCGGTAGCTATTGTCAGGCTGAGGAAAATAGTGTGTGACCATACATTCGCTTATGGGCGCGTAATGGAAATATATCGAAGTTTCATCGGCTGCGGTCAGCGTGACGACCGGGTCGACCATGTTTACGCCGTTTACCCGGACAATCTCGCGGAACATCCCCAACGGGGCATTTGCCGTGATCTCTATCACGCTCCCGGGGTTGACATAAAAGTCGCCCTTTGACCGTTCAGGCCAGGTCACGCCGTCTACCTCTATTGCGTAGCTCGCGCTGTTTTCGGCGGCCGCGTTGTCGTGCATCTCGATGCGCAGTGGCATAGCGTCCTCAAACACGGCCTGAACCGAGATGTCGTCGCTGATCCTGAGGAATGTGATCGTCCCGCCATTGCCGCCCGATGTTACAGAAGCGCCGCCGTTCGCGCTCCCGTCCACCGCCCACTCCACAAACGCCTTGCCGACTGTCGGGATTGCCGTCAGGCTCAGGATATCCCCGCCTGTCAGCGCGACATCCACGTTTTCGTCGAAAGCCGCGCCGCCGTTGATGCTTGCCACGATCCGTCCCGCGCCCGCGGGCGCCGCCGACCAATGGCCGGTGTAGGAATTCGCCGCAGCGTCTACCGCGAACGCCACATCCTCCGTCATGGTAAACGTATGAGACTGCACGCCCGTCCGGTCGCTTATGACCGTCTTTTGCTCACCGCTTACAGTGTACCAATTGTCCGTGTCGCCCACCCTATAGCCGGGCACGGTCAAGGTGACCTGCGAGCCCCCCGGCACCATGGCGCCCGAAGTCAGCGGGTCGCCATCTCCGATCCTCGCCTCAATTTTATCCTCAAACTCTAGCTCATAGCTGCCCGCTTGGAAGTTCGCCACTACGTTAAGCGCGCCGGACGGCATAGTGACGGAGTATGAATGGCTGCCGTTCGCGTCCACTATCTCCGTCCCGCCGGTCGCCCCGGTTACATTCCAGCTGTCGAAGTCCCATCCGACTTTCGGCGTGGCGGTGAATGTCAGAGGCACATTCGCGGTTACCGAGGCGCCGCTGCTGACCGACGGCGAAACTGTGACCGTTCCTCCCTCTGCGGGGGCAGCGCCGTACCTCAGCTCTCGCGTCACTTGCTTAAAGGAAACCGTGACGATATGCGACCCAAACACATTTTTCATCGTGAACGTAAGTTTATCGCTTGAAAGGCTGTAACTGCCGCCACCTGTCCAATATATCGCGTTTGTTCCGTCGAGCATCCACGTGTCAACCGCGTATCCGGTTTTCGGCGCCGCCGTGATAACAACCGTGCTGTACTGATCTGCGGCCTCTCCGCTGGCTAAGTCGGTTGTAACGTCGCCGTCCGGAGTCATTGTCGCCGACAGTGTGCCGTATGCGCCGTCAAAGGGTTCGCCGGTCGTGTAATATGTGATTGCGTATGCGAGGCTCAGCAGCTGATACGTCCCCTCCGTCAAGGTGATGCTATACAGCGCCTGCTTATTTCTGTTGGCGACGGTAAAGTTAGCGCTCTTCAGCATGATTTTGTAAACCCCGGCGGGCAGGCTGCCATCCAGTGTCACGCCCTGGAGCGCGCCGTAGGACATGATTTTACAGGCGATGAGATTGGCGCTTACATAGCCCAGCTCGTCCGCGCTGTCCCATGGCGCAAGCGGAGTACCGGCGGCCGGGGCGATAGTGAGATCCGCTGCTGTGGCATAGCTCGGCTTTTGCGTTATGATGCTTCCGATTTCAAAGGTTACGGGCCTCGGGGAGACCGCAAACTGCACGGTGAGCGCAGTTGCGTTGGGATTTGCGCTGTCCGTTATGGTGAGCATATAGGCGCCGGTATCCCTAAAGAACAGATCCGCCCCGCTTGACCACCCCGTCAACGCGGTCCCATATTTGTTCTCGTTCACGTTCCATTTCCTGACGGTATAGACGGCCGTCGATATTACTTCGCCCGCCGGTATTGCGCTGCTGTAACGGATGACCGGCGCCGTCGCTGTGTCGCCGTACACATAGCTCCCACCGCTGAAAGTCGTGGTCAGAACCGGCACTTGAAGCTCGGTCATGCCTTTCTTGAAGGTTTTGGGCGTCGCGTCGCTCACCCCAAATATACTGTCGCCGTTATATTTTGCGTTTACGGTAAATATACCGTTCGCGCCGACCGCCACCGTCGCCGTCGCCGCGCCGCTCGCATTCACATCCGCCGGCACAACCGTCGAGTAGCCGGAGCTGCCCGCGATGGTGAAGCTCACACTGCCCGTCGGCGCGTCGGCGACTTCGCTATCTTTGCCGACGGTCGCCGTCAAGACGACGTTGTCGCCGCTGACCGCCGGATCGTCGAGCGCCAGCGTGGAGACGCGCTTGCTGAATGTGACCGTACACGGGCTTGAGTAGACCGGCACCAGCAAACCCCCGTATTCCAGCAGAGCCGTAACGCGGTATTCGCCCGCGTTGGCGCTTTGCGGCTCGACAAAGACCAGTGTATTGGCGGCGGCGCCGGTAATACCGTCAGCGTTTGCGGCAACATCCGCCCACATGACCCCGCTCCGCTTTTGCCATTTGTAGCTTACGTTTCCTCCGGGAGGTTCGGTGGTGTATGTCGCGCTGATATTCTGACCCGTCAAATCGGGATACAGCGTCAGCGACTCCGGTGGCGACGCTGAAAACGAGCCGATGTTTTCCGTTGGGTAGGTCATGGCGTGCAGTACGTCGCTGTATACGCTCGAGCCGGGTTCGCTGGTTCGCCTGGATGTGATCACATAATCGAATGTCACGCCGGACGGCAACCCTGTTTCCGTATACGTATATATCCCGTTATGCTCATCGTAAATAATAGTTGGGTTCTCCCGCTCTGCATAGCTGCCGCCGGTGAAGACCCTGTAGATCTTATACTCGATACTGGGGGCGCTCTGATTCAGATTGTCCCCCGCCGCAGGAGTCCACGCCAAGGTGACGGAGTCGGTGGTTACGCCCTGCACCCAATAATCGTTCGGCAGCGGGGCGGGACTCCGCTCGTTTTCCACCTTATATGTGACGACGGGGAAATTCTGAAGCCCAACGTACTCGTATTGTACGAGCCTCCAATCGTAATTATAGTTATAGCCACGCGCCGCCACCGGAATCCCGCCGACGGTTCCGGAGTATTCCGTCCCGTTGGTTTCCACCGTGATTTTACCGCGCGCGTCTTCGTATCCGAAAGACATGCCGGCTGTGATCTTACCTTCGAAAATTGCGACCTTGCTGGCAAAGCCGCCGCCGGCTTTCACGTCGACGCTGTTGGTACTTATCGTGGATTTCTCCGCTGTTTTTACAATGGTAAGCGTTTTGGTGATTGCGGTTGTGGCGCTCGGCGCGCCGATCGGCTCCGAAACGTAGGCGCTATGCAATTTCGCGTCGCTGACCGTGTAGGTTTTGGGATATCCGACCGTGTGCGTGAACACGTCCCTGTCGATATCCGGCAAAATCTCCGAGTAATCCTTCTGGATGCTATTGTAGGTATCCAGCGGCACCATCGTGCTGACGGTACTGTAAGGAAATACCACCGTGTACTCCGTGCTGTCATACGTCGTCCCTGCCTCGTCGACAGGATAATAGAGGTTGTATTGATATACGTCTATCGGAAGGGTGATCAGCACTACAGAATCTTGTCCGCCGTAGTTCGTGTAGGTGATCGTCTCCGTAGTCGTCGCGATTTCCTCCATTTCCTCTACCCATCCGTGGTTATACGCCACCTCGGTTTCGACGACGCCTCTGGCGAATTTGGGGCCGATTTGAACTTCTATTGAGACATAGGCGCCCACGCTGTACGTGCTGGATTTGCTGGTCCCCGCGCCGGAGCCGTGGGACGACCCGATGGAGGTCGCGCTGTTGTACACATAGTTAGTTCCGCCCGGAAGGTGCTCCAGCTCCTTATAGTACGGCGGCGAGGCAAGCGCGGCGACGACCGTCGGGTCGGAATAGAGCAGATGATATCCCACGTATTCGAGAATTACCGAGTCGTGGTCCGTGTCGGGAAGGGCGAAGAAGGTCGGTCTTTCCGCGTCAAAGTAACGACCACCTGTTGAGGCATTGATATCTTCGACGGAAATTCCGCCCGGGCCGGATTTTCCGTATATTGCGTATATGTGCGCATCACCGCCCGGCTCATTGGCGCAATGGTATATAAAACCATATTCCGAACCGTTCAAGGTCATCGGCCTGGCGGAGAAAAACGTCCACCTGAGACCTACGCCCGCTTTTCGATAATCAGCTTCTCCAGCCCCCACCCCGTAGGTTCCGGTATAGACCCATTCATATCCGCTTACTTCGTCGGTGACGACGTATCGGTACAGCTCCCCATTTACCATGACGGCGGGCGCTTGATTTGCCCCGAAAAAATCTCCCGCGGCGATGGCGAGCGGCGCGGCGGTATCCGGGTCAACTTTGACCCCGTACATGGGAGAAACGTCGGCTGTTATATCGGAGCGGACATGAAAATACGGGCGATTGTCCGCCCCCGGGACACGGTACATGCTGCCGTTGCTATAATCATACGACATCACCTCAATGCCGTAGCCATATGCCACGTTTGCCCCCTTCGATGTTCCCTGAGATGTTCCCTGATAGGTAAAACCGATCATCAGCTCATTGCCCGGATTCCCGTCCACATCGGCGATTGCCACCGTATGCTGCGCTCTTCGTGGATCTAATGTATTAGGTGGAAAATAGCTAGCCGAAGTTTCGTTTGCAAATGCCGGCGTGGCGGGCGCGACGGTTATGATTTTCCTGGGAGTATTGATCACATTGCTCGGATAGCCCGCGTCCCCGAAGACGATACGCGTCGTGTTTTCCGTCGCAGAATGTCCGGCTACAGCGTGGAGGTATGTACTTGTCCACGCAATGTCTGCGCAGCCGTCGCGGTTCAAATCGCCGACGGCGAGGGCGTGAGTCGCGCCGCGCCCAAAGTGGTAATCGTCGGTCAATTTGTCGTCGAGGTACCGCATGAACCAGTTGCCGGCGGTTTTATAGGCGTCTGCCGTCGCCTCGGTTTTGAGATTGTAGCAGAAGAGGATCGGTTGACCACCCGTAAATTGCGAGGTCAGGACGAAGATTTCGTCCACGCCGTCGCCGTTGTAGTCGCCTGTGGCGATATGCAGATTTTGCTGGAGCTGATTAAAGCTGATACCCTCGCTGATGTCCCCGATCATTTCTCCGACGTCCTCGTCGATCACATAATAGGCGGAATATGGGTTGGTTCCGTCTATCACGGCCACGCGGAGTTTATATACACTGTTGTCGTATACACTTTCGGTTTTCGGGCGATACGCTTCCAGAACCGCGATTTCGTTCTTGTGCCCGTCTCCGTTGAAATCCCCCTCATAAGCCGCCATCTGGACGTAGTCGTTGCCATAAGACATCACTTCGTTATTATTGCTGAACATGCCGGCTTTTCCGCTCTCGTGAAGCGATATAGTGTCCATGTCGGTTTCGGTGTTGATGTCCTGATGTCCGATCAGACGGGTCGTTGGGGCTTCAGTAGTCCCACCGGCACGTCTAGGGCGGTCCGCAAAGGTGAATATCTCGTCCACCTTCAGCAGTTGTACCGCCGCGTTTCCGTACG
>JAISXU010000050.1 GCA_031270395.1 Oscillospiraceae bacterium
GATCGACGCGAACGGCGAGAGCGTTCTCACACCGACGCTCTTTGTGTCGGGGCTGGCGCTGAGGGCGGGAAGCGTTCTCACCGTTACGGACGCAAACGGCGGCGAGGTTTTTTCGGAAACGCTCGCCGGAGACGTCGGGAGCATGAGTCTGACGCTGCCGGGGCTGCGCGAGGGCGAGACGTACGTCGTGTCGGCCGACGGCGAGCGGCTCGCGGAGACACAGGCTCTCACCGCGGCGCAGGGTATGACTCCGGGCGGCGGCTTTGGCGGAGGCTTCGGCGGCGGCGACCGCGCCGCTGTGCGGCGACGAATGAATAATGAATAATGAATAATGAATAATGAATAGTGAATAGTGAATAGTGATTAGTGATTAGTGATCCGGTCGAAAAGTCTTATCCTCCCGGATAGCGTGCAAAAACAATGGGGATTCGGTGTCGGGCGGCAGGAGCCGCCCGCTGCAACAATCGACGGACGCAACACATGTTTACCCCCCCGTGTTAGGGGTGTGGGGGGAATCAAAAGGGGGGAGGGGACGACTGTCCCCTGACCCCCTTTTGCCGCCTTTTGGGTACTTTTCGGCGGGGCGAAAAGTACCACCGCCGGTAGGCATGACCAGAATGAACACTTTGCCATGCTTGTGGGCGGCGCAAGCCGCAAGGATGAGACAGAAGCGCAGCGCGGGCGGGACGAAAAGTCACCCGCCGGAGGTTCGTCCTCTCCGAAACGAACCCACTCCGCCCCGGCTTCGTTTCGGTTATGGACGCGGGCGCGGCGCCAAAAATTACTCACTCTTGCAATTTTGCCGCGGTGGGGGTAAAATGATGTACGGTTAAGATGCGCGGACGCGCAACATGCGCTGTTGCTCCGCGCAAAAACACAGTAAGACAGGAGAAAAGATATGAAAAAGACCGGTATCCTCGCGCTTTGTCTTGCCGCCGCGCTGTGCCTTGGAGCGCTCAGCGCGTGCTCCTCCGGCAATACGCAGGGGGACGGCGCGCCGCCGTCCGCTTCAAGCCCCGCGCCCTCCGGCGCCGACAGTCCCGCCGCAGACTCCGCGAAGGTATATTACATGACCACAAATTTTGAGGAATCGTGGTGGGATCCCGCGCTGTTCATGCAGATCAACGACGTCAGTCTCGCGCCGATGATTTACGAGACGCTCGTCGAGCTGCAGACGGACGGCACTGTAGCCCCGCAGTTGGCCGAGAGCTGGGACATCTCCGACGGCGGACTCACGTACACCTTCAATCTGAGGAAGGGCGTGCAGTGGCACAAGGGCTACGGCGAATTTACCTCCGCCGACGTAAAATTCACGCTTGAGCGCCAGACCGACCCGGCGGTGGCCTCCGTCAACGCGGACAACCTGAATATCGCGAACATCGCCGCTATCGAGTGTCCGGACGAATACACCGTCGTTTTTAAGCTCAAGGCCGCCGACGTCGATCTGCTGACCCGCATGTCGCTGTATTACAGCATCATCGTATGTAAGGCCCACAGCGACAAGGACGGCGTGGCGAGCATAAATTCAGACCCCATCGGCACCGGCCCGTTCGTGTATGACGGCGGTACGCTCGGCATCAAGACGGAGGCCGTCCGCAACACGGAATGGTGGGGCGACTTCACCGGCAACGTCGACCGCGTGGTGAGTACCTTTATGAGCGACACGAACACCATCTACATGGCGTTCGACAAGGGCGAGCTTCACAGCACCGGACTGTACGACAAGGACAAAATCAAGGAATATGAGGACAAGGGCTATCCCGTCGTGAACGTGCCGCTGCTACAGCTCCTGTACGTGGGCGTGAACATGCAGCTCGAACCGTTTGACAACCCCGTCGTGCGCGAGGCGTTCTTCAACGCGATAGACGTGCAGTATTTCCTCGACAATCTGTACTACGGCACCGAGAGCGCCGTGGGCAGCTACGTCCCGCCGTCGAGCAAATACGCGCTGACGGATTACTTCAAATTCAACTACGACCCCGAGAGATCAAAGCAACTGCTGGCCGAGGCCGGATATCCGGATGGCGTAGAGGTCACGCTGTGGGGCGCGAGCGACGCGCTCGGACAGCCGCCGGCCATCCTGACACAGGATCAACTCGGCAAGGCGGGCTTCAAGGTCAATCTCCAGTGCGTGGATTTCGGCGTCTTTATCGATCAGGTGCGCAACGGTACGGCCCAGATGTGGGTGCTCTACAACACCACGGGCGCGATTGCCGACGATACGATCAACCGCTATACCTCAAAATCCTATCCGGGCAGCAACTGGTGCGGCGTCACGGACGCGGAGTATGACGCGCTCGTCGAGGCCGGTCTCAACGCAAAGACGGAGCAGGAGAAATACGACAGCTTTTACGCGGCGCAGCGCCGCCTGATGGATTTGCAGGTAATATACCCGATCTCCACGTTTTCCGTTGGCGAGGTCATGCAGAAGAATGTCAGCGGATATAAATCTTACGGCGATCTGGGCTTCCGCCTCCAAACCGTCACCATAGGTTAGAGCGGGGGAAAACGCGTTCTTGATTGGTGAATTATGAGACGTTACATATTGAGCCGTCTGCTGCTCGCCGTACCCGCGATGCTCGGCGTCTTTGTCGTGGTGTTCTTTGTCATAAGGATGCTCCCGGGCGACAGCGCCGAGGCGATGCTCGGCGCGTCCGCAACCGACGCGCAGATCGAGACGTACCGTGCGGCGCACGGTCTGGATAAGCCGGCGCCCGTACAGTTTTGGATCGCCCTGAAGAATTTGTTTCGCGGGGATCTGGGGGATTCGCTGAGTCATTACCGCCCGGTATTGAGCGTGGTGCTTGAGCGTCTGCCGAGCACGATAGAGCTCGCCGCGTACGGCATTGTCCTCGGCTCTGTCTTCGCGGTCATTTTGGGCGTCGTCGCAGCCAGCTTCCGGGGGAGGTGGCCCGACCTGATCATAACCGCCTACTCCACCTTCGGTATGTCGCTGCCCACGTTCTATATCGGCCTGTGGATACTCATGGTTTTCGCCGTCAAGCTCGATGTCATCCCCGTGAGCGCGAGCGCCGTGGAGGGACTGCCGCGCTGGAAGACGCTGTTTGGCCCCGTTCTGACGATCGTAGTCGGCGGGTCGCTCGTGCGGACGACGCGCTCCGCCATCCTTGAAATACTCGAGGAGGACTTCATCCGCACCGCCCGGGCAAAGGGCGTGCCAAAGGCGCTTATTTTGTTCCGCCACGCGCTGGGCAACGCGCTCATCCCGATCATCACAATGGTGGGTTACGGCCTCGCCGTGTCCTTCGGCGGCGCTATTGTGCTTGAGACCGTGTTCGGGCGGAGCGGCGTCGGAAAGCTCCTCATCGACGCTATCACCGTCCGCGATTACCCGCTCGTCCAGGGCACGACCTTTGTCATCGCCCTGTTTATGATCGTCGCGAACCTGCTCACCGACGTCGCCGCCGGCTTTGCGGATCCGCGTATCCGCGTCGCGGGCGCCGGCGAGCTTTGATTGGAGACGCTGGCATGGCGGAACCGTTTATCCGGATAGAAAACCTGACGAAACGCTTTTCCATCAGCGCGGGAAAGCGCATCCGAAAAACCGGCTTCACGGCGGTAAACAACGTGAGTCTCAATATCGAGCGCGGCGAGGTGTTCGGACTCGTGGGGGAGTCCGGATGCGGTAAGAGTACGCTCTCGCTGCTCGTGCTGCGCCTTTTGGAGGCGAACGGCGGCGCGGTATACCACGGGGATACGAACATTCTGGAGCTGCCGCGCCGAAAAATGCGCCGGATACGCCGCGATATGCAGATCGTGTTCCAGGACCCATACGACTCCCTTGACCCCAGATTTACACTGGAGCGGATAATGAACGAACCGCTGCAAATACACAGATGGGGAACAGGGGCGGAGCGCGAGGCGCGCATAGACGAGCTCTTTGCCGCCGTCAGTCTTGATAAGCAGCAGTTGAAACGGTATCCGCACCAGCTCTCCGGCGGACAGCGGCAGCGGCTCTGTATCGCCAGAAGCCTCGCATTGTCGCCCGGCTTTCTCGTCTGCGACGAGGCGGTCTCGGCGCTGGACGTCTCGATTCAGGCGCAGATACTGAATCTGCTGCTTGACCTCAAGGACGAATTTGGACTCACTTATCTCTTTATTTCGCACAATCTCGCCGTCGTAAAATTCGTCTCCGACCGCATCGGCGTCATGTATTTCGGCAAAATCGTGGAGCTCGCGGACACGGACGAGCTGTTTGACAACGTACTGCACCCGTACACGGCGGCGCTTTTGTCGGCCGTGCCCGATCCCGACCCGTTCTCAGAGAAAAAACGCGATATACTGCCGTCAGGCGTGCCGAGCCTGATCGATCCCCCCGGAGGCTGCGCGTTCCACCCGCGCTGTAAGTACGCCGGGGAGCGGTGCGCCCGCGAGTCGCCGGAGCTCCGGGACGCGGGGCGCGGGCATCTCGTCGCGTGTCACAGGCTGGAGTGCTGATATGGAAGCGATTTTGAAAAATAAATTCTTTGTCATCGGCGGCGGCATCGTCCTTATCATCTCCCTGCTCGTGCTTTTTGCCCCGCTGCTCACGAGCTACGACTACGGCGCGGTGGATCTGCCCAACAAGCAGCTTCCGCCCGGCGCGGAGCACATCATGGGCACTGACCTTTACGGGCGTGACGTCTGGTGCCGCATCATTTACGGCGGCAGGGTATCCCTGACGGTCGCGCTCGGCTCCACGGCGGTGGCGCTTGTCGTCGGGACGATGCTGGGGGCGCTGTCCGGATATGTGCGCGGAACGCTCGATTTCGTCCTCGACCGCGTCAACGACGTGCTCATGGCGTTCCCCATGCTGCTGTTCTCACTCGTTATTGGCGTCGTGCTCGGTTCGTCCATGAAAAATATGTTTTTATCCATCGGTATTCCGATCATCCCGATGTTCTACCGCATAGCGCGCGCGACGGCGATGTCGGTCGGAGGGCGCAGTTATGTTTTGGCCGCGCGCGCTATGGGCGGCGGACGTATGCGCGTCATACTCCGGCACATCATCCCAAACGTATTGCCGCACACCCTTGTTATCCTGTCGTCCGCTATCGGCGGGGCGATTCTGGCCGAGGCGTCTCTGGGTTTTCTCGGCTTCGGCATCCCGCAGCCGACGCCGTCGTGGGGGCTGATAGCGAACGACGGCAAGACGTACATGTTTTCGCACCCGTGGACTACGGCGTTTGCCGGCGCTTTTATCGCGCTCACCATCCTCGGGTTCAATCTGCTTGGCGACGGTCTGCGCGACTGGCTGGACCCGAAAATCCGTACCGCGGCCAAACGGTGAGGAGCGTCTATGAGTGACGGCCAAAGACTTCTTGAAATCAAAGATCTGCGGATAAGCTTCTCCGTCGGCGAGGATACGGTGCGAGCCGTAAACGGCGTCAGTCTGACGCTCGACAGGGGCGAGGCGCTCGGCGTCGTGGGCGAGTCCGGCTGCGGAAAGAGCGTCACGTTTTCCAGCGTGATGGGGTTGCTTCCGTCTCCGCCCGCCGTAATTGAGGGCGAGATCGTTTTTGACGGCCGCGACGTAACGAAGCTCTCCGACAGGCAGATGCGCCGTGTGCGCGGCAAGGACATCGCCATGATTTTTCAGGAGCCCATGCGGAGCCTGAACCCGGTCATGCGCATTGGCAACCAGATCGTTGAAGCGCTGCTTCTGCACGGAGCCGTATCCCGCGGACAGGTGTGGACGCGCGCGCTCGAGCTTTTGAAGCTGGTAGAGGTGCCCGACGCGCCCAGCCGCCTGCACTGTTACCCTCATCAGCTCTCCGGGGGGCTGCGTCAGCGGATAATGATAGCGATGGCGCTCGCGTCCCAGCCGCGTATACTGCTCGCCGACGAGCCGACGACGGCGCTCGATGTGACGATACAGGCGCAGATACTGGAGCTTTTGAAGCGGGTACAGCGAGAGACCGGTATGAGTATCGTCATAATCACGCACGATTTGGGCGTCGTCGCGGACATCGTGGACAACGTGGCGGTCTTTTACGCGGGCGTTATCGTCGAAAAGGCGGACAAATACTCGCTTTTTCGCTCGCCTATGCACCCGTACACGATCGGGCTGCTCAACTGTATTCCAACGCTTCAGACAAAGCGGAAACGCCTGTACGTCATCGAGGGCAACATCCCGGATCCCGCGCGTCTGCCCATAGGATGCGCGTTTTCGCCCCGGTGCGCCTACGCGACGGAGCGGTGTCTGACGGAAAAGCCGGAGACGCGCGAGTGCGCGCCCGGACATTTTTGCGCGTGTCATCTCGCCGGACAGATTGACCCGTTAAATCCATAAAAAACGCGCGCGATGGCGCTAGGACATTGCGTTCATCGCGGCGTTTGGATAATATTAATTCGCACGAGCGGATTAGTATATCGCGCAAATGTTTCGGTTGCCGCCATAGGCGGCGAGAAACATGCGCATATGAGCGAGAAAAGTCCCGAGCGGCTTTGCCGTGAGGATAAGACTTTTCGAGCGGATTAATATTTTGGGAGGAAGCACCATGAACTGTAATTTTCCGCATCTGTTCACTCCCCTGAAATTCGGGGCGCTAGTGAGCAAAAACCGCATCTTCTCCGCGCCTATGGGCGGCGGCTCGGGGGCGGACGGCCATCTGAGCGCGGAGGGTATACTGACGTATGAGGAGCTCGCCCGCGGCGGCGTCGGCGTAGTGTGCCTGGGGGAGGCGCTCGTCCACAGCAAGACGGGCAACAACCACGGAAGCGTCATGCGCCTCGACGACCCGGGCGTGATCCCGAGTCTGAGGAAGTGTACCGACGGAATACACCGGCACGGCGCTCTGGCGTCCATCGAGATACTCCATCCCGGCCGCCGCGCGGACCCAATCTACAACGCCGACGGCAAAACCTACGGCCCGAGCGGCGGCATGGCGCACTACGGCGACGGCGAGCACTACGTCACGGAGCTTGACGAGGAGATGATCGGCGTCCTGGTCAACTCGTTCGGCGACGCCGCCGAGATAGCGATGCTCTCCGGATTCGATATGGTGACGGTGCAGGGCGCGCACGGCTGGCTTTTGACGCAGTTCCTCTCGCCGAACACAAACTGGCGAACCGACCGCTTCGGCGGCTCCATTGAAAACCGCGGGCGCATCTTCGTCATGATAGCGGAGAATATCCGCGAAAAATGCGGGCCGTCCTTTGGCATCGATTTCAGGATCAGCGGCAGCGACTTTATGGATAACGGCGCGACGCTGGACGACGTTATTGAGGTCGCGAAGATGCTCGACGGCAAGGCGGACATGCTGCATATCTCGGCTGCGAGCTTCGATAATAAACGCGCGTCCATCCGCATGTTCCCCTGCATGTTCTATGAGCGCGGCTGTAACGCGTTCTTGGCCGAGGAGATAAAGAAGCACGTCAGTATTCCCGTCGTCACGGTCGGCGGCTTCGCGGATCCCGCGCAGATGGAGCGCCTCGTCGCCGAAGGGCGTGTGGATGCCATAGCGCTCGGCCGGGCGCTTCTGGCGGACGGTATGCTGCCCGAAAAAGCCCGGACGGGGCGCGAGGACGATATAATGTTCTGCACCCGCTGTAATGAGTGTATGAGCCTGAACTTCGTGCCCTACGTCAAGTACCCGCTCGGCGGGGCGCACTGCGCCGTCAACCCCTATCAGGGTCTGCCGCAAAAGACGGCAAATCCCGTGATACGCCGGGGACGCGAAAAGGTACTCGTCGTCGGCGCGGGCCCGGCGGGTATGGAGGCCGCGCTCGGCGCCGCGGAGTGCGGGCATGACGTCACGCTCGCCGAAAAATCGGACGGCTTCGGCGGTATGCTGAAAGCCGCGTGGCATCCCGAATTCAAAAAGGACGTAAAACGCTTTGTCGAGGTGCTCGCCCGCCGCATCGCGAAATTCAGTAATATCAAGGTCGAATTCAACACCGCGGTCACACCGGAATATATCAAAAAAATGGCGCCGGACGCCGTCGTCATCGCGATCGGCGCGGAGCCCATAGTCCCCGACATCCCGGGCGCGGACGGCAAAAACGTGATACCGGCCACGCGGATACACGAGAGGGAACTCGATCAGCGGGTGGTGTTCATCGGAGGGGGCATGGTCGGCTGTGAGGAGGGTCTGCACGCGGCAAAGTATGAGGGGCGCGACGTCACCATCATAGAGGTCACGGACACCATCGCCAAAAACGCGCCGTTTATCCACTATATCTCAATCCTCAGCGAATTTGAAAAGCTCGAAAATCTGCGCGTCCTCACGGGCACGTCATGCGAGGCGATAAGGGACGACGGCGTCGTCGTAAGGGACGCGGACGGTCGGGAGACCTTTATCCCCGCGGATACAGTAGTGCTGTCTGCAGGGATGCGCCCGCTCGCCGACGAGGCCTGGAGTCTGTACGGCATCGGCGGGCAGTCGATTATCGTGGGCGACTGCAAAAAGCCCGCGCGTATGAACGAGGCCGTCGGCGACGGCTACTTCGCGGGCTTCAACATACAAAAAATGGACCCGGTGAGCGGGCGCTAGTGTATATCCGCTCCGCTCCGCTCAGAGCAGATGACAGGCGCAGAGGTGGCCGGGGGAGACCTCTCTCAATTCGGGTTCCTCATCGCGGCACTCGGGCACGGCGTATTCGCATAAGCGGCAGTATCGGCATCCCCTGTCGGGGATGCCGAGCTCTGTATACTCCTCCGTGTGTGTACGGTTTTTTGCGCGCGCGGTTATCGGATCCGGCGCCGGGATCGCGTCGAGCAGTGCCTTTGTGTATTGGTGCGCCGGCTCGCGGACGACGTCCTCGCCGGAGCCGAGCTCAACCAGCTTTCCCAGATACATGACGCCTATCCTGTCGGACATATAGCGCACCACCGACAGATCATGCGAGATAAACAGATATGTAAGGCCAAGCCTCTCCTGCAGCTCCTTCAGGAGCTCTATGATCTGAGCCTGATACGATACGTCAAGCGCGGACACGGGCTCGTCGCAGACGATAAATTCGGGCTCCACGGCGAGCGCTCTTGCAATCCCGACCCGCTGCTGCTGACCGCCGGATAACTCGTGGGGATAGCGATACGCGTAGTCAGGGGTGAGTCTGACGCTTTCGAGAAGGCCCGACACCGTATCCCGCAGCTCGGGCTTTGAGAGCTTACTCGACTTTGCGGCGACGCCCTCGGCTATTATATCCCCGACGCGGCAGCGGGGGTCCAGACAGTCGGAAGGATTCTGGAATATTATCTGCATTCTCGACCGGTACGGGAACATGTTGATATGGGTTATATCCCTGCCGTCGTATATGATAGAGCCGCCGTCAGGCTCCGTGAGACGGAGGATCGCTCTGCCGAGCGTCGTTTTCCCGCATCCCGATTCCCCGACAAGCCCGAACGTCTCTCTGCGCGCGATATCCAGACTGACGCCGTCTACGGCTCGAAGTATTGATTTTCCGCGGTTCTTATTTCGTATTTCATAATACTTTTTCAGCTTTTCTGTTTTCAGCAATGTCGAGTTATCCATTTTGCCCAGCTTTCGTGTATGATTTCCCCATCAAAAGTCTCGCCCGCAGCGGAGTATGCTCGTTTGCGGGATAATTAGTGTCAAAGCAGCCAGCAGCTTGCGCTGTGATCCTGTTCCAGGGCAGTCTGTGGGGGAGCGTTTTGGCGGCAGACGTCCATGCAACAGGGACAGCGCGGGTGAAAGATGCAGCCCTTTGGAAGCGTAACGGACTCCACCGGCGGCCCTTCGATAGAGGGCGGCGTTTCATTTTTCGGGGAATCGATGCGCGGTATCAGTTTAAGCAGCGCTTGCGTATAGGGGTGCGCGGCGTGATAGAATATGTCGTCGGTCAGCCCCTGCTCCACAATATATCCCCCGCATATTACCGACACCCTGTCGCACAGCTCGGCGACAATTCCAAAATTATGGGTTATGTAGAGCATCGCCATGCCGCTCTGCTCTTGAAGCTCCTTCAGGAGCTGTATTATTTGCGCCTGCGTGGTGACGTCAAGCGCCGTAGTGGGCTCGTCCGCTATGAGCAGCTTTGGCTTGCACAGCAGGGCGATAGCTATCATCACGCGCTGGCTCATCCCTCCGGAAAACTCAAACGGATATTGTCTCATTCTGCGCTCCGGGTCTCTGATTCCGACACTTCGAAGCATATCCTCAGACAGCGCCCTCGCCGATTCCTTCGATATACCCTTGTCGTGGGCGCGGACAGTCTCGACCATCTGCCTCCCGATAGTAAAAACAGGGTCGAGATAGGACGACGGATTCTGGAAAATCATGCTGACCTCGCGGCCTCGAAACGACGCGAGCTCCCGCCTCGTCAGTCTGAGTATGTCCCGCCCTTCAAAAAGCGCGCTCCCGGCGTTTATTCTCGCGGACGTTCCGAGAAGACTCATGACGGCATGGACTCCGACGCTCTTTCCGCCGCCCGATTCCCCGACGAGGCCGAGCACCTCGCCTCTCCGTACAAAGTAGCTGATACCGTTTACCGCCCTCACCTCCCCCTGCCGGGATTGGAAGGATACGTCAAGGTCTCTTACCTCGAGCAGTATATCGGAGGATATGTCCAATTCAGGTCCCCCTCGGATCAAGCGCGTCGCGCAGCCCGTCGCCAAAAAGATTGACGGAGATCACACAGACGGCGATAACGGCGCTCGACAAAATTATCAGGAGCGGATGCGATCTCATATACGACTTGCTTACGAACGCGAGCGCGCCCCATTCCGGCGTCGGAGGATTTATACCGACGCCGAGATACCCCATGATCGTACAGATGATCAGCGCTTCCGCGACGCCGCTTGTAAAGCGTATTATCAGCGGCGGGGCTATATTGTGCAGTATATGTCTGAGGATTATTTTGGAATGTCGGACTCCCAGCGCCCGCGCGGCTTCTATATACGTGCAGCTTATTATGTTCATGACGGACGCGCGGACGAGTCTTGCGAATTGCGGGACGGCGGCCACTGCCATCGCATACATAAAGTTGCCGCGCCCCCAGCCGAACGCCGTCTCCGTGACTATTATCAGCAGGAACACGGGGATGGACGCGAGAATGTCCAAAAGGTGCGAGATAAAAAAGTCGGCGCGGCCCCTGAAATACCCCGCCGCGAGCCCGATCAGACAGCCGATTACAGCGGCCAGAGAGGTGGAGACAAGAGTGATTCTCAGCGTGACCCTGCCGCCGTAGAGAAGCCGCGCAAGTATGTCCCTGCCGAGATATTCGGTGCCGAGAAGGTGCTCGCGCGACGGCGGTGCAAAGACATTTTCCGTGTCTAAGGTGTGATAATCCCATTTGGTTAAATACGGGGCGAGGGCGCAGGCGGCGCAGACGGATACGAATACGATAAAGCCGGCGACGGCGGTCTTGTTTTTACACAGCTTTCGTAAGAAGTCGCCCCAAATGCTGCTCGGCGCCGCCGGGCGCAAGCCTGCGGCGCTGTTGGCGTTATCAGCCGTTCTCGTCTTCATTCCGCCTCCCCTTTTCCCGGTACGCAGCTCTTTTCCCCGCGTAAAGCAATCTTATCTGCGGGTTGATAAACGCGTACAGTATGTCGGTAATTATATTTGTGACCGTCAGGATAATAGTCAGAATTGCGGCGCAGCCGAGTATCGTGTTGTGGTCCCTCATGCCCACCGAGGTCATCATGAGCGACCCGAGTCCCGGAACGCTGAAAAAGTGCTCGACGACAAGCGTCCCGAGAAGGAGCTGGGATACAAGCCCGCCGAGAGCGGAGACTATCGGGACAAGAGCGTTTTTCATCGCGTGCCGGTAGACGACGTCGGCCTCACGCAGACCCTTTGAACGCAGCGCGATAATATAGGGCTGCTCAAGCGTTTCGAGCATACTCGCCCTCGTCATGCGCGCAATCGACGCGACGCCGCCGAGCGCGATAGTGAGCGCGGGCATGATGAACGCCTTTGGGGATGTGTAGCTGATCAGCACCGGCAAAATCCTCAGATACACGGCAAAGAAGAGAGTGAGGAAAAACGCTACCGAAAAGTTGGGGATAGAGGAGAATAGCAGAGTAACAAGGTTGATGACACGGTCGCCTATGCGGTTCTTATGTATCGCGGCGTATGCGCCGGCCGGAATACCGATAAGCAGCGTGGCGCCGACGCCGCTCCCCAAGAGAAGCAGCGTATTGCGTATCCGGTATTTGAGCTCGCGGGTCACGTTGAAGCCGATGTCGCCCGCCCGCCCGAAGTCAAGCTTGAAAAGGATGTTGTAGCAATAGCGGATATACTTTGTGATAAAATTATCATCGGCGCCAAAAAAAGTGAATATCTTATCCAGAGCGTCGCCGCCCCCGAATATCGGCATCTGTCTTATACTCGAGCCCGCAAGAAAGTACAGCAAAACGAACAGAATAAGAATAACGCCAAGAACGATCGGGATGATCATCAGTATTCGCTTGATTATGTATTTTGTCACGAACCGTTTTCCTCAGTTCATCGTGATAGATCGTCCTCACATTGTCCGACGTCATTACGACCCGCATCCTACTGCCGGTACAGTATACGGTATGGCGGGTCGAAAAACAAGTGTAAACGAAATCATTCGCCGGGGATTCGTCGGGGTCTTGCGCACGGGTGATTTTGCCGCGGCGTCCCACGTCCGCCGCGGCGCGTTTGCGACGACAGGGTCAATTCAAGCGCATACTCACCACCGTGACGCCCGTCTCCCCCTCGCCGTAGCGCCCCAACCGGAACGACGCGACGCCCGGCGAGCGCCTGAGCCGTTCATGCACGGCGCGGCGCAGCGCGCCCGTGCCCTTGCCGTGTATCACCGTCACCGTCTCCAGCCTTGACATCACGGCGTCGTCGAGATAGCGCTCCAGCGCGTCCGCCGCCTCGTCGGACGCCATACCGCGCAGATCGAGCTCCGGCCCCACCCGCGCGCCGGAGATGGCTTCCGCGGGCGCCTCCGTCCCGCGTTGGGCCGCGCCGCGCCGCGCGCGGGGCGCCTTGTCTTTGGCTTTGGCTTTGGTCAGTGTCACGTCGCCCGGGCGAGCCGTTATTTTTACGGCGCCGGCGCGAAGCGTCATCAGTCCGTCCTGTCCGACGTCCTCCACAACGGCGCGCGCGCCGAGCGAGCTCAGCATGACGGTATCGCCCGGGACGATCGCCCGTCCGGTTCCGTCCGCCTCCCACGATTCCGGCGGTTCCGGCGCCTCACTCGCGCTCTCCGGCGCGGCGTCCGCCTCGTTGAGTTTTCTGAAAATATCGGCCTTCGCCCTGTTGAGCGTTTGGATATTGTTCTCGTTTTGTATCTCCGCGCGCAGCCTGTCGAGCCGCTCCATCACCTCCGCGGCGGCGGCGCGCGCTCCGCCGAGTATCGCGCCCGCCTCCCGTCTCGCGGCAGCCTCCGCCTTATCGCGCTCCCGGCGTATTTCGGCGAGATACCCCGCCGCGCGCGCCGCGTCGGCGCGCGCCGTCTCAAGCGCTCTCTCCGCCTCCTCGAGCTCCTCGCGCGTGCGGCGGCGCTGCGCTTCCAGTTCTCCGAGCACGTCCTCAAGCGAGGCGTCCGCGGCGTCAACGCGCCGCGCGGCGTCCTCCAGCACCTCCTCCGGCAGCCCGAGCCGGCGCGATATGGCAAACGCGTTGCTCTTGCCCGGCACTCCCATCAGCAGTCTGTACGTCGGGCGCAGCGTCTCCACATCAAATTCGCACGACGCGTTCACCACGCCGGGACTTGTGAGCGCATACGTCTTCAGCTCGGAATAGTGCGTCGTGGCGGCGACCGCCGCGCCGGAGGCGCGGGCGTACTCGATTATCGAAACCGCCAGCGCCGCGCCCTCGGACGGGTCGGTGCCCGCGCCCAATTCGTCGAAAAGCATGAGAGTGTCGGAGCCGCGCGCCCCTAGAATACTCACTATATTCGTCATGTGCGATGAAAACGTGGAGAGCGACTGCTCTATCGACTGCTCGTCGCCTATATCGGCCAGTATCCGGCGGTACGCCGGAACCGCGCTCCCCGCGCCGGCAGGAATGTGCAGTCCGCACATCGCCATAGCGCAGAGCAGGCCGAGCGTCTTCAGCGCGACGGTCTTGCCCCCCGTATTCGGCCCCGTTATGACTACGGCGTTATACTCGGCGCCGATCTGAAGGTCAATCGGAACAGCGCTTCCGGCGGGAAGCAGCGGGTGACGCGCGCGCAGCAGCTTCACCGCGCCGCGCTCCGACAGCTCCGGCGCCGACGCCTTGAGCTTATACGACAGCTTCGCCTTCGCGAATATAAAGTCGAGCTCCGTTATGTATTCAAAGTCAGAGATCAGGTCGTCGCCGCACGCGGCGCAGTCCGCCGACAGCTCGGCGAGTATCCTCTCGATCTCGCGTTTCTCGTCGGCGGCCATCTCCCTAAGCTCGTTGTTGGCTTCCACGACGGGCGCGGGTTCGATGAAAAGCGTCGCTCCGGTAGACGATACGTCGTGTACAAGCCCGGGTACCGACGATTTTCGCTCCGATTTGACGGGCACGACGTATCTGCCGTTGCGCGAGGTGATGAGCGCCTCTTGCAGCGCCGGAGCGTATGTCTGGGATGATATTATCCTGTTCAGGACGGCGCGTATCCTCTCCTCCGTCGCCCTCATGCGCCGGCGGATGTCGGCGAGCGCGGCGCTGGCCGTATCGGATATTTCATCCGGCCCGGCTATCGCGGCGGAGATTTTTCTCTCCAGAGGTTTATTCGTCCGGATCGCCAAAAATAGTCGCGATACGGCGCTCGCGTCCGCGTCTCCGTCCCGTCTGCCGGCGTATGACGCCGCCGCGGAGCAGACCCGCAGCAGCGTGGCGACGTCAAGCAGCTCCGCGGTTCCCAGCGTCCCCCCCATATCCGCCCGCCTGACGCTTCCGCGCACGTCGCGCACGGCTGCAAAGGGCGGCCAGCCGTTTTCGTCCGCCATGATTTTTGCCGCCGTGGTCTCGTCAAGGCGCTCCTGCGCCTCGTGCATATCGCCGCATACGGTGAGCGCCCGGGCGGTTTCCTTTGCCGACTCGGCGACCGCCTCGTCCGCGAGCATACCGAGAACCGCCGGGAGCTCTAATATTCGCAGCGATTTTTCGTATAGCGTCATATAGATAAAATACCTCGCGTGTCGAATTTTTTGTAATAGTCAAGCGATTTGAAGCCTCTGCCCAGATGTGTGAGCGCGTATCTCTCGACGGCGTCCGCGAGCTTGCGGAGTGACTCTCCGTCAAGCGCGAACGAGAAGACGCGCTTTGGCTCGCAGCGCGTTATGTATCTGGCCGCCTGAAGCGACTGCGCGTCAAGCTCCGCGTACTCCCCACCGGCGTCGTACCGCCGGCTTCGACAGCCGCCGCAGAGCGCGGCGCCGCCCACGACATCGAGCTGCGGCGCCGCGACGTCGCGGGATCCGCAGACGGGACACGCGTCCAGGGAGGGCGCAAAGCCCGCCAGACACATGAGTCGCAGCTCGAAGGCGGCCTTTACGAGCTCGGGCGCTCTCTTTCCCTCGCTCAGAACGTACAGCGCGTTGAGTCCGAGCGGCAGTATCCCCCCGACGGGGCTGTCCTCATCGGAAACGGCCTCAAGCAGCTCCGCGATATACGTCCCGAGCGCGAGCAGCGTTATATCCTCGCAGAGACCCGTGAAAAACTCAATGCCCTGCGCCTCCGTCAGCGTCCATCTGTCGCGATTTTTCAGAAGCGTCATATCGGAGAACGCCAGCGGTTGCGCGCACGGCGCCAGTCTGCTGTTCTTCCGCTTCGCGCCGCGGACAGAGGCGGTCAGCTTGCCCTCGTCCGACGTGAGGATAGTCAATATTTTACTCGAATCCCTGTAGCTCGCCTCTCTGAGTACAAGCCCCTTTGTATTTATAAACATATCAACCGGCCCGCAATAATTCTGTCTGACGGAGGGATATCAGTCGGATGCGCCGCTACGTGGCCTTGTTGCCGGAGGTATCCGTCAAATCCCCCGCCGCGGGGATGTGCGACGACGCGGAAGCCGGCGCCCCGGACTCGACGTTGCCCGCGTAATATTTGTATACGAGATAATAACCTATATCTCCCGTCTCCTCAAACAGTCTCCAGTAATCCGTCTGCGTCATCATTTCGCCCCACCTCCGGCTAAAAGGCGTTGGATGCGACGCCGCGAGTCTCCCCGGAGCGCATGCATATTATGCTCCCGCCTTTGTGATAGTAATTGTTACAGAGGTATTTTACATCACGCGGGGCGAAAATATCAACGGAAAGTTTTGTCTTTTTTTGTTGACTACTGGAAAACCGTGTGAGCTTGTCCCGCTATGCGGTTGGATGACCGAGTTCCCTGACAAGCGCGCCGTCGTCGCGCCAGCCCTCTTTAACGCGCACCCATGTTTGCAAAAACACCTTTGCGCCCATAAAGCTCTCGATGTCCGCGCGCGCAAGAGCTCCGATCTTTTTCAACATTTTACCATTTTTCCCGATTATTATCGCCTTGTGGCTCTCTTTTTCACAGTAGATCGTCGCGGCCACGTCGATTATCCCGTCGTCACGCCGTGAAAATTTTGTAATCTCGACCGCCGTCCCGTGAGGCACCTCGTGTTCAAGGCAAAACAGCAGCTTCTCGCGCACCAGCTCCGCGGCGAGTACGCTGTCGGGCTGATCCGTTACCATGCCCTCCGGAAACAGCTTCGGCCCCGCCGTGGCATACCCCTCAAATATCGTGAGCAGCTTGTCCAAGCCGTCTCCATACTTAGCTGATATGGGAATTATTGAGTCAAATTCGTAATAATCCGAGTACGCCGCTATGACGCCGAGAAGCGACTCCTTCTTTACCGTGTCTATCTTGTTTATTATCAGCAGCGCCGGGATATTCTCCGAGGCGATATGCGCGAGCAGCTCCCGTTCCGCCTCGCCTACGGACGCGACGGGTTCGACTATAAGCGCCGCGGCGTCCACGCCGTCCATGCTGCGCCGCACCACGTCCGCCATGCGGTCGTCAAGCCGCGTCCTCGCCCTGTGGAAACCGGGAGTATCGGCGAACACGAGCTGCTTCTCTCCCCGGTTTACGACGCCGAATATACGTCCGCGCGTCGTCTGCGGTTTATTTGTGACGATCGCGATTTTCTCGCCCGTCAGCGCGTTTATCAGCGTGGACTTGCCGGCGTTCGGGCGTCCGGCGAGCGTTATTACAGCGGTTTCAGTATTCACTTAATGACTCCTTTACACGCGTTCTTCCGCGTTGATTTCCGACATGATCTCTTTTTCCCGATCCCTCATAATCCGTTTGTCCGCCCCCTCGTCCGTATGGTCATACCCGAGCAGATGCAGTACGGAGTGGACGATGAGATACGCCGTCTCGCGCCGCGTCGTGTGGCCGAATTCAAGCGCCTGCGCCGCCACGCGCTCCGACGACACGACGACATCGCCCAGCGGGAGCACGCCGCCATTTGCCGCAATGTCCAGCTCCGGCGGATTTAAGCGTCCCGGCGTCAGCTCCTGCTGAGGAAACGACAGCACGTCGGTGGCGGAATCCACGCCGCGGTGCTTGCGGTTGAGCTCTCTGATGCGCGCGTCGTCCGCGATGAGGACAAATATCTCGCATGGCGTGCCCACGCGCTCCGCGCGGAGCGCGGCCCGGGCTGCGCGTCTGATGAGCGATATATCAAGCCGCTCGCCAAGTCCCGCCGAGTGTCTGCAATTTATCCTGTGTCTCATAATTGCGGCTGCCCGCCCCTCTTTGCGGGCGCGCGCGCTCCCGAACGCGACGCCTTCGATCTCCCGCCCTTTTCCGGAGGCTCCGGGCGTCTTTTTTCATACGCCTCGACAATTCTCTGAACGAGCGCGTGACGCACGACGTCCGCTCCGGTGAGGCGGCAGATTGCCACATCGTCGACGCCCTCCAGCACGCGCATAGCGTCCCGCATACCGCTCACCTTGTCGGGCGGCAGGTCTATCTGCGTGATGTCGCCGGTGATGACCATCCTTGAGCCAAAGCCCAGACGCGTCAGAAACATCTTCATCTGCTCGCGCGACGTATTCTGCGCCTCGTCGAGAATGATGAACGAGTCGTCGAGCGTGCGCCCCCGCATATACGCGAGCGGCGCGACCTCGATAGTTCCCCTCTCAAGGCATTTGTTGTACGACTCGGCGCCCAGCATTTCAAAGAGCGCGTCGTACAGCGGGCGCAGGTACGGATCCACCTTGCTCTGCATGTCTCCCGGCAAAAAACCCAGTCTCTCCCCCGCCTCAACCGCGGGACGCGTCAAAATAATCCTGTTGACCGATTTTTCGCGGAACGCGGCGACCGCGGCGGCCACGGCGAGATACGTCTTGCCCGTTCCCGCCGGCCCCGCGCCCAGCGTGACGGTATTTGCTTTTATCGCCCCCACGTACTCCTTTTGCCCGAGCGTCTTCGCCTTGATCGGCTTCCCCTTCGCCGTTATGCAAATGACGTCGGTGAGCAGTTTTCCAATCTCGCCGCCGCGTCCGTCTCTTATAAGACTCAACACGTATCTGACGCCGCGCGAGTCTATGGTTTCGCCCTTTGCCACCAGAGTCAGCAGTCCTTCGATAGCCTTCTCTGCGAGAGCGACCTCCTCCTCGCCGCCGGTCAGATTCAGTTCCGAATTTCTGTCCGTGATTTTCACGTTCAGCTCGCTCTCAATAAGCCTCAGATTCTCGTCAAACGAGCCGAATACGCTTATGACGCTCTCCAGCCTGTCCACGCTTACGGTTTTTTCCGCCATCTCCGCAGTCATCCCCCCAATTCCGGCGGCGCCACACCTCGCACCGGCGTTTCATCCTGTTTCCGACGCGAGCATTGGGCGCCGCGCGTCTATCCTCTCGATACATTCCGCCCGCAGCGTCACAACGGTTCCGCCTCCCGTCTTCGCCGTCTCAAACGCGGCGGCGCGTATCTCTCCGCCGCCGATTAGTCCCCGCAGTCTGCTCATCAGCGCCTTCCGGAGTGCATCCTCCGGTATTGCGTTCCCGTCCGGCTCCGGCGACAGCACATATTCGGCGCAGCGCTCCGTCACGAGCGCAAACGGCAGGGCTTCGCCCGTCGGAAGTCTCAAAGTCCGTTCCGAGACAATTTTATCATAATTGTCCCACTCAATTCCACTGTTTTTCGATAAATTTATTTTCTTTCCCGCGATAATAGCGTATCGCACGGACTTTACCGCCCCCGTGTACCGTTTTTCGGATATGTCCGGCGCGGTCGCCGCCAGCTCGTACCACGTGCGCGCCCAAATCTCGGCGCGCGCGGCGGCGCGTCGTCCGCGCACGGCGCCTGTCACAAGTATGTCGCCCGCCGCCGCGACATCGCCCACCGCGCTGACCGGCGCCCCCTCAAGTACGCTCATTTTTATTATGAGTCCGCCCTTTGACGCGCACACCACAGCCGGCGCGCGCGTATCGGCGAGCTCCGGCCTGTCGACGCGTTCGCGCACGAGGACGTCGGCGTGGCTGCCCCTGATATTGACGGCAAACCACCGCAGTCGCGGAATGTCGAGTATCATCGAATCCGCGAGCGCCTCCGACGCTACTGACGGGCCGAATGTCCCGTAACCGAAGCCGTACTCGCGCAGCGCGCCCAAAATGACGTACGTCGGCGTCTGCACGTTCCCGCTGACCTCTATCTCCCATACAAACAGGGCGGACGCCCTGATAGCCAGAAACAAAACGGCGAGCAGAGCCACCGGCAGAAGCCGTCTGCGCGCGGCGCGCAGGAACGCCGGCGCGCCTTTGCCCCGGCCCGCCGACATGCTGAATTCTCCGCTCCCCGACAGAACGCGCAGTCTGCGGACGTCGCGCGCGCTCATCTCCGCCTTGAACGATATGGAAGAATTCCGCGCGAGATTGCGGAACACGATGCCGCGTCTTGCGCAGTCACTCAGAAGCCGTTCCGGATACGGACACTCGATTTCGACGGGCACGCCGCCCCGAAGCCCCTCCGACGCGCTCGGCACGGAACCATCACCTCTTAAAACTTAAATTCTATTCGCTCAAGACCGCCCCTTATGAGCAGCTCGTCGCCGCTCATGGCCGTCAGCGAGAGGCCCTCGCCGTAAAATCTTGTTATCCCGCCGCCCGTTTTTACGGCGATCACGCCGTCGTCGTACTCTACAAGCCCCCGGTGCCGCTCCACATATACCGTGGAGTCCCCCGTAACCGTCAGCTTAGATACGCCGGGCGCGAGCTCGAGCGGTATATCAAACAGATCCAGCGCCCGCGACGCGACGCCGTAACCTCTCTTATTTCTGTTCCCGGCGTTTCTTTTCCCTCGTGGCACGTCCGTCCCTCCCGTCAGGCGGCAAATCTCCCCATCCCGGCGAGCACCGCGGAGATAATAATCCGCTCGAAAAGTCTTATCCTTACGGCAAAGCCGCTCGGGACTTTTCTCGCTCATATGCGCATGTTTCTCGCCGCGTCGTCCTCACGGACTGCGCTAAGCTCGGAGCGTCGTATACTCCGCTCCTCGCCCGCTCCGTCGTTCGTCCTCTCCGAAACGAACCCACTTCGTTGGG
>JAISXU010000026.1 GCA_031270395.1 Oscillospiraceae bacterium
CCGAATTAATAGCGCGCAAATGTTTCGGTTGCCGCCATAGGCGGCGAGAAACATGCGCTTATGAGCGAGAAAAGTCCCGAGCGGCTTTGCCGTAAGGATTAGACTTTTCGAGCGGAGTACTATTACGATAGGAGGTGAAAAATACATGCCGAATGAACAGACGCTAAACGCGAAAAAAGTCGTCGTGCAAGCGCTGACGGAGAAGCTCAGAAGCGCCGCCGGAGTGCTCGTGGATTACTCGGGAACTTCCGTCGCGGAGGACACGGAGATGCGGGCGCGGATGCGCGCCGAAAATGTGGACTACGCCGTCGTCAAGAACACGCTGATGAGGTTCGCCATAAAAAACGTGGGTTACGACGAGCTTGATTCCGTGTTGAACGGCACTACATCGCTCGCTGTGAGCGCTTCCGACGTAGTAGCGCCCGCGCGTCTCGTCAAGGAGTACGCGTCAAAATTTGAGAACCATTTCTTCATCAAGGGCGGCTTTATGGACGGGAAGGTGCTGTCCGCAGACGAGGTGAACGCGCTGGCCGCCATTCCACCCCTGCCGATACTGAGAGCTCAACTGCTTGGCACGATGCTTGCGCCGATCTCGACGTTCGCGGCGGTCATAAAGGCGATTGCGGAGAAGCGTGGCGACGGCGGGATTGCAGAGCCCGGGACAACAGAGGCGTCCGGCGGGGACGCGGTAGAGGCGCCCGACGAGAATCCAATAGAGGCGTCCGGCGAAGACGCGGTAGAGGCGCCCTGCGGGGACGCGGCAGAGGCGTCCGGCGAGAACCCAATAGAGGCGTCCGGTGGTGACCCAATAGAGGCGCCCGGCGAGGACGCCGAGGTCTGAAATAAGTAATAAAACGGAGGTAAATAAAATAATGGCAAGTGAAAAAATAGCCGCTCTGATCGAAGATGTCAAGGCATTGACAGTCATAGAGCTATCCAAGCTGGTACACGCGCTTGAAGATGAGTTCGGCGTATCGGCGGCGTCCATGGCGGCGCCCGCCGCAGCGGGGGCGGCCGCGGGCGCGGATGCGGCCGCGGAGGAGCAGACGGAATTCGACGTCGTAATGACGAGCTTCGGCGGCGAGAAAATCAAGGTGATCAAGGAAGTGCGGGCCATAACGGGGCTGGGACTGGCGGAGGCCAAGGCGCTTGTCGAGGGCGTTCCGGCGAAGATCAAGGAAGCGATAGGCAAGGACGAGGCGGCGGAAATCAAGGCGAAGCTCGATGCCGTCGGCGCCACCGTCGAAGTAAAGTAGCCCGCCGCCCGGCAGTAGCGACAGACTGTTGACCGTGAAGCTCGCCGCCGTTATTCTTGCCGCGGGATATTCCTCCAGAATGACCGCATTCAAGCCGTTGCTGCCCGTGGGAGAGCGGAGCGCCGTCTCGCGCGCCGTAGACCTGGCGGAACGGGCGGGCGTCCGGCATGTGACGGTGGTGACAGGTTATCGCGGAGCGGAGGTCGAGGCGGAGCTCCGCCGCTGCGGGCATGATGTGCATATTGTGTATAACGCGCGCCATGACGAGGGGATGATGTCGTCCATACTCGCCGGCGCGCGTGCGCTTCCGCGCGACGCGGAAGCTTTTTTTCTGTTGCCCGTCGATTGCTGTGCCGTCAGCGTCGATACGCTCGGACGGCTTATATCCGCGATTACCCCGGGCGAGAGCGCGGTCGTCCTCCCGCTGTACTGCGGCAGGGCGGGCCATCCCCCGCTGATTCCCACCTATTTGCTGGATGGGATAGAGGACTTTGACGGCGCAGGCGGGATGCGCGCGTATCTGGCGGGCTTTCGGCGTCTGGAAATACACGTGAACGACCCGGGAGCGTCCGCGGATATGGATACTCCTGCGGATTACGCCCGTCTGCTGCGTATTCTCGGCCTTCCGACGTATCCTGACGAGAGAGAGTCGCTCGCGTTGCTGGAGAGCCGCGCGGCGGGCGGGGACGTCGTGCGACATTGCCGGGAGGTGGCGGAGCTCGCGTGCATACTGGCGGAGAGCGCAAACAGGTCGGGCGCCGGGGTTGATATAGGATTACTGCGATCCGCGGGATTGCTGCACGATATATGCCGCGGACAGCCGGAGCACGACAGGGCGGGGATGCTGCTGCTCCTCTCGCTCGGATACCCCGACGCGGCCGTCGTCACGGGGGGGCACATGGATTTGCCGCCGGATAATGACGCGATAGACGAGACGTCGCTCGTCTACCTGGCGGACAAGCTGTGCCGCCGTGACGGGATAGTTTCGCTGGAAGCGTCGCTCGCGGACGTAAAGCGGCGGTTTGGCAGCGATAACGCGGCTGCAGCCGGCGCGCGCGCGCATACTGCGCGCGATGGAAATAGCGCGCGCGCTCAAAGAGCGATACGCTACGGACACGGAGCTTTTACGCTCCCGTTTCACCGGCGCAATTGAGACGACGAAATCGCGGCGGGAATGACGTAAAGCGGCCACACCTGAAAACAGCAAACAAAATGCGCCTTGATTGGCCAAAAAAGCGTTTCAAAGCACACTCCATATTTGCCGGGCTGTTTCATCACACAACCCGCCACAGTGAATTCATTTTTGGGCGGCCCGCCGCCGCCGCGTCATGCCTGTTTGGATAACTTGTCCGTAAGCACATCAGTCAGCGCGCCGTCGAGCAGCATTATGAGCTCAAGAAGGCTTCTGAACTGAGATTCGGCGTTGCCCTCAATCCACACAAGACCACCCTGCCAGCTCGAATTCTGTCGAAACATGATATTCAGCTTGAACGAGGCGAGCGGACGGCCCGTCACGTCGGCCACGGGCGCCGCCTTTCTGGTTATTGCGAGCTTTGCCCCCTCCGTCGTCGCGAAGCTGCGCGTTCTGGTGCTCTCAAGTGGGAAATTGATCGCGTCCTGCAATTCGTCAACAAGCAAAATTAGTTGGATGGCGTTGTCGAAGACGACAGGCTGCTCAAAATACGGGTTTGTTATTGCGCCTCGAAGTACCTTATCCTCATAGGAATAAACGGATATTACGCTGGTCTTCATCTCATACGGCACGAATTTTACTGAAGTCATTGTTAAAATAAGTCACCACCTTCCGACGGCTACGCCGATATTTCTTCGATATTTCGCCAATATTTCTCCAGATATGGTCTAGTGTAACACACATCCGACGAAAAGTAGTTACAATTTGGTAACAAAATATCGTGCGTAGGGGAGGACGCATCGCAGCGAGCGAGCGTTCGCGTTACCCAAAACGCAACCCGGCGAAGCGGTTGCGTTTTGGAGAGGACGAGCGACGGAGCGGGCTCGCTTTCGGCTTCAGCCGGAAGCGAGCTTAGCGAAGTCCGCGAGGACGAAGCGGATCACGCGCGGCAGCAGCAGAGTGTCGATCAATGCGGACGCCGCCAGAGCCGGAACGCACACCGCACACCGCGAGAAAAAACGCGCGCCATACGGCGACTGTCCGCGCGCGCCGCCGCGGGCGACCGTCCGCAGCAGCGCCAATGAAGACGAGAACGACTGCGCGGAGAGAACGAAAAAGCACGGGATCGTTATTGTGACGCAGGTGGCGAACATGGCGAGCGTCAGCGGAACGCCGTCCACACCGTATATGCGCGTGAGCGCGGATACGGTAAAGCAGAGGAAGAAGCCGCGCACCGCCGCAAGTACGGGTATGCAGGCGACGCCTACGACGCAAAACCCGAAAAATACAGCCGCGATATGATATTTGCACGCGGACAGCAGCCTCGAAAAATATACGGCCGCCGAAACCGCGCCGATTTCGTCCGTCAAGCTCAACCCGGACAGATATTCCACCAGACTTTCATGCGTAAGCGCGCCCGCCGCCGACGCTCCCATGAAGCAGCCGCACACAAAAAGCGACGCGCACAGCGCTATTCCCGAATACTTGCCGTACACAGCGCCGGAAACCGCCGGCGCGCCGCGCTTCTTCAAACATATCACCCCTCAGTATTAAGGCGGCGGCGTACAGCGCCTCCGTCTTAATACTATATGGGACAAGTTGTGAAATAATGACTGCGCCCGGCGGTTTCACCGGACGGACTTCCATCGCCCGGCGCGGCGCTTCACGCCTCAATCTCCCAAAAACGCCCGAGCGCGAAGAAGTATATGAGCTTGCGCGAGACGGGCAGGCCTGTCACGCGCGTGAGCGCCGCGGCGTAGTGCCCAAGCTGCCGCGAGTAGCGCTCCGCCGCCGCCCCCGCCGTCTCCTCCGTCACGCGGTCGGTCTTGAAGTCTACTACGGTTATCTCCCCGTTCTTCACATACGCGCAGTCCACTATGCCCTGAAACAGTATCTCCCCGTCTCCGCCCGGGAAAAATTCCGGCGCCGGAGTCAGCAGCGAGAACTTGAATTCCCTGAAAACCCTGTCCGCGGCCCGGAGCTCCGCGCCTGTCGCGGAGGTGAAAAACGCGGAAATGGCGAGTACATCCGCGGCCGCCCCCTGCTCCGCAGTTATGAGACGCGCGTCTATGAGCCTGTCTATCTCGGCTTTTACGCCCTCGGGGCCGGAGCATTTTCCGTAATCGGCGTGCTGCATAATGAGGTGTACGGCGGTGCCGCGCTCCGCGCCGGTCAAGCCGCCCTCACCGCTCCGTATTTCGGGCAGGATAAAGTCCGCCCTGCGCTCCCTGATGTACATCTGCGCATCCCGGGCGGCCTCCCCGTCCGACGCCCTGCCCTTGAGCTCCGTGACCGTCAGCTTTGACGGGAGCTCCTCGGAAGCCCGCCACGGGTAGACAAACGCAAAGCGCCGCCCCAACTCCTCTATACTTCCGTCGAGCGCCGCCGCGCCGACGCCCGCCTCCGTGCCCGCCCGTGCGTCGGGCGGCGCGCCGGACGGTAACATGTCCGGGCCCGGCGCGTCGTACAGACGCATGTCCCACGCGTCCGGAGGAAGCGGGAGCGAGCCCGCCCCGTCCACGAGCCGCGCCGCCTCCGGACGCGTCAGCGCGGCGAGCAGTATCCAATCCGACACGCCCGGCGAATCCATGAGCGTCTGTGCGTGTACCGGGCGCGACGCGTATCGCGACAGCTTCTCCAGATACCGTCCCGCCTGTCTCTGCGTACTGACGATAACGAGTTTCTCCCGCGCGCGCGTCATGGCGACGTACAATACCCGCAATTCCTCCGACATCATCTCCGACGTTAGCGCGCTCCCTATCGCGGCACGCGCGAGCGTCTGGTACTCGATGCGCCGCGCCGCGTCGCGCCGTTTGACGCCGATGCCGAGGCGGGAATGTACCATCGCCGGCGCTCTCGCGCTCTCCCTGTTGAACTTTTTCGCGGTGTCGGCGAGAAACACGACGGGAAACTCAAGCCCCTTTGACTTGTGTACGCTCATAACGCGCACCGCGCCGCCAACCGCCGTCGCCTCGCGTCTCTCCCCCGGCTCCCTCCCGCTCTCGGCGAGCCGGCGCATATACGAGACGAAACCGAACAGCCCCTTGTACCCGTTCGCCTCGAATTTGCGCGCGTATTCTGCCAGCAGCATGAGATTATCGCGTCTGCGCGCGCCCCCGCGCAGAGCCGCCATTCTGGCCGGAAGCCCCGTCACATTGTACACATGAAAAATAAATCTGTCGGCGGGCATGTCGGGCGCCGCCGCGCGCAATGCGTCAAGCTCCGCCGTGAACGCGCCGCATTTTTCGTCCGTCAGCGCCGCCGCCCTGAGCGCCGAATAGAAGTCGCCCTCCGGCGCGGCGGCGCGTATCCGCGCAAGCTCGTCGGCGGTAAAGCCGTATGAGGGACTGCGCAGCGCGGATATCAGCGGTATATCCTGCATGGGGTTGTCTATGACGTGCAGTAGCGACATCGCGATCTTTATTTCCAATGTATCAAAGAAGCCCTCGCCGCCCGGCAGCTCCGCGGGTATGCCGTGTCTCTCCAGCGCCCTGTAATAGTAGACCGCCTTGTTTCGGACGGATCTGAGCAGAATCGCGAAGTCCGCGCAGTCCGCCGCGCGCAGTCCGCCGTACCCGTCCGGGATGAACGGCGCCGCGCGCATGAGCTCCCCGATCCTGCGGGCGACGTGCTCCGCCTCCGCTTCGACGGCTTTGAGACTCTCGGACGCGTCCTCGGGCGCGGAGGCGGCGTCCATATCCAGAATGTCAAGCTCTACGGGCGGCTCCACGGCGGCGGTGTCCTCCGCGCGTCCGGCGCGCAGAAATTCCCTCTCCGTATATGCCATGCCGCCGAACTCCTCGGACATTATATTTTCAAACACATAGTTTACGGCGTCCAGTATGCCCGCCCGCGACCTGAAATTTTCCGCCAGCACTACGCGTCTTCCGCCGTCCGGCGCCGACTCGGGCTCCGCGTACTCCCTGTATTTTTTCAGAAATATCGTGGGATCGGCCAGCCGGAAACCGTATATCGACTGTCGCACATCCCCGACCATAAATACGTTGCGCCCGTCGCGCGACACGGCGCGAAAAATGAGCTCCTGCACGGCGTTGACGTCCTGATATTCGTCTATCAGTATCTCGCGGAAGCGGTCACGCGCCGCGAGCGCTATCGCCGTGGGATGTCCCGTGCCCGCGTCAACGAGCAACTCGCAGGCCATGTGCTCCTGATCCGAGAAATCTATCAGCCCGCGCTCGCGCTTGCGCGCCGCGTACGCGGCGTCGAAGTCCAGCGTCAGCCGCAGAAGCTCCGATATGACGGGCGCGATCGCGCGCATATCGTCGAGCAGCTCCGCCGAGCCGTACTCAAACATCCCGGCGACCTTCTTCATGCCCTTGGCGCACCTCGTCCGCGCCTCCTTGAGGTCGTCATAACCGGATACGCGCGCTTGCGGGAACTCTACGCGCGCGAGCGCGCGAGCCGCGTCCCAGCCGTGATCCAGCGCCGCCAGAAAGCTCTCTAGCCCGCCGACGGTCACGGCGACGCTCCTGCCATACGCCTTTTGGAAGTCCGGGTATAACTCCGCCTCGTCCGCCAGCCTGCGCATCACAGCAAGCCAGTGCAGCGCCGCGCGCCGCGCGTCGCGCATTACCACCTCTCCCCAGACCGTCCGCGCCGCGTCGGAAACGCCCTCCAGTTCTAGCTCTTCCAGCCTGTCGGACACCCATTTGCGGGGATACGGGTGGCTCAGAAGCCGCGTGTGAACGTCGGTCACGATGTCCCTCAGCCTCCTGTCGCCGCGGCCTGTGAAGAACATGTCGGCGAGCAGCGCGAAGCCCCCGGCGTCCGCGGACGCCGGAGCGCCGCCGGCGTACATGGCGTCGCAGCGGGCGTCGAACACCGCGTCGAGCGCTTGCGCTTTGAGAAGCGCGCACTCGTTTTCGTCGGCGACGCGGAAATCGGGCGGCAGCTCCAGCCTGTGCGCGTTTTCCCTCAAAAGCTCCGCGCAGAAGCCGTGTATCGTGCCTATCTGCGCGCGGTGGCACAGCACCGCCTGACGCCCCAGCCTCGCGTTTCCGGGGTCCTCAGCCCGCCGGCGCGCGAGCTCGCCCAGTATTCTGCCGCGCAGCTCGCCCGCCGCCGCGCGCGTATACGTTATGACGAGGAAGTCGTCTATATCGGCGTCCCCGTCCGGCTCTGCGACGTATCCCAGCAGCCGCTCCACGAGCACCCGCGTCTTTCCGGAGCCTGCGGACGCCGACACCAGCAGCGCGCCGCCGCGCAGCCCGGACGCCTCCGCCTGCTCGCGCGTCGGCTCAAACGCGCGCCGCTCCTCACTCATTCTTATGACCATGCCTTTCGTCTCACTTCAGGCACAAAACGATCATGAAAAGGCATGGTCATAATGCGCCTGTTTTGCGGTTGCCCGTCCCGGCGAGCAAAACGCGATTTTAATGAAAAGGTTGAACTTGTTTCAACCTTTTCACCCCAGCATTTGTCGGAAATCGTCAACGCTGATTTTTTCAATATACCTCTCCCTGTCGCCGCCGCGCAGGTCAAAATGACACGCCGCGCGATAGTCGCAGAACTCGCACGCGCCGCGCTGTCCGCCCCTTGTGTACGGATCCGGCGCCATCAGACCGTCCATTATGTCCGACGCCGTCCGCTCGAGAACGGCGTCCACATACCCAAGCAGTCTCTCAAGCTCGGGCGCGGTGAGCAGCGCCCCGCCGGAAAACGAGCCGTCGCTTCCGCGCTTGACCGGCAGATATATGTTCTGCTCGCCGCTCTCCATCGCGCTCAGCACGTCCGGGTCGTCAAGCAGCACACCCGAGCGTCTCAGCTTTTCGGCGCGCAGTCTCCTAAGCTCGTCCTCCGGCGCGTTGCGGTCAGCCGACAGTATCGCGTCCTTTGCCGGCACGTAGAGCGCGCCCGCCGGTATGGCGTCCGCCGCCGGGCCGTCCCGTCCGCGCAGTGCGGACAGATATATGAGCATCTGCGCGTTCAGCCCGTACCGCACATCAGACAGATCAAACGCCTTGCTGCCCGTCTTGTAGTCCACTACGCGAACGTAGCGTCCGCCGCCCGCTTCCCAGACGTCCACCCTGTCTATCAGTCCGCTGAGGATAAACGCGGCGCCGCCCTTGCGTATCGGCTTGGAAAATTTGTACTCAAATTCAACCGGCCGGAATTCGGAGCGCCTGAGCTCATCCGCCGTATCCGCGACGATCCGCTCCGCTTCGGACACGAGCCGGCCGTACAGATACCGGAGTCTGCCCGGATTATCGCGGAAGCTCTGGAGCTCGCCCGCTGCGTATTCGTCCGCGTACCGCGCCGTGAGCTTCGAGCAGACGTCCGCGTCGATACCGTCAAAACCGCCCGACTCCATAATATCGCGCGCCGTATTCTCCAAGATGTAGTGTAAAAACGTCCCTGCGGTCGGCGCGTCAAGCTCCGCGCGCCCGCGCGACGCCGCCCGCAGACCGCTCTCCATGAAGAACGCGAACTTGCATGAATTGAACCTGTCCACGCGCGACGCCGAGAGACGCGGCTCGCCGCCGTATAACAGCCGCGCGCACTCGCGGGATAATTTCTCCCCGCCGGCCTTCCCGGCGCCGCCGTCCGGCGCCGGGCCGTACTCCGGCGTCTCCGGGAGGTACGCGCGCGCCGCCGCCGCCATAACGCTGTCCGGCATCGACGCAGACATGGCGGCGAGCTCGCAGCACGGGCCCTCCGCCTCGGACAGCCGCGTGTCCGCGCGCGATTCCAGTACCGGCAGACCGAACATGTCGGCAAGCTCCGTGACGACAGGCGACGGCAGTCCCCCGTCCGTCGCGGGACACGTCATCACGAGACGGCGCGACGGCAGCGTCAGCGACGCATATATCATGTTGAGCTCTCGCGCTATCCTGTAGCGCGCGGCGCCGCGCGTATCCAGACCGAGCGCCGCCATCTCGCCTCGCTCGCCGTCCGACAGCATCCCGCCCGCGTCGGTCGCGCGCGGCAGACCGCCGTCAGACGCGCCGAGCACGATGAGGCACTTGATATTGCGTCTCCTGCACTTGTCCATGCCGCCCACCATGACGCGATCGAGCGATACGGGTATGACGCCGACGTCGTAGCGCGAGACCGCGAGCGAGAACAGCCGCGCAAATTCCGCTCCGTCTGTTTTGCAATCCCCCAATATACGCGCGAATTGCTCGCATACGCGCTTTATTATCTCCCATATCCGCGCGTATTCGGAGGCGAGCCGCAGACTCCCGCGGCGCGTGAATTCCGCCGCCTTTTCCTCAAGAGCGCCGGGCAGCCCTATGCGCTCCAGAAAAGCGACGAGAGCCTCCAGCTTCCCCCCGCACTCGGGCGCGCCCTCGATACCCGCGCAAAGCTCGTCCAGTGGCGCGGCGACGCGTCTGCGTACGGCGTCGATGCGTTTGAGCTTTTCGTCGTCTCCCGCCGACTTGCGCCCGAAGCCGGAGACGGGCAGTGTCCACGCCTCTCCGCGCGTCCACATATTCCGCCCGCCCTTCAAATCCCACTTTATAACATAATTTTCCAGCAGACAGCAATCCTCCGCCGACAGCCCAGTCAGTCCCATCTTGAGATACCGGAATACGCGCGTATAATCCCAGCCGCCCGCGGCGATTTCAAGCGCGGCGGCAATCAGCGCCGCCGGCGGTTTTTGCAGAACGTCGGCCCTGCCGCCCGTAAATACGGGTACGCCGTACCGCTCAAACACGCTCTCGCACAGGGGCGCGTACTCACGCTCGTCGCGCGATACGACGGCAATGTCGCGCCAGCGGTACCCGGCGCGCACAAGCCTGAGCGCTTCCGCGGCCGCCATCTCGCACTCCTCGTAAGGCGCGAGTCCGCCGTAGAGCGCGACATCGTCCGACGCGTCCCCCGGAAACATGTCGCCGCGCGGAAGAAACAGCCGGCTCTCCATATACCGCAGCGCGGGCGAACGCGTCTCGCCCTGCGCCGGGCGGAGCCGCTCCGTCTCACAGCGCGCGCCGGCTTCCTCCCCGAGACGCATGAGCCGCGCCGCGGAGGCGCGCGGAAGCTCAAAAACGGCCTCGTCCCCCAGCAGATCGCCGCACGTCAAACAGACCGTCACGCCGCCGCACCGCTCCAGCAGCGCCCCGACGACGGCAAGCTCACAGACGGTAAAATCGCTGAAGCCGTCCACATATACGTATCCGTTCGCGAGACTCCCGCACTGCGGTATAAGCTCCGCGAGCGCCGTCAGTCTGTCCGCCGAATCGCCCTCCGCGCCGATAACGCCGTCGTACGCGCCCATGATGAGCGACAAATCCCCGAGCTTCCCAGCGAGGACGTCCGACGCCGCCTCCGCGGCCAACGCCAGCATATCCGGCGTTATACCCGCGTTTTTCAGCTCTCTGGCCGCGGCCGTCAACCGTTCGAGGAAGTCGGCGCTTCTGCCGATTTTGGTATAGGCGCGCAGCATCGGACGCGCCGACTCAAACGCGCGCCACATCGCCAGTATGAGCGCGCCCTCGTCGAGGAACGCGCCGGCGGCGCCCGTCTCCGCGAACACCTTTGCGCAAAGGCCGGTGAACGTGACGACCTCCCCGTACATGCTCAGCGAGTCGCCGCACACCCGGCAGAGCTGCCGCTCCGCGTCGTGCGAGAACTGCTCCGGGACGAGCAGCAACAGTCCGCTCTCGCCGCGCTCCCCACGATTTTTGATCTCCGTCATCACGCGCGACGTCTTGCCCGTACCCGCGCGCCCCAGAAGCAGGGTCAGCCGCTTTTCCGCCGCGCCGCCCCGCGTCTCTCGCTCTTTCACAGATCGCCCAAAAGCCGGGCCATGCGCTGCAGCTCCTCCGGTTCCGGCGCACGCCGGTTTTTCTCGGCGTTATTCGGCGCGCGCCGCCGCGCGTCGCCCCTCTGTATCTCCTCGGCGGTGTGCAGTCCCTTGCCGTGCCAGTTGTTTATTATGGAGTCCATGTACTTCCACGCCAGCTTGCCCGTATTGAGAAGCGTCCTGTCGTAAGCTATCGAGACGGCGTCTGGCTTGAAGCCCATCGCCAGCCAGCCGTCCACATACCTCTGCTCTGACGCGGACAGCTCGCGATCCTTTATCCCGAGCGCCGCGCGTATCTCCGCGGACGCGCTCCGGCGCGCCTCGAGCTCCTTGATCAGCGCCTCCGCCCTCTCCAGTGAGAACACGCCGGCGCGCTCCCACGTGTACGCCGCCTTCTCGATGTAACGCATCGTGGGCATCCGGGGCGCCCCTTCGCGCGTACGCGAACACACCATGCAGTAGTTGACGAGATGCAGTATCACCTCCGGCGGCAGACCGAGATTGTCGTACATGCCGTACAGCCTCGCCAGATCGTCCGAGGACAGCAGCTTGCCCAGCGCCTTTTGCACCTCATCGACGAGCTCCCGGAAGGCCGGGCTCCCATTCACTCCGCGCCTGACGTCCTCCGCCGTGTATTCCGGCAGCTCGTCGCCGGCCGGCGGCGCCGGCGGCTCCGGACGCTGACGGCTCTCCCGCCGCCGCGTGTCGAACATGATGAGTCCGAGCTTGTCGAGGCGCGTCATTGCGGCCGTGACGTCGTCGCGCGCGAGACCGAGCGCCCGGCCCGTCTCCTCGATCGATCCGGCGCCGCGCGTCCGCAGTATGTATAAGTACACCAGCGCCGCGTCCCCGTCGCCGGCGCCCACCAATTTTTCTATCGCCTGTCCGGAGACCGTAACGGCGTCCGTCCACGGCAGAGTGAATTTTACATCCGACATCTTTATAGACCCCTGAAATCCCGCCGCGCCTCTTTTGCGCCGCTTGTGCGGTATTGTCTCCCGACACAGCCAATACAGGCATAATACCAAAGATGGCGGGGAAAATCAAGAGCGGCGGGACGCCGCACGGACACCACAGAGGCATGACCAGATAACAATTATTTGCCAGACATGCGGCAACCGTGATCAATAGGTAAATATTACCATGAACTCGGTAGGCATGATCAACAGGAAGATTTTGCGCCACAAAAGCGGCGCTTCTTGACACTTTTTGGTCCCATTTAGTGAAAAATCACACATATTGTGTACAAATACAGTAGAAACCGTTACAAGAACGGTTTCTTAACGAATGTAAAAAAATATTATACTATTTTCCCCGGCCCCGCAGACCACTAAAATTCACCCTGACGGGAAAATCCGGCCGTTGCGCGCGACGCATCAAAACGCGGCTGCGCCGTGGTTTTGGCTTGCGATGGACCATTGTTACATACATTTCCTTATTTGTCAAGTGTTTTGGATAATAATGTATACATTTTTATCCGGATGCAAAATATATATTATTTTACAGCGGTTTGCCTCAGACCGCGAATTTTGAAAGGAGTGGTCGCCCTTGCTCTCGCTGCGAAACCACAGGCCGCGACCCGGCATGACGGACGCGTCCGGTAATCGGGTAAAAGGATCAAAGCTTAGTTCAAAGTTTATAAGAAGGAAAGAAGGTACCATAATGTCTGGAACACACGTAAAAAAGCTGTCGGGCAAAGCGTTGGCGGTGATGCTGACGCTGGCGCTGCTGTTCGGGCTTGTCCCTGCGGCGGCGCTCGCAGACGGAGCACCTACCCTGCCCGACGTGACGGCGCTTCTCGGCGAAATAGACGCGCTTGCGGCGCAGCCCGGCGGAGACGCCGCCGAACTGACCGCCCTTGCCACCCTCAACAAGAATCTGTACGGCAGCCTGTTTACCGCCTCGTACACCGCCTTATTGACGCACGGAGCGGCAAAGGATACGACTTACACGCCGGCAATCAAACTTTTTGGTAAAGTAATCTTACCCGCCAGTACGACGGTAAACGATAAAACCGATGTGCTTGTCACATACACGGGAACGGGCGTCCTGTCGAGCGGCAACACGGTTTCCGCCACCATTGGGGCTAACATACCGGGCATACTTGATCTGTCGAGCTCCGGGACGGGGACGGTTTATCCGAGCGAAGGCACGCTCAAGGCGGCGTACGAATACCTTTTGTACGCGGGCGCTTACGTCAAGGCGCTGCACACGCTCGGCGTAGAGCTTGCTAAAGCCGAGAATTCTCAAAACGCTGATACAATAAAATCCGCGAACGAGGCTATTGCTGCCTACAGCGCCGATAGCTTGACCGCGCTGTACAACGCTTTCCTTGCCGCCGCGGCGGCCGATACGGCGGACGTAGCCATACCGGCGGAGAACAAATCTTTACCTTTGGGTGATATAACATACACCCTCGACATCCCGGCGCAAATAAAAACGGTGTCAATAAAGGACCTGGCGACGTTGGGATTCTCCGTCGCGCACACCGCGTTCACGACAGGCAACACGGTAGCCGAGACGCTTCAAGGCGAGGCGCAGACGGCGCTGGAGCGTCTGGCGGAAGCGGCGCGTCTGGCGGCAGAAGAAGCGGCGCGTCTGGCGGCTGAGCTTATTGCCGAGCAGATAACGAATTTAACGACCCAGAGCATCGACGCGCTGAATACCGACGGCTACGACATCAGTGCTCTGGAAGCGCAGCTTGAAGACGCCAAAGAACCCGAGGCCGCGGCCGAGGTAGCCTTGACCGCCAAAGCGAACGCCGGCGCGATAGGCGCGGCTATAGAAGGCATACAGCAGACGCTGCTGACATTGCAGACCCTGCTCGGAGCCGAAACCGCGCTCCCGGCGGAGATCACAGCGGCTATAACCTCGGCACAGGAACTGCAGAGCGCGTACTCGGCGCTCGCAGCCCAAGCGCAGACAAAAGAAGCCGCGCTGACGGCGGAAAAGATTAAAAATGCGCAGATTCAGGCATTTTTAGAAAAGTACGGAATAGCGCAGCCTACGGACGACGACGAACCGGGCGACTCCGACCCGGACGACGACGAGTCAAAGCCGCTTACGCGTGTGGAAATAGGCGGGGAAATAGACGCTCTCAAAACCCGCATTACAGCGCAGATCACGTCGAACGTGAAGGACGACGACACGGCTGCGGCAGTGCTGGCGGACGCAAATGCGCTGAAAACTCTGTTAGCGGCGCAAAAAGCGACTTTTACGGATGAGTATGAGATGCTCCTAGAGTTGTTAGCGGACGACGGAGAAGGGTCGCAGACCGAACCAAGCCCGCTGTCTGCGGTGGCGCCCGCGCCCCTTGCCGGGTTCGTGTCTCACGCGAAATCGGATGGCGGCGCGACGGCGCTTGCGAGGTTATCCGCTCTGACATTACCTACAAGAATAATCCTGTTGGCTGACGAGAGCGGGAATAGTGATATTACGGAATTGGCCATACTCTATGCCGGCTACATCGCTGACATTGAAAAGGCGATCGGGGATTTAGATAAAATCATCGAGACGGCACAGTTGCTCACGGCTGCCGCAGGGGTTGGTATCAACGACCTCATGGGTATTGCCACAGATACGCTTGCCAAGATAGAGAGAATACCGGGCGTCGTAAACGCGTACGCCGCGATTGATTTCTCCAACGCGGATGAGGGCGTCAACACTCTGCTCGACTTGCTCGAAAGTGATTTGGCGAGCGCAAAGGATACCGTCGAGGATTTGGAAACCTTAGCGGAGTTCCTCGAGAACGCGCCGGCCTACATCGGCACGCTCGCGGGCTTATTCGGCGTAGACCTCGGAAACGATCCTATCGACATGATAACGGACGAAATCACCAAAGCGCTGCAAAGTGCGCTCGTAGAGGCCGGCGCAGAGAGCGCCTATAACAGTCTCATAAGCGCGCTCGGCCAATACGTCGGCGCGGACGAATTGGCGGCGCTGCAAGGCGCGCTGGCAGATCTGCTTGGAATCGATCTTGACAATATCGGCTCGACGTCGCTCGGTGCGGTAAGCACCGCGCTCGACGCCGCGATCAGCGCGGTCGCGACGGTGCGGAAGGACTTCAACTTCGGCGGCGCGGACGACGACAAACCCGGCGTGGAACTGCAGCAGGCGATAGACTTTGTGAAATCCATCATCGACGGCAGCATAGCGGATAAGTATGAAGAAACCGCGAGGGCGTATAACGCCGGTGAGATTGATCAGTGGAACGGTCTTGCGTGGCTGCTCGGATGCGTTGACAAAGACCTAAACGACGCGCTGACCTTCGCAAAGTCCGCGGATGTCGTCGATAAGAATCTCCGCAAATATCTGGGAGATATTTACGACAGTCAAGCGCAAGCAATCGTCGCGGATTTCCTGAAAAACACGCTGCCCGGCTTGATTGACGAACTTCTGGAGAACATCGATCTCGCGGGCGCGACGGGTATTGAGCAGCTCGGGGAGCTCGACGGCGTCGTCGATTTGAGCGGGCTGGGCGACCTCGTGGGCGCTGCGCTCGGAGCGGTGGACGCGTCGGATTTCGACGTGACCGGCGCGGCGGTGGAGTACCTAAGTTACGCGCTTGACGCTTGGCAGTACGTGCTCTACACGCAGAAAGAAATAGACAATCTGTTGATTCATTCCGATGACTATAACTTTGTTACGGGTCTCAAAGCAGAAGAGATACGCGAAGCGCTGGGCTTGGATCACCAAGCGGTTGAGGATTGGATCCTCGCGTTCCTGCACAGCGCCGCCGATGATCTGGCCGACGTGTTTGACAACGTGGGCGTGAACACGCATGACGTGGCGACCCGGGTAAACAACGCCATACACGAGCTCGTGGACAGTACGGAGAACTTCAAGGACTTCGTGAATGAGCTCAAGGGGCTGGCGAACGAGTTGGCAAGCCTGTACGACGCCGCCGAGGGATACCTGACCGAGAGTGAGTTCCTCGACATACTCAAGGACATAAATCAGTACTACGGCGAAGACATCAGCGCCATAGTCTGGGGACTGCTCAACGGCGAGGGCATCACTAAGGAGGGCGTAAAGGCCGCTATCGATGAAATAAAGGCGAAGGTCGGCGAAGCCATATCTACGGTGAACGATATCGTCGCGGCGTACAAAACCATCAAGGATAAAGCCGAGGACTTTATCGACCAGATAAACGCGATAACGCCGGAGCAAGTAAAGCAAGCGGCTCTGGACGCGGCGGAAAAGCTCGCCGAGGCGGCGTACCGCGAGATAAAGGACTACATCAAGGACGCCATAGCGGAGAGCGGAGCGCCCGGCGCGATTAAGGATATAATAGCGAAAGCGCGCGCCATAGCCGATAAGCTGACCGAGGCGTATAAAGACCTCGAAGAGCTGTGCACACGGGTAAAGAGCGCGATAGACCGCGCGAAGGAAATCCGCGACTGGCTGGCCGAAAACGTCACGAGTGAGAACATCAGGAAATCGCTCGCCGAGCTGGCCGACAAGCTTGAACAGGAAGCGCTCGACGCGCTGAAAGACCTGTTCGGGGAGCTGGTAGCGCTCAAGGAATACAAGCAAGAGCAGATAGCTAAGCTCATCGCAAAAGCGGGCGACAAGCTGGACGCCCTGTGCGACACGCTGGACGAAGTCCTCACCTTCCTGACAGGCGCGGCGGCGGAAGCGCTCGACGAACTCAAGGGAGAGCTCGACGGGCTGGCGGCGGCGCTGAAAGCAAAATTCCCGAGGCTTGAAGACGAAATCGACAAAGAGCTCGCGAGGATAAAGGCAGAAGCCGAGAGCGCCCTTGCCGACGCGTGGGCAAAGCTGTCCGACGCGGCGGTGGAGCTCTGGCACAGCGGCGACGTAACGGCGTTCCGCAAAAAAGTCGAAGACTTAGCCATAACGGCATACGACGGCTTTGACTACGCGATAAGCTTCATAAAAGCCAATCCGGACGTAATAATCACCGCAACGCCGGTTGGCGCAGGCGGCGTACACTACACGCTATCGAGCAACTACGACGACGCGCTCGGACTCCCGCTGTTCGGAGTGGAAGAACTCGGAAACACGCTTGATCTTCTCAATAGACTCAGCCTCTGGTTGGAGTACCGCATAACGGACGGCAATGACGCCGGGACGTTCAGCCTAGACGGCAACAAAATTGTCGGCGACGCCGCACCGGGCGTGTATGAGCTTACCGTAGCCTACTACCTCGTGGGGCATGGGAATGAATACAAGCTCGCGGAGAAGAGCGGTCTGGAGATTGAGATCAAGGCGGCGCCGTCTCCGGTAGACGCCGAAACGCCGAGCATCACCGGACCTGTGGGCGCGAGCTACACCCAAAACGCGGCAGCAACCGCGCTGACGGTGACGGCTTCCGTAAACGATGGCGGTACGCTGAGCTATCAGTGGTACAGCAACACGACCGGAACTATCGATACTAACGATGACACGGCGGTCGGAACGGGCGCGAGCTACACCCCATCCACGGCGACGGCCGGCACGACGTACTACTACGTGGTCGTGACCAACACGAACACTGACGCCACGGGCGACACAACCGCGTCCGTGACGAGCGGCATCGCGACTGTGTCGGTCGAGGCCGCGCCGTCTCCGGTAGACGCCGAAACGCCGAGCATCACCGGGCCTGTGGGTGCGACCTACACCCAAAACGCAGCAGCAACCCCGCTGACGGTGACGGCTTCCGTAACCGACGGCGGTACTCTGAGCTATCAGTGGTACAGCAACACGGCGAACAGCAACACGGGCGGCACGGAGATAAGCGGCGAGACAAGCGCGAGCTACACCCCGTCCACGACGGCGACCGGCACGACGTACTACTACGTGGTCGTGACCAACACGAACGCCGGCGCCAGCGGCCAGACAACCGCGACCGTGACGAGCAGTGTTGCGGCAGTGACGGTGAGCGGCGGAAGCGCCACCCCCGGCGGCGGCGGTGGCGGTGGTGGTGGCGGTGGAGGCAACCCCACGCCGACGACGACCATAGAGGACCCGACGCCGCCGCTGGCGGATTCCCCGGAGACGATCATAGAGGATGAGGAGACACCGCTTGCGGGCTTCACCACAGAACGCATCGCGTACATCAACGGCTATCCTGACGGCTCGGTCAGACCCGACGGCGACCTCACGCGCGCCGAAGTCGCGGTCATGCTGTTCAGACTGCTCAGCGATGCCGACAAGAACGACCCGATCACATCGGCGTTCACCGACGTAGACGACAGCAAGTGGTACGCACAGGCGATCGCCTACCTGGCCGACATAGGCATCCTGACAGGCTACGAGGACGGGACTTTCAGACCGGAGGCGAAGATCACGCGCGCCGAATTTGCGGCGATCATCTCCAGATTCGACGAGAGCGGGAGCGAGGCCGGAGAGACGGAACGCTTCACAGACGTTAAGAAGGACTTCTGGGCGTACGCGTATATCGACAACGCGGCCGAAAAGGGATGGATGAACGGATACCCCGGAGGCGCGTTCCAGCCGGGCGGCGCGATCACCAGAGCGGAAGCGGTGACGGCAATAAACAACATGCTGGACCGCGAGCTCTCACCTGAGGACATCCCGGACGACGTGACAGTCTATACCGACCTGACAGAGGAGCACTGGGCGTACACCGACATCATCGAGGCGACGTACGACTGGGTACTCGCGCAGGCGGATGAAGACGCCGAGGACGGCGCCGAGGCTGAGGGCGAAGACACAGGCGAAGACACAGGCGAAGACACGGAATAACCCAAAAACCGGCAAAAACTCGCAGGCAACACAGGGAAAGGGCGGGGCCGCACAAGCGGGCCTCGCCCTTTCGTCATGGTCATGCCTCTATGCGGCTTTCGCCGCCCACAAGCATGGCAAAGTGTTCATTCTGGACATGCCTACCGGCGGTGGTACTTTTCGCCCCGCCGAAAAGTACCCAAAAGGCGGCAAAAGGGGGTCAGGGGACAGTCGTCCCCTCCCCCCTTTTGATTCCCCCCACACCCCAAACACGGGGGGTAAACATATATTGCGACTGTCGATTGTTGCAGCGGGCGGCTCCGCGCCGCCCGACACCGTATCCCCATTTGCTTTTCGCGCTATCCGGGCAGTAACACTTCGTATCGCGTCCCAACCCCCTCCGCTCTCCGAGGGGATTGGGACGCAGGGCAACACAGAAACGCGTCCCTCGTAGGGCACTTGGATTTGACCTTTAAAAATAGCCAATCGACAGTAGCACGTGGAGCCTATCCTTCCCCCGTATTAGGGGTGTGGGGGGATTCTAAAGGGGGGAGGGGACGACTGTCCCCGTAACCCCCTTTAGCCGCCTTTTGGTGACTTTTCGGCGGGACGAAAAGTCACCCGCCGGCGGCATGACCAGCACGAATAAGCGCCAAGCCTGCGGGCGGCGTACCGCCGCACGAACACCCCTACAGGAATAACAAGCCCCGCAGGGAATGCCCATTTACTCAAAAACGATTGCAAACCGGAGTCTTGTATGTTATGCTTGTCACACACATCGTTTGCGGGAGGTTTTAGCGACTCAGACATTCCGGCACAACCGTACCGCCCGTGCGCAAACGAGAAAACCGCCCCTTTGAATATGGTGTATATCCTGACGGAACACGTCGCCTAACCGGGAGAGACAGATATGATAACAAATAAATTCAGCGCTAAGGTCGTCGCGCCGCTGCTGGCGCTCGCTGTATTTTCGTCCGCCTGCGCCGTAACGCCGGGAGCACAGCCCACCCCGGACGGTACGCCGTCGACCGAAACGCTCCGACCGGAGGATACTCCGGTATCCCCGCCGGTATCCACACCCGAACCGACTGCCGCGCCGACTGTGACGCCGACTGCGACACCGACCGGGACGCAGCTCGTAACGGAACCCACACCGGCAACGTCGGGCGCACCTCCGACGGGAGCTCCCGCGACGGGCGGCGTCGCCGCCCCGCCAGAAACGACGCAGCCCGCGCCGGCCGATACACACAACGACGCGTACTTTGATTCGGCGGTGTTCGTCGGCGATTCGGTTATGGAGGGTCTTCATCTGCATGTGGCAAGGCGCAGGAAAACGGAAAAATCGCTCGGCGAGGCGAAGTTTTTGACCACGACAATAGGAGTCTCCGTCGCCGATTTAGTCGGCGACATTAAATCGGGTATCTCATACAGCTACAAGGGCGTGGAAAAGCCTATAGCGGACATTGTCGTCGAAATGGGCGTCAACCGCATCTTCCTCATGCTGGGCCTAAACGATTTAAGCCAGGTTAACCCTGATATTCCCAAAATTATCGACCGTTACAGCCGTCTGATAGACCTTCTGCAGACGGCGGTTCCGGGTGTGGACATTATCGTGATGACAAACACGCCCAAGACCAAAACCACGTGGCTGCCGAATTATACCGCAAATCGTGACTTCGGAAACGCCTTGATTGACAGCTTTGTAACTGAAGTTATCGCTATGTGCAACTCAAAGGGCATTGCGTACATAGATATAAACGCCGCTCTCAGGGACGCGAACGGAGCTCTGCCCGACGAGTATAGCAGCGACGATTTTGTGCATATCAACGATAAGGGTGCAAGGGTCATTGTAAACGCGTTGTACGGCTTTGCCGCCGGCAAATAATAAGGGGGACCGGATTTATGAAGAAAATAATTATTGCGGCGGCGCTGATGATCCTTTTAACGTCCTGCGCGGCAAAGGATGCGTCTTTACCCGACCCGGCCGACTTGTACGCCGCCATTGAGTCCGCGGTCGAGCTGCCGGAGATGATAGACGTCACCGGCGAATATTTGGAGCCCACAATAGGCGTTGAAGCAATCGAATATGACAGCGCCGTATACTATATTCCGCCCGTCGGCGTCACTCCGGACGAGATAGTCATTGTCAAGGCGAAAGACACGGCGGCGGCGAAAATTATTCAGGAAAAATTCGAGACTCGCCTCGCTTATAAGGCAAAATCGGCTGAAAATTATTTGACGGAGTATCTGCCGATTATCAACGACGGTGTAATAAGACGCGACGGGCTTATCGTCTCCCTGATAGTAACGGATAAGGCGGCTCAAATCGTCGAGATATTCAATAATTATTAATCGGAGATTTTGCTATGAAAAAATACGGAACATTCCTCACAGCGGTCGCACTGGCGCTGGCGCTCGCACTCTCACTGTTCCTCCCGTCCTGCTCATTTTTGCCGGACGGCGGCAACCAGGGTGCGGGAGAGGCGTCGAAGGGTAGCATACACGCGGGCGCGTGGTCGGAGGATGGCAGAACCTTTACAAACGGGTGGTCAAACGTCAAGCTCACGCTGCCGGACGGATACCGGGCGCTAAGTCCCGGGGAGATAGAGGAGATGGTAGGAGCGGGCGAGGAGATAGTAGTCAATGACGGGAACAAGGCCGCTTACGATCTCGCGAAAACGCGCACCGCCTACGATTTTATCATAGCCACGGATGCGGGGATGCCAAATATTATGCTTATGTACGAGAACATAGACATAAGTCCCCTGACAAAAAACCTCGACGAGAGCGGTTATTTCAATATGCTGTCGGAGCAGCTTAAATTGATGGACACGTTAAGCTATGAGGAGTTGGGCACGGAGACGCGCACGGTCGCCGGCGAGAATTTTGTCGTCGGGATGGTTTCGCTGGCCGGCGGCGCGGCCTTTCAGGATTACTATATCCGCAAGTTGGACGGCGCGATGATCATATTCAGCGCCACATATACGGAGGATACGCGCGACGCGGCGCTGGACGTGATGGCGCTGATCGGGACGGCGGAATAGAGGCGCGGCGCGCGAGAGCCGCCATATTCACGCTACAGTATTATGCAGATTATACCGCCGGAGCCCTCATTGATTATGCGCTGTATCGTCGTCTGCAGCTTCGCCTGCGTATCGACGGGTATCTTTTTTATTTTCGCGTTCAAGCCCTCGCTGGCTATGTCGTACAGCGATTTCCCGAATATATTTGACTCCCATATTTTGGAGACGTCGCCCTCAAATTCCTGGAGCAGGAAGCTGACTACATCCTCGGACGCCTTTTCGCCTCCCACTGCCGGCGAGACCTCCGTCTCGACGTTGGCGCGTATCATGTGTATGGACGGCGCGGACGCTTTCAGCTTGACGCCATACCGCCCGCCCTGCCGCACGATCTCCGGCTCCTCGAGAAGCATCTCCTCGCGCGACGGCATGACGATACCATAGCCGCGCTCGCGCACGTCGCGCAGCGCCGCGTCAAGCCTGTCGTGCTCGCGCTTGACGTCCGCGAGCTCCGACAGCAGCGAAACAAGATCGCCGTCGTCGCGCACGTCGAAGCCGGAGCGCTCGCACAATATATTGTAAAAGAACGCGCGCGGTATATCGAGCGACGCCGTCACTCCGCCCGTGCCGAGATTCATCTCGCGGATTGCCGCGAGACTGACGTTCTCCGATGCCCCGAGGGCGCGCATGACTCCCTCGACGTCCCGTATACGCGTCATATCGGCCGCCGCGGCGCGTATGTCGTCAAAAACCGCGCGCTTGATCGCGCTGTCGTTCGGCAGCGCGTCCATCCACGACGGCATGAAGAATCTCAGATCTCCGACCGGAAATTCATACAATACCGACATGATTATGTCCGTTATGTCGTCATAGCTCATAAACGCGCAGTTTTTTACGATACACGCCGCGCCGTACTTTTCCGACAGCTCGGCTTGCAGCGATATTGCCCTTGGAGACGCGGCGTCAGCCGAATTTATGACTATGACAAACGGCTTGCCTATCTTTTGCAGCTCGCCTATCACGCGCGCTTCCGGCTCGGCGTACGCGCTCCTGTCAATGTCGGTGATAGTGCCGTCCGTCGTAACAACTATCCCGATCGTCGAGTGCTCGGAGATAACGCGGCGGGTGCCCGTTTCCGCCGCCTCGGTTATCGGGACGTCGTCGTCGAACCACGGCGTCGTGACCATGCGCTCGCTGTCGCCCTCGAGCTGACCGAGCGCCCCGTCCACCATATACCCGACGCAGTCGATGAGCCGCACGGAAAACGACGCTCCGCCCTCCAGCGAGACGCCGACGGCGTCCTCCGGTATGAATTTCGGTTCAGCCGTCATTATCGTGCGTCCCGAGCCGCTCTGCGGCAGCTCGTCGCGCGCTCGCTCACGGATATGGACGTCCTCAATGTTGGGGATCACCAGCGTCTCCATAAAGCGCTTGACAAACGTCGATTTCCCCGTCCGCACAGGCCCGACGACCCCGATGTAGATGTCGCCGCCCGTGCGTCTGGCGATATCCTCATATATATTATGCTCGCTCACACTCGCCCCTCCTCATAAATAAGTATTAATCCGCTCGAAAAGTCTAATCCTTACGGCAAAGCCGTTCGGGACTTTTCTCGCTCATATGCGCATGTTTCTCGCCGCGTCGTCCTCACGGACTGCGCTAAGCTCGGAGCGTCGTATACTCCGCTCCTCGCCCGCTCCGTCGTTCGTCCTCTCCAAAACGCAACCATTTCATTGGGTTGCGTTTTGGCTAACGCCGAAAACTTGCGCACTATTAATTCGGCACGACATATCGTGCGAATTAATACTTGTTTATTCTTATGAGGATAAGCTGTGATATATTACAAACAGAATTATTTTATACCGACTTTTTGTACAGGATAAATCTCCACAGCCCTCCCGCTATGAAGATGAGCGCGAAGACCGCCGCCGCTGCGGGCAGCATCGGATTGTCCTCCTGTATGACGGGCAGCTCGACCGCGGTATCGGCCATCTCCTCGCCTCTCCAGTTCTGTACGCCTCCCTCGTCTCCGGCACTGACGGCCTTCAACTCAAAGCCGCGTAAAACCGGCGCCTCGCCTTGCGGCGTCTCGGTCTCCGGCCCGCTCTCCGCGGCCTCCGCGGCCTCCGCGCTCTCCGGCATATGCGTAGCCGTCCCGCCGTCCGCGGGAACCGACAGGCCGGGCGTCTGCTCCCCGTCCTCCGGGGGCTCCGCCGCCAGATCCGCTCCCGCTCCGTCCTGCGCGGGAGCGGCGTCGGCGTCTCCGCTCTCCCCGCCGCCGTCCGGACGTCCCAAGGCGCCGGCGCCTGCTCCGACCCCGGCTTCGCTCTGAGACGGGAGTCCGTTTACGAGTACGGAGACCGCCTGATCGCCATACCGCGCCGTGACCGTCGCGCTGCCCTCCCGCAAAACGGCGATCTCGCCGTTTTCATCCACCGAGACGACGCTCCCGTCGCTGCTTGACCACTCTACCCGCGCGTTTTCAGAGACGACGGAATCCGCCGCCTGTACGCGCGCCTCACTGCGGAATTTGCTGCCGACCTCCAAATCGAGCACGGATACGTCGAGCGTCAGCGTGGGCGCTCCGCCCAGCGTGACCTCTATTAAATGCACCCACTTTGCCGAATTGGACGCCGTGCGCTCTACGGCGTCCGTCTGCCCGTAGACAAGGCGGAACCGCGTATTTGTGTTGAGCCCCATATAGTCCGAGCCGAACGACGCGCCCGCGAGCGCGCGTCCCCAGTCGTCCGCCAGCGCCATCATTGTGGGCACTCTCTGCGCGTCCGAAACGGCGTACTCGCCGCCCGCGCCGCTGTCATAATCGAAATTGTCCGGCAGCGAGTAGTAGCAGTAGCGCGGCGTATCGATGAGATACGCCTTTGTGATCGAGGTGTAATAGCCCCCCTGCTTGTCGTTCGTCCAGAAATTGAACCGCTGGATGCTGCCGAGATCGATCCCGGCCGCGTCCATCAGGTCGTCGAGCGTCACGCCCGCAACGTGCTCGATGACGACGGACGGCATATTGTCGATAAACGTGTAATCGACGTACCGCACGTCCATAGCCCACAGCTCGTCAAGCGTGAAGACGGCCTTTTCATAGTACGGCCCGCCAAAATACCCGACCGTCACGGTCAGCGAGTCGGCCGCCAGTCCCGAATATTCGTCCGTGTCCAGCGCGGCCGCGGAGCGCGTGAGAATAAACAGCGCGACCGCCAAGCACGTCAGGGTATTTTGTATTTTTATCTTCAACGCCGATCTCCCTCCGGAAAGACCATTTATTTTACGACCCGGCCGCAAACGGACGCACCGCTGCGGGCGGGGGGAATGTTTTTAATGCTGTAAACCAGTATACTCCCCCCTTTTATGAAACGCAATAGGTTTCATAAATATTTCCGAAAAATCAGTAATTTCAGCATTTGTCACAAATCTTACGATATATTAGGAAAAATTTGTAACATTTGACCGCGAAAAAGCTCTTGAAATGCTGCGCGGCGTATGGTATAATTCACCATAGGCGCATCCGGAGCGCTTATAATAGGTGATACTTTCGAGTAATATTAACGGAGGCGATGCGGTTTGATGTACGGTACGAAAACAGGAAGGGACAGACGCGCTATTACCGCGCTATTCCGCGCGGCGCTGTTCGCTACGGCGCTTTGGGCGCTGTCGGCGCTTATATCGACGCCGCGCGCTCAGGCGGCGGATACGATAATCGGTAACGAGAAGGCAAAGATCAACACGACGAACACGGCCGACGGCTATGTCAAGATAGCGTATGTCGGCGGCAGCACGGCAATAACAAAGACTATTATAAATAGTCCCAAAGGCACGCAATATACATACGATATAAACAACAAGGGCAATTTTGAGACATATCCGCTCTCCGAGGGCGACGGCAGCTACAAGGTGGGCGTGTACGTCAACACGGTCGGCAAGAAATTCCTTACGGCGTATTCCGGAAGTGTGGACGTCAAGCTCAAAGACGAATTCGCGCCGTTTCTGGCGGCAAATCAATATGTGAATTTCACGGATAAGACAAAGTGCGTCGCGGCGACGCCCGACATACTCAAAAAGGCGGGCGCGGAGAAGGACCTCAATAAGATCAAGGCCGTCTATGAATACGTGATAGGGGGCTTTACGTACGACAAGGCGAAGGCGGCGAGCGTACAGAGCGGCTACCTACCGGTGCTGGACACCGTATGGGACGCCAAAAAAGGCATCTGCTTCGATTACGCGTCGATGATGACCGCCATGCTCAGATCGCAGAAGATACCCGCCAAGCTCGTCGTGGGCTATGCCGGCACGACGTACCACGCGTGGATAACGGTCTACACGAAGGAGACCGGCTGGGTCAACGACATGATAGAATTTGACGGCAAGAACTGGAAGCTGATGGATCCGACGTTCGCGTCCTCAGGCAAGGAGAGCGCCGACGTCATGAAGTACATCGGGGACGGCAAAAACTACGCGGCGAAATACTACTATTAAACGCCCTCGCGGAGCGGAGTCTACGAAAAAACGGCGCGGTACAGAGCGTCCAATGCGGGACATACGGGAAAAAAGGGGTAATACATAACATGAAACAATTCTCACTGCAGTACATATCATCCTTTTGCATGTCGCTGCATCTTGCCATGCAGGCCGGCATTTCCACGCAGGAGGGCGTCTCCATGTTTGCCCAGGAGGAGCGCGACGCCGCGCGACGCGAGCGCATCACCGCCATCTACGACGCGCTGGAGCTGGGCGAACCGCTCTCGGCGGCGCTGCGCGGGAGCGGGCAGTTTCCCGGATACATGGTCGATATGATAGAGGTCGGCGAAAAGACGGGCAAGCTCGACGATACGCTGCTGTCGCTATCGCGCTACTACGACAGGCAGGAGCATATCTCAAAGAATATTCGCAGCGCCGTCACATACCCCGCCATGCTGCTCGCGGTGCTCCTGTTCGTGCTTGTGGTATTTATTGTAAAGGTGCTCCCGATATTCTACGGCGTGTACGAACAGCTCGGCGCGCAGATGTCCGGCCCCGCGACCGCCGCCATGCGCTTCGGCATGTGGCTGAGCGCCAGTTGGATCCCGATAGTCGCGGTGATCGCCGTCATTGTCGCGCTGATCATCGTGTTCCGCTCCGGCTTTAAGAGACTGCTCAAACGGGTGTTTATGGGCGGCGCGCTGGGTACGGCGATGCAGTGCGCGCGCTTTTCCAGCATAATGGCGATGACGATGTCGAGCGGCATGGATACCGACGAATCGCTGCAAATGGCGAGCCGGCTCACGGAGGATCATGCCGCCGCGCAGAAGATAGCCGCGTGCGCGGAGCTCGCCGCAAAGGGCACGGGCTTTGCCCAATGCGTCGAGGAGACGGGCATCTTCAACACGCTGTATAACCGTATGCTCGCGATCGGCGTGCGCACGGGCTGCGCGGACACCGTCATGGACGAGATCGCCTCCCGCAGCGGCGACGACGCGAACGACAGGCTGGAGGCGTTCATCGGGAGGATAGAGCCGACGCTTGTGATAATAATGTCGGTGCTTGTGGGGCTCCTGCTGCTTTCCGTGATGCTGCCGCTGGCCGGCATCATGTCCGCGATATAAGGGGGCGGAGACAGTGAGCCGTACGGGACCGGTCAGATCGGCGCTGGAAGCGCTCAGGACGCACGGGCTGGCCGTCGGGCTGTTCGTGGTGATCGCGGTGATATTGCTCAGGGGCATCGGCTCCACGGACGACGCGAGCAGGACGGAGCAGCTTGAAATGCTCCGTAACAGTCTCAGACGCGCGATAGTCAGCTGCTACGCGGTCGAGGGCAGCTACCCGGAGAGCGTCGATTATATCGTGGAGAACTACGGCGTCGTGATAGACGAGAGCAAGTTTCGCGTCTATTACGACATATTCGGGTCAAATATCATGCCGAGCTTTGACGTCCTGCCGGTCGGAGACAGCGAGGTGGAACCTTGAGACGATATATACACACGGCCGACGCCGTTTTTGCCCTCGTGCTTTTCGCCGCGTTCGCCGTGGCGATGCTCATGGTGCTGATGACGGGCGCGCAGGCGTATCAGGGCATAAAGGATACCGTTGAGAACCACTACTCCGAGGATACGTGCCTGAACTACATATCGATGAAGGTGCGCCACTACGACAGCGCCGGCGGCGCCGTATATGAGGGCGATGTCGGCGGTATTCCCGCGCTTATGCTCCGCGAGGAGTATGACGGCGTGGGTTATATCACGGCGATATACTTCCACGACGGGTACGTAAAGGAGCTGTACGCCGACGAGAGCTTTGATTTTACGCCGGAGGCCGGACTGGAGATACTGGCCGTCGAGAGCCTTGACGTGACGTTCAGGGACGACGGGCTGATTGAGGCGCGCTGCGTCGGTACGGGCGGCGGCAGCGCGAGCGTGTATTTGAGCTTGCGAAGCGATTGAGAGCCGCAACAGGCGCATTATGACCATGCCTTTTCATGATCGTTTTGTGCTTGAAGTGAATCGAAAGGCATGGTCATGAGTATGAAAAAATCGGGGACAAAGACGGGCTTGTTTTTGCTCGAACTCGTCATAGCGCTGCTGCTGTTCGCGTTTTGCGCGGCAATCTGCGTGCAGATATTCGTGGGCGCGAAGTTCCGCACGCGGGAGAGCGAGGCGCTCAGCAAGAGCGCTTTTCTCGCGTCGTCGGCCGCCGAATTGTACAAGGCTTACGGCGGCGATCTGGACGCGATGCAGGACGCATACGGCAAGAGCCACGCGCTGTCGCTGTATGACGGTCTGCTGAACGTCTTCTACGACGAGCGCTGGGAGGAGACTATAAACCCGGTATTCGATTCGCAGTTCGGCGGACGCGCCGCGTATATTCTGACAGTTGAAGATATCGGCGGCGCGGAGGCGAGGATAACCGTAAGTGAGCGCGGCGGATCCGCCCTGGCGGCGGAAGCCGGCGAGGAGATATACAGCATAACGGTGAAGGCGGTGAGCACCGATGAATAGCAAGGAACGGCGGCCCCGGCAGATGGGTCTCAACATAGGCAGCGCGTCAATAATCATGCTGTTCGCCGTACTCAGTCTCACCGTGCTCGCTGCGCTGTCGCTGCTGAGTGCGAACTCGCAGTACGCGCTCGCGAAGCGCTCCGCGGACGCCGTGGCTGACTATTACGCGGCTGACTGCGAGGCGGCGCGGATATATGAGCGCGTCGCGGCCGGCGACTATTCCGGGATAGAGGCGTATGAGGATACAGGCGTCGCGTATTACCGGTATTCGGTCGAAATCAATCCCAGGAGCGCCCTCGAGGTCGTGCTCACCGCGGGCGACGGGCGGCGGCCCCACATTGTCTCGTGGCGCGTGACCGAGACGGACGCGTGGATACCGGATGACAGTCTCGACCTATGGGGAGGCGCCGACGAATGATAAGTAACGCGCCTCTGACAGTCGTCAGGGGGGATTGAGGTGCAGCACATAGACGAGATACTGAAAGCGGCGGTTGACAGCGGCGTGACGGACGTGTTCGTCATAGCGGGATCGCCGGTGGCGTACAAGAACAAGGGCGCCATAACGCCGCGAGACGGCGACATGATAATGCCGGAGGCCGCCGAGGTACTGATACGCAATCTGTACGACATAGCGGGCCGGGACATATCGCGCCTTATGAGCGCCGGAGACGACGATTTCGCGTTTTCCATCGCCGGCGTGTCGCGGTTTCGCGCCAGCACGTATAAACAGCGCGGCTCGCTTGCCGCGGTCATTCGCGTTATCTCCTTCGGTATACCCGATTACGCCGCGCTCGGCATACCAGAGCGCGTGATCAAGTCCGCCGACAAGGCGTCCGGACTCGTCCTCGTCACAGGGCCCGCCGGGAGCGGGAAGTCCACGACGCTCGCGTGCATGATAGACCACATCAACGAGCGGCGCGGCGGCCATATCATCACGCTGGAGGACCCCATCGAGTATCTGCACCGCAACAAGAAGTGCATAATCAGTCAGCGCGAGGTCGCTCTCGACACGGTGAGCTACGTCAGCGCGTTGCGGGCGTGTCTGCGGCAGGCGCCCGACGTCATACTTGTTGGCGAAATGCGCGACTTCGAGACTATCCAAACCGTCATGACAGCCGCGGAAACGGGGCATCTCGTCATATCAACGCTGCACACCGTAGGCGCTGCGGACACCGTGGACAGGATAATCGACGTCTTTCCTCCGTCGCAGCAGCAGCAGGTGCGCATACAGCTCTCCATGCTGCTGCAGGCCGTCATATCGCAGCAGCTCATACCCACGCTGTCGGGTCAGCAGAAGCCCGCGTTTGAAATTATGTACATGAATACAGCTATCCGCACACTCATCCGCGAGTCGAAAATACACCAGATAGACTCGGCGATAGCGTCCGGCGCCTCCGACGGTATGGTGAGCATGGACGCGAGTCTGCTTGCGCTGAGGACTGCCGGTGACATAACTAATGAGTCCGCCCTGCACTACGCGTCAAACGCCGACATGATGACCAAGCGCATGGCCGCTCTCAAGTAATTGCCCCGCTGCCGCCGCTCCGCCAGTCATTACTATTATGGGAATGAGGTACGATTTTGATATTTGGCGTAGAACGCGGCAAACGGGCCGTTATGTGGACGATTCTGCTCATCGCGATGGTTCAAATGCCGCATCTCGGACTGTCGTCCGGCGCGAACAGCATAAAAGAGCACTTCAACATATCCGACGCGGCGGCGCAGGTGGCCGTGACGCTGCCGACGCTGCTCTCGACGCTCTCAGGCTTTATTTCCGCCGTGCTGATACGGTACCGTCTTATCACAAAAAAAGCCGCCGTCGTCGCGGGGGTACTGCTGGTAGGACTCACGGGCATAGCCGCCATCATGTTCCACTCGTCGCTCGGGTACGTCTACTTTTACAGCGTTCTCATCGGCATCGGTATGGGCGCGTACGTTCCGAACGCGCAGAGCATCGCTATAGACACGTTCGACGAGCGCGAGTTTCAGACGATCGCGGGCGTACAGGCGTCGTTCATCAACGCGGGCGGCATAATACTCAGTCTGTTAAGCGGATTTATGATCTCCGCCACGGGACAGTGGAACGCCGTATATATCTCGCTGCTCGTCACCATACCCATAGCGCTAATCGCTTTCAAAACTCTGCCCTCCGAAAAGCTCACGGGCGGCTCAGGACAAGCCGCCCGCAGTCAAAAGGGAACGCCGATACACCGAAACGTCTACTGGTACACGCTCGTGATATTCGTGTTTATGATCCTTTACGGCGTTCTACCAAGCAACATCGCCATACATATCGCAAACCACGGAGCCGGCGGCGCCGGTATGGCCGGCGTAGCCCTCGCCGTTATGATGACGGGCGGCGTGCTGTCGGGCTTCGCGTTTGCAAAGCTGTCGTCCGCGCTCCGCGGCGGAATGGCGGCGCTGGCCCACGCCGAGTTGTTCGTCGGCTATATGCTGCTCGGGATATTTCCGGGCTCCGCGATAGCGATCATGCTGGCGTCCTTCATCGGGGGCATGTCGCTGTCCACGATGGTACCGCACTGCGTATTCTCCATCTCCGGCTTCACCGATCCGTCTAATTCCGCGACGGCGTCTATGCTTGTGGGGACGCTCGCGCCCGGTATGGGCAGCTTCCTGTCGCCCGTAATAATCACAAACGTGACCGGGCGGTTGTTCGGCGCGTCCACACCCGCGCGTTTCATCTTTGCCGCGCTCGTCTCGCTCGCTGTGGCGGCGGCGCTGCTCGCGAACAACGCCGTCCGCGCCGGGAAAAAGCGTCCGCGGTGAATTTACCCCCGCGATCTCATTTACTGATACGCCAGCACGTTATTGTAGCCGCGAAGCAGCGAGCGCGGCATCTGCTGCGATAGCTCCTCCACCGTCCAGTAGTCCTTGCTGAATTTGTTGAGCGTCTTGGATATGACGGGGAACTGGTGCATACCGATCTCATTGCCGGCCAGCGTGAACACCGTGCCGGTGATGTCTTTTGCCTGATCCGTGCACAGATAGAGCAGGAACGGGCAAAGCGCTTCCGCGTCCGGAGTGTCCACCGCCTTTGGGAATCCGCGCTGACCCGGTATGGAGTTGCCGGCCGCCGCGGCGTAATCTCCCTCGTATGAGGCCCGCGTCCTCGCCCACGGCGCGAACGCGTTGACCGTGATTCCGGAGTTGAAAAATTCGCAGGCCGCCGCCTGAGTCAGCCCGACCGCCCCGGCGTTTGCGGTGCAGTAATGCGCCATCTTGACAATGTCGCCCATGAAAGCCTTTGACGTGCAGTTGATGACGCGTCCCCAATTCTTTTCCGCCATGTACGGTATGGCGTACTTCATCACGTTGAAGTACCCCTTGGGCTTGATGGAGGTCACGCGATCCCACAGCTCCTCCGTGATCTCTGTCAGCGCCCCGCCACCGAACGCTCCGGCGACGTTCACCAGAATATCGATTGTCCCGAACTCCTCGACGGCCGATTTTACGAGGCGCTGCGCGTCCGCGTCGTTCGATATGTCGGCGTAGACGGGCAGAGCCTCGCCGCCGCCGTCCCGGATGGTCTTGGCGGTGGATTCCGCATCCCCTATTATTCCGGCGTACACGTCGTCGAACCGTTTGCGCTCCTCGGCGGGGAGCGCGTTGTAGGCGGCCTCCGACATTGTAACCAAATGTGTACTGCCGGGCTTGCGGTTGTTGGTGACTACCTTAGCTCCCTCCGCCGCGAACGCCAGCGCAACGGCGCGTCCCACGCCCTGACCCGACCCGGTGACAAGCACTACCTTATCCTTGAACAGATTCCCCATAGCTCGATGATGCCTCACTTTCATTCAATTATTGGAAAACTGTCTATACTATATATGATTTGTCAGCCGGTTGCAACATATTTTGTTTGAAATTTCGTTTGCAAGCGCGAAGCGCTTGCAAAACGAATTAAGCGTCTGTTGAATCATTGTCAATTGTGTCACCAGGATTCATGTGTATCATGCAGTGCTTGACCCTTGGAAACTTCGCCTCGATTTCATCATGTACCTGTTTAGCTATGTCGTGCGCCTCATTCAGTGTCGCGTCGCCAATTGTGCTGATTTCCATGTCCACATATATCTTATCGCCGAAAAGTCTTGTTTTAATCTGGTCAATTCCCAAGATAGATGCATGCGCCAGTACAACCGCGCTGATTTCATCCACGAACGTGTCGTCACACGCCGTATCGGTCATTTTACCGATGGCGTCCCGGAAGATGTCAATAGCAACCTTTACGATAATTAAGCAGATCAAGATAGCCGCAATAGGGTCAAGTATGGGGAGGCCAAGACGCGCGCCCAATATACCGATGAAGCTCCCGACAGATGAAAGCGCGTCCGAACGGTGATGCCACGCGTCCGCCATGAGCGCGCCGGAGTTCGTTTTCTTCGCCGCAAACCGTGTATACCAGTACATTCCCTCCTTTGCAAGCAGGGATATAATCGCCGCCGCGAGCGCTATTATTCCGGGTATTTTCAAAGCACTGTAATCACTTGTGAATATTTGCCGTGCGCCCGTCCAGCCTATACCCGCCCCCGTAGCGATTAAGATGAAGGATAAAATGACAGCGGCTACACATTCAAAACGCTCATGTCCATAGGGATGCTCTTTATCGGCCTTCTTGTTGGCCAGCTTAATACCAACCATGACAATAACGGTACTTATGATGTCGGTCAATGAGTGGATAGCATCCGCAAGCATTGCCGCGGAGTGTCCATACACTCCGGCAAACAGCTTGATAACCGTCAGCGCCACATTGCCAATGAGAGTGTTGCGCGACACGCTCATTGCGATTTTTTCGCTTGAATTTTTCAACCTCAATTACCTCCGAATAATCTCGTTGGTACCCATAAGACAAAAACGCACACCCGCGGAACACCAACTGTCCCACAGATGTGCGTCAATAGACGCTATCTGCTGCCGCGCAACGCGGCCCGGCCCCATGAACCAAGGGGTTCATCGCCTGCTCAGTCTGTACTATTGATTGATTCTCCGGCGACCGCCGGGCATCAATGTAGTGCAAAGAGTTACTCATATTCTAGCATATGAGCGATACCTTGTCAATGTGAATTTTTGGCAGGACCTAACGGTTCCTCGTCCGGTTCCTCGTCCGGTTCCTCGTCCGTGCGGCTTTTCACCGCCCACAAGCATGGCAAATGTTCTTGCTTGTCATGCCTCCGGCGGGTGACTTTTCGTCCCGCCGAACAGTCACCAAAAGGCGGCTAAAGGGGGTTACGGGGACAGTCGTCCCCTCCCCCCTTTAGAATCCCCCCACACCCCAAACACGAAGGAAGGATATGACCCACGTGCTACCGGCGATTGCTGTCCCCGTCGTCAAAGCCAAGTGCGGTAAGGGGGGGGGGGACACAGGGGAACGCAAAACGCATCCCCCGTAGGGCCCTTGGATTTGACCTTTAAAAATAGGCAATCGACAGTAGCAGACGAACTACGCCCCCGCATTTTGGGGGGTGGGGTTTCTAAAGGGGCGGGGAGGGGAAGCCCCGCCCCTTTAGCCGCCTTTTGGTGACTTTTCGGCGGGACGAAAAGTCACCCGCCGGAGGCATGACCAGAAAGCGGGTTCTGCCAGGCATACAAGCGGCGAAAGCCGCACGGAGGGGACGAGAGCGCAACGCATGAGGTGGTTATCTTGATGAATATATCATTTGCGTTTTCTTCGGACGTGTGCTATCATAGGTTGAGGGCGAGATAACCGGCGCCCGTAATTTATAAGGAGGAACCTCGCAATGCCAGATTTCAACAAGGTTCTCGCCGCCAATCGCGGCGAGATTGCTATACGTATATTCCGGGCGTGCTTTGACCTCGGCTTGAGCACGGTGGCGATATACTCAAACGAGGACACCTACGGACTGTTCCGCACGGTCGCCAACGAGGCGTACCTGATCGGGGAGAACAAGAGTCCGCTTGGCGCGTACCTCGACATACCGTCTATCATTGAGATAGCCAGGCAGCGCCACGCCGACGCGATACACCCGGGCTACGGCTTCCTCTCGGAGAACGCCGATTTCGCGCGCGCGTGTGAGGAGGCGGGCATAAAATTTATCGGCCCGCCGTCCGACGTGCTCGCGCAAATGGGCGACAAGCTCAACGCAAAATCCATAGCCGTTAAGTGCGGCGTCCCCGTCATACCTGGGACGACAGACCCGCTGCGCGACGCCGGAGACGCGCTCGCGAAGGCGGAGTCGTTCGGGTATCCGGTGATATTGAAGGCGGCGGCCGGCGGCGGCGGGCGCGGGATGCGCCGCTGCGACTCCCCGGAGGACGTCACGCGCGAGTTCGAGCTCGTCAAGAGCGAGGCAAAAAAAGCGTTCGGCAACGACGACGTCTTCATCGAGAAATTCCTGGTGGAGCCCAAGCATATCGAAATACAGATACTGGCGGACGAGCACGGCAATGTGGTGCATCTGGGCGAGCGCGACTGCTCGCTCCAGCGGCGATACCAAAAGGTGGTAGAGTTTGCGCCGGCGTTTTCCGTGCCGGGCGAGACGTTAGCCAGGCTGTATGAGGACGCCGTAAAGATCGCAAAGCGCGTGGGCTACCGCAACGCCGGCACGGTGGAATTTCTTGTGGATACGGACGGCTCGCATTACTTCATCGAGATGAATCCGCGTATTCAGGTGGAGCACACGGTGACGGAGATGGTCACGGGCATCGACGTCGTGCGCGCGCAGATACTCATCGCCGAGGGATACCCGCTCAGCCACCCCGACATCGGGCTGACGTCGCAGAAGGACGTGCGCCGGAACGGGTTTGCCATCCAGTGCCGCGTCACCACCGAAGACCCCGCCAACAACTTCGCGCCCGACACGGGCAAGATCACCGCGTACCGCTCAGGCGGCGGCTTCGGCGTCAGGCTAGACGGCGGCAACAGCGCCACGGGCTCCACCATCTCGCCGTACTACGACTCGCTGCTCGTAAAGGTGACGGTCTGGGACAACACGTTCCCCGGCGTGTGCCGCAAGGCGTCGCGCGCCATTAACGAGCTGCGGATACGCGGCGTAAAAACGAATATACCCTTTGTGACAAAAATACTCCACCACCCGCAATTTTTGCAGGGCACTTGTCATACGAAGTTCATCGACGACACGCCCGAGCTTTTTGAATTCGACGACTCGCGCGACCGCGCGACGCGCGTGCTCAAATTCATCGCCGGCATACAGATGGCGCGCGGCGACGCCGAGAGCGCCCAGCTCACGGACCCGCGTCTGCCCGCGCCGGGAACGCCGCCCGGGGAGGGATTGAAGCAGCTTCTCGACAGAGACGGCCCGGACGCCGTAAAAAAATGGGTTCTGGAGCAGAAAAAGCTGCTCATATGCGACACGACGATGCGCGACGCCCACCAGTCGCTCGTCTCGACGCGTCTGCGCACGCGCGACATGACGGAGGTCGCCGGGAGCGTGTCCGAAATCCTCGCCGACTGCTTCTCCCTCGAAATGTGGGGGGGCGCGACGTTTGACGTCGCTTACCGGTATCTGCACGAGTCGCCGTGGGAGCGCCTCGACAAGCTCCGCGCGCGCATACCGAATATCCCCTTGCAGATGCTGCTCCGGGGCGCCAACGCGGTAGGGTATTCAAATTATCCGGATAATCTCATACGCGCGTTCATCGCGGAGGCCGCGCGCGGCGGCATTGACGTGTTCCGTGTCTTTGACTCTCTCAACTGGCTGCCCGGCATGGAGATCGCTATGGAGGAGGTGCTCAGGCAAAACAAATTCTGCGAGGCGGCCATGTGCTACACGGGCGATATTTTAGATTCCAGCCGCGATAAGTACACGCTAAAATACTACATCGACTTCGCGAAGGAGCTCGAGCGCCGAGGCGCGCACTGCATAGCGATAAAGGATATGTCGGGATTGCTGAAGCCGTACGCCGCGAAAAAGCTGATCGGCGCGCTTAAACAGGAGGTGGGGCTGCCGGTACACTTCCACACGCACGACACGAGCGGCAACCAGATAGCGGCGTATATTCTTGCGGCGGAAGCCGGGGCGGATATCGTCTCAGCCGCCATTTCCTCCATGTCCTCGATGACGTCGCAGCCCTCCATGAACTCGCTCGTGGCGGCGCTCGAGGGTACGCCGCGCGATACGGGCCTCAATTTGAACAGACTTCAGGAACTCGACAACTACTGGGCGGACGTGCGTCTGCGCTACGGAAAATTCGACTCGGGGCTGCAATACCCCATGACGGAGATATACCGCTATGAGATACCCGGCGGCCAGTACACAAATCTGTACCCCCAGGTCGTCTCGCTCGGGCTGGGCAGCCGTTTTGAGGAGGTCAAGGAGATGTACAAGACCGTCAACGATATGCTGGGCGACATCGTCAAGGTGACGCCATCCTCAAAGATGGTGGGCGACTTGGCTATATTCATGGTGCAGAACAATCTGACGCCCGAAAACGTGGTCAGCCGCGGGGAGTCCCTGACGTTCCCGGACTCCGTGGTGAGCTATTTCAAGGGAATGATGGGCCAGCCCGCGTGGGGCTTCCCGCCGGAATTACAGCGCGTGGTACTGAAGGGCGACGAGCCGATAACCTGCCGCCCCGGAGACCTGCTTGCGCCCGTCGATTTTGACGGCGCGCGCGCCGAGATGGGCAAGTTCATGCGCGACCCGACGGAGCGGGACATAATATCATGGCTGTTGTACCCGAAGGTGGTTCAGGACTATCAGCAGCATCAGCGGGAGTACGGATATATCTCCAATCTGTCAAGTCAGGTCTTTTTCAACGGTCTTAACATCGGGGAGACGACAAAGATCGACATTGAGGACGGCAAGACGCTCGTCATAAAGTATCTCGGACTTGGCGACGCGAACGACGACGGCACGCGAAACGTGCAATTCGAGCTGAACGGTATGCGCCGTGAGGTGGCGGTGAACGACCCGGAGGCCGTCGTCGGCGCGGGCCACGCGCGGCTCGCCGACCCGGAGGACAAGAGCCACGTCGGCTCGCCGATTCCGGGCATGATCTCCAAGCTGAGCGTGAAGCAGGGCGACGCCGTCAGGGAGAATCAGGTAATTGCCGTGGTGGAGGCGATGAAGATGGAGATAAATATCGCCGCGCGTATGTCGGGAATACTCGACGAGGTGCTGGTCTCCGACGGGCAGACGGTAACGGCCGGCGAGCTCCTTGCGATAATAAGATAAGGAATAGCTTCAGCGAAGCTATTCCTTATCGCGGCGGGTGGTATAAAACGGGCGGCGACGCGCGAAGCGCTATATCTTCGCCTTGAATCTGTCGTAGTCAAACGCCGATATATCCAGCGTGGTCGCCTCGCCCGCCGCCAGCTCCGCCAGAAGCGTGCCGACGACCGGTGAAATGCCGAAGCCGTGTCCGGAAAACGCGCATCCGAAAACGAGTCCCGGCGCCTCGTCCGCGCGCCCGATAACTGGCACGTGGTCGGCGCATTCGTCTATCCAGCCCGCCCACGTGCGGACTATCTTTGTCCGGCTCAGAGCGGGAAAGTACCCCAAAACGGCGCGGCACACGCTGGACGCCGTTATACTGCGCGACGTCGGAGTACCCTCGCTGGCGCAGTACGCCTCATAGCCGGACGACCCTCCGAAAACAAACGAGCCGTGAGCGCTCTGGTGTCCGTAGAAATCCGCCATAGCGGTTCCAAGCATCTGGCGGAACATCGGCGGCGCGTCCTCCGTGACGACGACCTCCATCAAAAACGGAGACATGGGTATATCAAAGCCGAGCCCCTGCGCTATCACCCTGCTGTCATACCCGGCGATGAGCATAATCGTGTCGCCCTCATATACGCCGTTATCTGTGACTACCTCTCGCGCACGCCCCCGTACCTTGCGTATCTCCAGTGCCCGTACGCCCGTGATGAAGCGCGCGCCATTGCGTCGGGCGGCCCTGTAATACGCGAGCGTGACGAGCATAGGGTTTGCGTGCCCGTCGGTGGGACACCACCCGGCGCCGACGACCTCGTCGGAGAGATAAGGGCATATCTCGCGCGCCTCCTTTGCGTCCACCATGCGCATATCCAACCCGCCGGCGTTGCAGCTTGCCGTCAGTCCGCGCAGAATCTTCAGATGCTCCTCCGTCTTGCCGAGGCGCAGATTGCCCTCCTGACAGTATTCGACGTCCATTCCCAACTCGTCGGAGAGCGACGGCCACAGATTGCGCACGCCGTACATCGCCAGAGGCAATTCCCGCGGGTCGCGTCCGGACTGCCGCACTCCCCCGCCGTTCCTCGACGAGCCCCCGTTGCCGATATAGTCGCTTTTCTCCAGCACTATGACCGATATGCCTTTTTTCGTCAGGTAGTACGCCGCGGCGCTGCCTATGGCGCCCGCTCCTATTATTATCACATCAGCCGTATTCGTATTCATCATATCCCGGGCGCCTCCCTTCCGAATATCTCCATCTCCAGCGGTCTCATAGGCGCGCGGGCCGTCGCGTCGTCGAGCTCCGCCGCAGAGATATTGAGCTCGCGCGCTATTATGGCCCTGACGAGTTTGCCGCACGTCTGACCCTGACACAGGCCCATGCCGCACCGTAAAAACCGCCTTACCTCATGCAAATTAAACATTCCGTCGTGTACCGCGCGCCTGATCTCGCCTTTCGTTATCTCCTCGCAGCGGCAGATTATCCTCCCGTCGTCGGACGCCGATTGAAACACGCCGAGATCGCGCGCCCTGTCGCATACACCGCTCATAACCGCTCACCCCGTTTCCAGAATCTCGCTCTGCCACATTCGGATTTCGGAACCTTGAACGTCAGCAGACTCGTATGATCAAACGCGGGCGACACGCGGACGTCCACCACCTCGGCGTCGCAAATCACGTTGCCGGCGCGGTCGAGAGCCCTGCCCCGCTCGCCCTTGGCGGGCAGGGGGATGAACTCATACGGTGCCGTCACCGTGGCGTACCCCCCGCCCGCGTCCTCGTTCACAAGGAATACGGCCTGTCCGGAGCACGACGCCACGCACTGCCCGCAGCCGATACACTTGGCCGACTCGTTTATCGCGGGCAGCGACACGATGTTCGCGCCGACGGCTATGCAGCCCTTTGGACACGCGTCCTGACACGGGTTGCACGGAATATTCTGCGTACACTCGATGACGGGATGAACGCCGGGCAGGGTCTTCACGCCCGGGTACCGCACCGCCTCCGCGTCCGAGAGATACCCGTTTTCCAGCAGACTGACGGATATATCAAACCCCTCGTCCGTTTTTTCAAACGTCTTGCCGCGGTTTTTCGGCGCGAACATGCCCTCGCGCAGACTCGCGAGCGCGCGCTCAAGTCCGGTAAGTCTCCGCTCGAACTCGCTTTCGTCTATAAACCCCAGCCTGCGCGCTGCGGCGGCGCCCGAGATGCGACCCTCGATCATCGCGGAGCTCGCCTCCTCTATGCCGGATACGTCGCCGGAGCAGTATATCCCGGGTATTGACGTCTCGCCCGTAATCTCGTCGCAGACCGGCAGTCTCCCGCCGCCCGGCGCGGGCTCGTGCATCTCGCAGCCCGCCATCTGCACGAGACGCGTCGAGGGCGACAGTCCCACGGCTATGCAGATAGTGTCCGCGTCGAAGTGCTTTTCGGTTCCGGGAATAATGTTCCATTTCGCGTCCGTGCGGCCTATAACGGCGCCCGTGACGCGGTCGTCCCCCTCTGCCCTGATTATGGTGTGCGACAGATAGAACGGTACGCCGCACCGCGCGAGCTTTGCCGCGTGGACGCCGTACCCGCCCACGCGCGGCGCCGCGTCAATGACGGCGGCGAGCTCGCAGCCCGCCTGAAGGAGCTGGAACCCGACCACGAGTCCGACATTGCCGCTGCCGAGCATCAGCACCCTGCTGCCGGGCCGCACGCGGTTTATATTCATCATTGTCTGCGCGGCGCCCGCGCCCATGACGCCCGGAAGCGTCCAGCCGTCAAATGTCACCATATTTTCAGACGCGCCCGTAGCCACCACGACGGTATCGCCTCTGAAACGCGCCGTCTCCGCGCCATTCAGGTTTACGGCGACCTCCTTGCCGGCGTACAGGCCGATAACGGGCGAGTTCAAAAACACCTTTACGCCCAGGCCCTCGGCCTCGCGCAGAAGCTCCTCGCCGATGTCATAGCCGCGGATCTTGGCCTTGTGCTCCTTCGAGCCGAAAAACTTATGTATCTGCTTGAATAACTGTCCCCCCGGGCGCGCGTTCTCGTCAAAAACCGCGACGCTCAGACCGTGCGACGCGGCCTCGGCCGCCGCCGACAGCCCGGCGGGTCCCGCGCCTATCACGATCAGATCGTATCTTGTCACAACAGCTCCTCCCCTCCGCTTCGAACGCCGACGCCGTACTGCGTCCGCACGGTCATACCGTCCTCCAGAGGCGTCACGCACGTGCGCACGTTGGGCTGCCCGTTGACTATCATCACGCAGTCGGTACACCGCCCGATGGCGCAGAATATTCCGCGCGGGGAGTGATATTTTTTTGTGTAGCGGTGAATCACGACGGAAGCGGCCCGCAGCGCTGCCGCTATCGGCTCCCCCTCGAAGCCGGACAACTGCTTTCCGTCAAAATCAAACGTAACCGGTTTTCCGTGGGCCGGTTTTCCGAGGATCGGGTGATCCGCCAATCGCATATGCACAAGCCTGCCCCCTGAAATCAAACTGTCGGACGTCAAAGAAGCCCGCGGCCCTGGAGTAAGGCCGGGACTTCTCTGTCCTCGCGTATAATACCGCGCGCGGGACGCCTGCGGATTGTAAAAATCGGAACCACGCCGGCGTCCGCCGCGCCCCGGACGCCGCAAACGGAATCAGCTACGCCACAACGTCGTACCCCTGATCCTCAATCCCCGCCTTTATCGCGTCGAGGGCGCTGAGCGCCGGGTCGTACGTCACGGTCACCTTGCCGCCGTCCAGATCGACCGTCACGTCAGTCACTCCGGGCAGCGCGCTCACCGCGCCCGTCACGGCCTTTACGCAGTGCTCACATGACATGCCCTCCACCTTGATGATATCCTTTGCCATTACCTTTACCCCCTTGTCGATTTATTGCTCCACAGCAAGAACCCCGGTGGTCAGTATAAATCATTCGGTAAAAATGTCAAGCTGTGCGCGAGGGAAGAATCGTTTCCCTGAATCATTTTGTTTGTCACGGCCTCGCCGTATCGTCCTCACGCGCTACGCTTCGTCCGCACGGACTGCGCTAAGCTCGGAGCGTCGTATCGTCCTCACGCGCTACGCTAAGTCTCGCTTTCGTCCGCACGGACTATGCTAAGCTCGGAGCGTCGTATACTCCGCTCCTCGCCCGCTCCGTCGTGCGTCCTCTCCGAAACGAACCCACTTCGCCCCGGCTTCGTTTCGGCTTTGGGACGTGGGTTGCGTAAAGCCGAAAGCTCGCTCGCTTCGCGGTTCGTCCTCTCCGAATCGCAACCGCTACGCCCCGGCTTCGTTTTGGCTTTGGACGTCGTTCTTGCGCCAAAGCGAAAAGGACGTAAGAGCGAAAACGAGTGTAAACGAAATTATTCAGGAATGGACACGGTGTACGGGGAACAGACAAAATATTTTGCCGCTGCCGTCAAACAAACGGACGCAAAATTATAGCGGAGGGGTCGTTGATAACAGAGCATTTGCGATCGACTCAACATCCGCCGCGTCCGCCGCGCTGAATACGCGCGCCGCGGGGGTAATACGGGAGATCAGTCCGGACAGCGTCTTGCCGGGCCCCGCCTCGATGAACGTATCGACGCCCGCGGCGAGCATGTTTTCCACGCTTTGGCGCCACAGTACGGGACTGCGTAGTTGGCGCGCCAGCGTGTCGGCCGCGCCGCCGTCTTCGCCGTACGGCCGCGCCGTGAGGTTCGAGTACACCGGGACGGCGGGAGGGGATATGGTATATTTTTCCAGCTCCGTCCTGAATAAGCCGGACGCCTCCGCCATAAACGGCGAGTGGAAGCCGCCGCCTGTCGCGAGCGGCGCTACCCGCCCCCCGGCCGCTTTCACGCGGGATTTTAATTCATCCAGAACCGCAGTGCCGCACGAGACGACCACCTGCCCGGGGCAGTTGAAGTTTACGGCGTACGCGCCTTCAAGCTCGCCGCAAAGGGCGATAACAGTCGCGTCGTCGAGCTTGAGAACCGCCGCCATCGCCGCGGGACGTGCGTCCGCGGCGGCGCGCATGAGCGAGCCGCGGGCGCAGACAAGTCTGAAGCAATCGTCATAGGGCACCGCCCCGGCAAACGCGAGCGCCGCGAGCTCGCCTAGCGAAAAGCCCGCGAGCGCGTCGGCGCGGACGCCGGCCTCGCGCAGCGCGGACGCGGAAGCGAGAAGGGCGCACCAAAGACACGGCTGCGTGTTGTCGGTACGCAAGAGCTCGTCGGCGCCGCCCTCAAAGCACTGGCGTATTGTGCCGGGCCGTATAGCCTCCGCCGTCTCGAACACCTCGCGCGCGGCGGGACTCGTCTCATACAGCGATTTGCCCATGCCCGTACGCTGCGCCCCCTGTCCGGGAAACACGAGGGCTATCTTACCCACTTGCCGGCCCCCGCAAGTATATCCCCGGCCTGCCGCGCAAGCTCCGCGACGATCTCGGCCGCCGGCTGCCTCCGCGTGACCATACCGGCCGCCTGACCCGCCAGAAAGCACCCGCGTTCGGCGTCGCCCTCGATCGCCGCGAGGCGCAGCGCTCCGACAGCGAGCTCCTCCAGAGCCTCGTCCGATACGCCGCTGTCGTATTCCGCTTTTGAGTACGCGAGTGTAAACGGCGTCTTCAGACTGCGCACGGGATGTCCGAGTCTCCTGCCCGTGACTATAGTGGCCCTGTCGCCCGCCTTAATTATCTTATCCTTATAATTATCGTGTACGGGACACTCGTCCGCCGCGAGGAAGCGCGTGCCGAGCTGTACGCCCCGCGCGCCGAGCGCGAACGCCGCGGCCATGCCGCGCCCGTCGGCGATGCCCCCCGCCGCGATCACGGGAACCGAGACGGCGTCGCACACCTGCGGGACGAGCGTAAGCGTGCTCGTATCGCCGACGTGGCCGCCGCTCTCGCCGCCCTCCGCAATCACGGCGGACGCGCCCGCGCGCTCGACGAGCCGCGCCATAGCCACGGACGCCACGACCGGGACGACGCGCGCGCCGGCGCTTAGCCACATGCCCATGTACCTTGACGGATTGCCCGCGCCTGTGGTCACTACGGCGACGCCGCGTTCGGCGGCCGTCCGGGCGACCTCGTCCGCAAACGGACTCAGCAGCATGATGTTCACGCCGAACGGCTTATCCGTAAGGGAACGCGCCACGTCAATCTGTCCGGCCAGATAGTCCGGATCGGCGTTCATGGCCGATATGACGCCCAGTCCGCCGCCGTTCGATACCGCGGCGGCGAGCCTTCCGTCGGAAACCCACGCCATGCCGCCCTGCAGAATCGGATATTCTATTCCGAGCAGCTCACAAATCGGAGATTCAATCATAAACCCGGCGGCTCCGATTACAGCTTTGATTCGACAAACTCAACGAGCTCGCCGACGGTGCTGAGCTTGTTTTCGAGTTCGAGCTCGATTCCCAGATCCCCCTCAAGCTGCATGACCATCTCCACCGTGTCGAGCGAGTCTATGCCCAGATCCTCGAACGTGCTGTTCCGGCTGATTGAGTCCGCCGAACACCCCAGATGCTCCGCGATGATTGCAGTTATTTTCTCAAAAACCATGTTAAACGTCCTCCAAATAATCATAATGGCGTTTTGTCCGCCACAGAGGGCGGAGCGCGGTCAAATCGCAAGTCTGAATTTGCTTCAAGTCACGGTGCCAGAGAAGCGAAACGGCTGTACGGGAACCGGCCCGCGGTATGCGGCGGCCGCTCTCTCACCACCTTATTACACACGCCGCGCTCGTCAGTCCGCCCCCGAAGCTGCAAAGCGCCACAATGTCGTCCCGCTTCAGTCTGCCGTCCCTGTTCATCTCGTCGAGCAGTATCGGGATGCTCGCGGCCGACGTGTTGCCGTATCTGTCGATGTTGGAGCAGAAACGCTCCGGAGGTATCGAGAGACGCTTTGCGGCGCCCTCGATGATCCTGATATTCGCCTGATGCGGCACGACCCATGTTATTTCATTTTGGGTCAGACCGGCTAAGTCTATCACACCGGCGACGTCGGCGCAAAAGGAGTTGACGGCAAATCTGTACGTCTCCTGTCCGTTCATGCGGACGTACGGCATCTCTGTCTCGACTTCATAAAACGGAGAGCTGCCGCGCCTGCCCGGTATTTTAATCAAGCCGTCCCCGCCGCGCGCCGTCAGCCTTGAGGCCAGATACCCGTCGCCCGCGCCGAGCACGACGGCGCCCGCGCCGTCGCCAAAGATGACGCACGTGCGCCTGTCGCTCCAGTCAAGCAGACCGCTCATCCGCTCCGCGCCTATGACGAGTATCTTTTGCGCATCGCGTCCCGCGAAAAAGCAAGCGGCGGTTTCGAGCGCGTACATAAAGCCGGAGCACGCGGCGGAGATATCCATCGCGGGGCAGGAGGCTCCCAGAAGTCCCTGTACCGAGCACGCGACCGGCGGACAGACGTCGTCGCCGCTTATCGTAGCGCACAGTATCATGTCCAGCTCCCCGGGCGCCGTCCCGCTCATTTCAAGGGCGGCCGCCGCCGCGCCGTACGCGAGCTGCGCCGTCGTCTCCGTCGTACACACTCTGCGTTCCCGGACGCCGACGCGCCGCGTTATCCAGTCGTCGCTCGTATCGACGAACTCCCGGAGCTCGCCGTTCGTTACGACCCGCTCCGGGACGCGCCGCCCCGTGCCAAGTATCCTGAAGCTCATTTATGCTCCCGCGTCTTTCTTATCCTCGCCGCGGGCATAAAATAGCGGTAAAAAAGCCCGCGGGTCGGTAATAAATCGGTTTTCCCGTTCCGGCGGGTAAAACGCGCATATATCAGAGGTTTGGACTTGTTTCAAGCAAAAATCTCCCCGATGATTTTCTCGCGGGCTGCCGGCGCGCGAACGCCCGGCGCCGTTCAGGCGACGCGCGAGTGAATACTACAGCATACGCGGGGATATGTCAAGGCGCATATCGCGCCCGCGAGGCGCCGTTCAGAATCGCAGCAGCTGCCTGTAACGCTCCCCGTCGCCGACCCTGCCGGCCGCGGAAAATGACAGGAGCTCGGGGTTTAGCGTCTCGGCGGCGAGCCGCCGCACATCGTCGGCCGTGACCGCCTCAAAGGCGGCTATCGCCTCGTCCGGCGACTGCACGCGCCCGAAATACACCTCGCCGCGCGCGAGCCGGTTCATGCGCGTGACGGTGGATTCAAGTCCGAGCAGGATATTCGTCCTAGCCTGCTCTCGGGCGCGCGAAAGCTCTCCGTCCGTAACTCCGGCGGAGACGATTTTACCGAGCTCGTCCGCGATGAGACGCAGGGCGTCCTCCTGCGTCCTGCTCCCCAGCGCGGTGCATATCGAAAACAGTCCCGTATCGCGGTAGCTCGACACGTATGTATATATGCCGTAGCACAGTCCGCGCTCCTCCCTCACGGACTGGAAAAGCCGGGAGGACATGCCGCCGCCGAGTATGTCGGACAGAAGCTGCATGGCGTACCGCCTGTCGTCCGTGACGCTCGTACAGGGGAACGAGACGCAAAAATGGTTTTGCTCGATGCTCTTACGCTTTACCGTGACGGACGGCGTATAGCGGGCGGCCTTGATCGGCTTGCCCTCCCCGGGCGCGAAGGCTGAAAAAACCTCCGCCACGTATTCCGCGTCGGCGCGCGTACAGCTCCCGGCGAGCGCCACGAGGATGTCGCCTCCGCGGTATCTGCGCGCCATGCGCTCCCGGAGAAATTCCCCGTCCATCGCCGACAGCGCCGCGCGCTTGCCCAATATGGGGCGCGCAAGCCCGTTTCCGCGGAAGACGGCCGAGAGCATCCTGTCGGATACTACGTCCTCCGGCGTGTCCTCGCACATGTCGATCTCTTCAAATATGACGCCGCGCTCATTTGCCACGTCCGCGTCGTCAAATTTTGAGTTAAAGAGCATATCGCCGAGTATATCGGCAAAACGGCGCAAATGCGCGTCAAGCGTCCTGCCGTGGAAGCAGGTGTACTCTCTGGAGGTAAACGCGTCCGACTGTCCGCCGAGCTCGTCAAGCTGCGCCGCGAGCTGCGACGCAGTGCGCGTCCGCGTACCCTTAAAAACCATGTGCTCGATGAAGTGCGCCGAACCCGATTCCGCGGCGCTCTCGTGCCGCGAGCCCGACGCCACCCACACGCCGAGAGATGCCGAACGCGCGCCCGGAACGCTCTCGCGAAGCACGCGCACGCCGTTCGGCAACGTCATTTTTTCATAAGGCATGTGAATACAGTTTACTGCCTGTCTATCGGCAGACCCTTCGACTGGCGCTCGCGTATGGCGTCCTTGCGGGAGAGATTCACCCTGCCGCGGTCGTCGATCTCCGTGACCTTGACCCACGTCATGTCGCCCTCGTTCAACACGTCCTCGACCTTCTCTACGCGCCGGTTTTCGAGCTTTGAGATGTGTACCATGCCGTCCTTGCCGGGCGCCAGCTCCACGAACGCGCCTATCGGTATGACCCGCACGACCTTTCCGTAGTAGAGCGCGCCCACCTCCGGCACGAATACGATGTCGTCGATGATCTTCTTGGCAGCGCGGCACGCCTCGATGTCCGCCGACGCAATAAAGATGCTGCCGTCGTCCTCGATGTCGATCTTGACGCCCGTGTCGGCGCATATCTTCTGTACTACCTTGCCGCCCGAGCCTATGACCTCGCGTATCTTGTCCGGATTTATCTTCATAATTATCATCTTTGGCGCCGTGGGGGCGAGCTCCGCGCGCGGCTGGGAGATGACGGGCAGCATTATCTCGTCTAGTATCTGGATGCGGGCCTCACGCGTCAACTCAAACGCGGATTTTATGACGTCGGGTATGAGTCCGTCGTTCTTCAAGTCCATCTGTATAGCCGTTATGCCTTTTTTCGTGCCGCCGACCTTGAAATCCATCTCGCCGTGGAAATCCTCCACGCCTTGGATGTCGATGAACGTCGTCCAGTCGTCTCCGTCAGATATGAGCCCGCAGGAAATTCCGGCGACGGGCGCCTTTATCGGTACGCCGGCGTCCATGAGTGCCAGCGTGGAGCCGCATATCGACCCCTGCGAGGTCGAGCCGTTCGACGAGAGCACCTCCGACACCACGCGGATGGCGTACGGGAATTCGTCTACGCTCGGCAGTACCGGCTCCAGAGCCTTTTCGGCAAGGGCGCCGTGCCCGTACTCGCGCCTTGACGTCGAGCGGCTGCCGCGCGCCTCTCCCACCGAGAACGAGGGGAAATTGTAGTGGTGCATGTACCGCTTCGACTCCTCCTCGTATATGGTATCCAGTTTTTGCATGCTCGATATCGTGCTCAGCGTGGCCACGGACAGCACCTGCGTCTGACCGCGCGTGAACAGTCCCGAGCCGTGTACGCGCGGCACAAGAGCCACCTCCGCGTCCATCGGGCGTATCTCGTTCATCGCGCGCCCGTCCACGCGCTTGCCGGCGAGCAGCCATGCCTTGACCACTTTTTTCTGTATCTTGTAGGTTATCTCCTCAAGCTGTGCGGTTATCTCCGGATACTCCGTCCCAAACTCGTCAAGCATCCGGGCGACGACGGCGTTGTAGCGCTCCTCGCGCACGTTCTTGTCGTCCGTATCCATGCAATACTTGACGTCCTCGAGGTATTTTTCTGTGATCTTCGCGAAAAGTTCATCGTTGAACGACGCCTTGGCATAATCAAACTTTGGTCTGCCGACCTCGCTCACCATGCGCTCGATCAGGGCGATAATGGGCTTTATCTCCTCGTGAGCTCTCATGATGCCGTCGAACATAACGTCCTCCGGCACCTCCTTAGCCGCCGCTTCTATCATGACGATTTTAGACGCGGTGGCGGCTATCGTGCAATACATCTCGGACTCTGCGCGCTCGTCGGACGACGGATTTATGAGGAGCTCTCCGTCGCGATAACCAAGCCCCACGCCGGCTATCGGGCCGCCGCAGGGTATATCGGAGATCGCCACGGCCGCGGACGCGCCTATCATAGCCGCTATCTCGGGCGAGCAGTCGTGGTCTACTGACAGGATCGAACACGTTATCACGACGTCGTTGCGCAGATCGGACGGGAACAGCGGGCGCATCGGCCGGTCGATCATGCGGGCGGCGAGTACGGCGCGCTCCGACGGGCGCCCCTCCCTGCGCAGGAATCCGCCCGGTATGCGCCCGACGGCGTACAGCTTTTCCTCGAAATCGACGGAGAGCGGGAAGTAGTCTATCCCGTCCCTCGGCCGCGCCGACGCCGTCGCCGCCACCAGCACCGTCGTGTCGCCGTAGCGAACCAGCACGGAACCGTTGGCGAGCTCCGCGAGCTTGCCCGTCTCCAGTGTGAGCGGGCGCCCCGCGAGTGTCATGGTATACTTTTTTTCGCTTGGGAACTGTCTGTGTGAAATAATCATTAGGTTGCTCCTTTCAATTTGCGGAGCGCACGGTCTCTTAGCACTTGAAAACATGCCCCAGCGGCGCTCGGGCGCATTTTCAACTGCTATGGGACCATAGGCTCCAGTTTGCCGCGAACTGCCCGCGCGGGGACGGAACCCGCCCCCGCGCAAGTGTTTGCTACTTCCTTATGCCGAGCTTGGCGATGCAAGCCCTGTAGCGCTCGACGTTTTTCTTTGCCAGATAGTCCAGAAGGCTGCGCCTGTGCCCTACCATCTTCAGCAGACCGAGACGGCTGTGGTTATCCTTCTTGTGGATTTTAAGGTGTTCGGTGAGCTGTGAGATGCGCTCGGTGAGTATCGCTATCTGGACCTCCGGCGATCCGGTGTCTGTCTCGTGCGTGCGGTTCCCCTCGATTACTACGGTCTTTTGCTCCTTTGTTATCATGCGGAATATGTTCCTTTCTTTTCTTACGCCGCGCGGCGCTTAATAATCCGCTCGAAAAGTCTTATCCTTACGGCAAAGCCGCTCGGGACTTTTCTCGCTCAAATGCGCATGTTTCTCGCCGCCTATGGCGGCAACCGAAACATATGCGCGCTATTAATTCGGCACGACATATCGTGCGAATTAATACTTCGCGTCACGGTATCGGGCGGAAAAGGCACCGGGATGGCGACCCGGCTTTATCCCGAAACCAAGGCTCGAAGCTCACGCCACACATACTAACACAACAAACCGCGGTTGTAAAGAAAAAAATCATCTGAATCATTTCGTTTGTTACGGAGAAGCCGTGACAAACGAAAATATTTATATTCAAAAAAGTATAGACAAAAACCAAAATACATGATATAGTTATATCATCAATCATTGATACAACATATTGTGTTTTGGAGGTGCGAAATACTTTGGAAATTCGTGTAACAGGCGGCGAGCTGCCGCGCGGCGAGGCGGAGGCGTATATCGCCGAAGCCCGCAAAAAGTACGCGGACAAGCATATCACAGGCATAGACATAAACCTCGACGGCGAGTATGCAGAGCTGACATATCACTGGACTACGGTCCCATTCGAGCGCATCCGGCGCATCACGGGTTATCTCGTCGGCACACTTGACCGCTGGGGGGACGCCAAGCGCGCCGAGGAGCGCGATCGGGTAAAGCACGGGCAATAAATTTTGTTAAATTTTGTAACCCGCCCGCGGCGGCCTTGCATAATGCTTGCGCGTCGGATATAATGTACTGCCGGGCGGCAAAATTGGTGCTCGAAAAGACCGGCGATACCGGATGATATTTTGACATTAACTGGGGAGGTATGTGTATGAACAGGCGTATTCCTTTTGTACCCGGCGAGTTGGATATTGTGGACACCTTACCGGGATTTATGGGCGGGCCGGGCTTCCCGATACGCAACACGCCCGTCTCTCCGCGCGAAAACGTCGCCGCGCTGTTCCACGAGAAGCACCCGTACTGGACGCCCACCCCGTCCGATTTTACCATGCATGTCCCGCGTCTCTACGACGACATGCTTGGACGCGGCGGCCCGGAGGGTACGACGGACGCCTTTGGCGTCGGGTGGGAGTGGGTCGAGTCGGCGGGCGGCTCCATAGTCAGACCGGGCGATCCGTTTATCTCCGACGCCAACGAGTGGAGAGACAAGATCAAGATACCGAATATCGACGAATGGGACTGGGAGTCCGCGGCAAAGCAGGTGAAGCTCGATACGAGGATATCAAATCAGTTCACGCTCATAAACGGCTTCTGGTTTGAGCGGCTCGTCTCGTTCATGGACTTCGCCCCGGCTGCCGTCGCGCTAATTGACGACGACCAGAAGGACGCCGTCAAGGACTTGTTTGAAGCGCTGACGGAGCTCGGGATACGCGTGGTTGACAAGATGTGTGAGTATTGGCCCGCGATCGACGGCTTCAACGTACACGACGACTGGGCGGCGCAAAAGGCCCCGTTTTTCTCGGAGGATGTCGCGTATGAGATGTTTGTGCCGCACATGAAGAGATTGACGGATCACATACATAGCAAGGGGCGTTTCGCGACGCTGCACTCCTGCGGGCACGGAGAGGACAGAGTCCGGTGCTTTATTGACGGAGGCTTCGACGGGTGGGACCCGCAGATAATGAACGACACGCACAAGCTGTACGAGGATGTGGGCGGCGAAATCGTGATATCCGTCGTTCCCGAACCCTTTGACGCGTCGGCGACGTCCGAAGACGCGCAGCGCGCGCGCGCCAGAGAGTTTTTTGACAATTTCTGTAAGCCCGGCAAGCCCGCCATGATCAACTTCTACGGACTGCCCGCCCTGACGCCGGCATTTTCCGGGGAGCTGTACTCATACTCGCGCGAGCGCTATTTTCACTTGTGATGACTTCGCCACAGGAAATGAGTTTGGAGGGTATCGTTTGATATTTGACATAGAACAATTTGCGGGCGAATGTGTGTGCGGCGCGACACATTCGCTCTCGACAAAAGAGATAATAATAGAGTCCGGCGCCGTCGCGAGGTTTGACAGTCTCGCGCGGCGTCCGGAGCTTGGGGACGGCGCCGTAGTGGTATGCGACGACAACACGCGCTTCTGCGCGGAGCGCATAGCGGAGGTGCTGGGCGGGCATATGCACACGGCGCGGTTTGCCTGTCTTTCCGCCAAGGATCTGCACGCGGACGAACACGCCGTCGCGCTGCTTGACGGTCTGCTTCCGCCCGACGCCGGGTGGCTCGTCGCGGCGGGCGACGGAACGATACACGACACGACGCGTTTTGTCGCGAAGGAACGCGGGATACCGTTCGTCGCGTTCCCCACCGCCGCCGCGGTGGACGCCTACGTGTCCGCGACGAGCGCCATGACGTGGCACGGCTACAAGGTGACGGTACCCGCCGCCGCGCCCGTCGCCGTGATCGCGGATACGGACGTGTTTTCGGCGGCGCCGTACCGTCTCACCGCCTCCGGGTTCGGCGAGGTGTTTGGGAAGTATACGTCGCTCGCGGACTGGAAAATAGCGTCCGCGGTGACGGGCGAGCCGTACTGCGAGCGCATAGCGTCTCGTATAGGCGAGGCGGCGGACGCCGTGCGCGCGGAGATGTCCGGCATACGGCGCGGCGACAGGGACGGCTGTGAGCGGCTGATGTATACGCTGCTGCTGTCCGGTACGGCGATGCAGCTGTGCGGGAACTCGCGCCCCGCGTCAGGCGCCGAGCACCACATGTCACATCTGTGGGAGCTGGAGGTTATAAATCCGCGTCTCGGCGCGCTGCACGGCGAAAAGGTCGGGATAGGCGCCGTGCTCATCCTGCGGCGCTATAAGGAGCTGCTGAAATCGGGGGCGCTGTCGGGGGACAGGGCGCCGGCCGTCTACGAAGGACTCCCAACGCGGCTTCTGCGCGCCAAGTTCGGCGACCACTACGGCAATATAGTGGTGGAAAACACGCCGGATCCGCTCGCGTCGGTGTCCCGCGATTCGCTGCATGACGCGCTGCCTGAAATACGCGAGATCGTAGCCGGGCTTCCCGACCCGGAGACACTAAGAAAGCAGATGGAGGACGCCGGCTGCAAGACGACGCTCCGGGAGATCGGCCTCGGGGACGGCTTACTCCGCGACAGTCTCATGCTGTCGCCGTTTGTGCGCGCCCGCCTCACGCTCCAGCGCCTGAGTGGTATGCTGCCGTCCGCCGGCGCGGCGCTTTGACGTCGGGGGGCAGAGCGTATGACGGGGATGTTTGCCGGTAAAAAGAAGTTCATATTCGACATAGACGGCACAATAGCGCTGGGGCCCGTACTCATAGACGGCGCAAAGGAATTTATCGAGCGTCTTGAGCGCGACGGGCGCGAGATTTTTATTCTTACGAACAACACCTCCAAGACGCCGCGCATGTGCTCCGAGCAGCTTCGCTCCTACGGGCTGGACGCCGACAAAATACGGATTATTACGCCGCTTGACGCCTGCGTCCGTTACTTTGTCTCAAAGGGCTACGAGAGAGTCTACTGGGCCGCCGTGCCGGAGGTAAGCGAATATCTGACACAGCGCGGTCTGCGCTTTGACCGCGAGCGTCCGCAGGCCATATTGCTCGCGTTCGACAAGACGGTGACGTATGAGAAATTCCAGACGATAACTCGGCTTATTCACGAGGGTACGCCATACTACGCGACGCATATAGACATAGTGTGTCCGACGGAGCTCGGATACCCCATCCCCGACGTGGGCAGCTTTATCGAGCTCTTGCGACTCACGACCGGCCAGACGCCGTTGGCGACATTTGGCAAGCCTAACCCATCGATACTGACGGAGACCGTGGCGAGTGACGGCAGCTTTGACGACATTGTGATATTCGGCGACAGATTATATACCGACATTAAGCTCGCGGAGAACTGCGGAGCGCTCTCCGTGCTCGTGTTCTCCGGGGAGACTACGAGGGAGATGTACGAGGCGTCCGACATCAAAGCGGGCGTCACGGTGGACACAATAGCCGACCTGCTCGCAGAAACCCTTTAGTTGTAAAAATTCGCGCGTCAATGCCAAAGGGCGTTATTTCCGGCGCCCCAATTACGGAGCCGCTGCAAACGGGGCTCAGTGTTAATTCGCGCGATATGTCGTGCCGAATTAATAGCGCGCAAGTTTTCGGCGTTAGCCAAAACGCAACCCAATGAAATGGTTGCGTTTTGGAGAGGACGAACCGCGTAGCGAGCGAGCTTTCGGCTTACGCGTCCCCTCGTCCAAAACCGAAACGAAGCCGGGGCGGAGTGGGTTCGTTTCGGAGAGGACGAACGACGGAGCGGGCGAGGAGCGGAGTATACGACGCTCCGAGCTTAGCGCAGTCCGTGAGGACGACGCGGCGAGAAACATGCGCATTTGAGCGAGAAAAGTCCCGAGCGGCTTTGCCGTAAGGATAAGACTTTTCGAGCGGATTAGTAGTTAGCGTAGATGAAGCCCGACGCTATGTAACCCTCGCGGTAGAGCCCGCAGTAGACTATGAGCGCCAGCACGAGCACGAGCGCCGCATACTGCGCGAGTCCGCGCGAGCCGCGGAGAACGTCCTCCGGCGAACGTCCGCTCCCCGCGCCGCGTTCCGCCACTATATCGCGGCATAGCAGCAGCGCCGTCGATACGCCGAGCAAAATATACTCGCGCGCGCCGAGACCGAGCGCCATCAGCGTACCGTCCCACAGCTCGCCCGGCCTCGGCTGCAGCACGGTGCGCCGCAGCATTCCAACCGCCGCCATAAACGACCCGGCGCGGGCGAAATACCGCAGAAATGTCAAGAGCGCGAGCGTACGCAGTATCGCGAATACCGATCCGACGCCCGGCTTCGCGCCGTCGAGTCCCGTCCGCTTTCGCAGCCGCGCGTAAAGCGGTTCGCAATACAGCGACAGCGTTATGATCCCGCCGTTGAGCAGCCCGAACGCGAGCGAGCGCCACGACGCGCCGTGCCATATGCTCATAACGACGTACACGGCAAACGTCGCGATACCGGCCGGAACGAGCTTGCCTAAGCTCATTCCGAGCGCGCGCCGCGCGAGCGAGCCGATTTTGCCCATCGGCTTTGAGATCGCTATCGGGTAAAACAGATAATCCTTCAGCCACAGTCCGAGCGTTATATGCCATCTGCGCCAAAAATCCGCCAGCGAGCGGGCGAAAAAGGGATTGTTGAAATTCTCCGGCAGCTTGACGCCGACGAGCTCCGCTATGCCCAGCGCCACATTTATCCCGCCCGCGAAATCCGCGTAGATCTGAACGCTGTACAGCAGGGCCGCGGCCGCTATGACCGCGCCCCCGTACGCCTCGTAGTCGCCGAACACCGTACCTACGGGTATCGCGGCGACGTCCGCGATCGCCAGCTTCATAAAATAACCCCATATGATGCGCCCAACGCCGCGCCGCGCGCGCTCAAAATCCCACCCGGCGCCCGACAGCAGACTGTCGGCTATCTCGCCGTGGCGCGAGATAGGTCCTTGAATGAGCTGCGGAAAAAACGAGACGAACAGCGTGAATTTCAGCGGATCGCGCTCAGGGACGGCCTTACCCTTATAGACGTCGATCAGATACCCCGCCGACTGGAACGTATAGAACGATATGCCGGGGATCAGTATGAGCCCGACATCCGGCAGCAGCTTTCCGCCGTACTTGAACAACACAAGCAGACCAAAATTGACCGTCAGGCAGAGTGCAAGCGGCGCCCGCCGCAACGCGCGCGGCGCATTGTCCGCGCGCAGCCGCCCCGCCCACAGCCCGCACAGCCACACCGACAGCGCCGTGAAGGTTATCACGCCGAGCGCGTACAGTCCGCCGGCAAGCCAATAGAACACATAGCTCGCCGCCAGCAGCACGTGCCGGCGAAGGCTGCGCGGCGCGGCGAAATAACATATCAGCGCGGCGGTCAGGAATATCAGGAATTTTGCCGATGTGAAGCTCAAAGCTCGGCACCGAGCCTCTGCAGCAGTCCCGCGATCGCGCCTGCTGAATTAAAATTCTCCGCTTCGATATACTCAAGATCCACATCTACGCCGTACGCCTCGGATATTTCCTGAATAAGCGTGATGATGTCGAAGGAGTCGAGTATACCTCCGTCGACGAGCGCGGTCGCGCTGAGGAAATCCACCTCCGGGTGCAGTGAGTTTAGAATTTGCATCAATCTCTTCATAATTATGACCATGCCTTCCGTTTCACTTCAGGCACAAAACGATCATGAAAAGGCATGGTCATAATGCGCCAGTTTTGCGGTTGCCCGTCCCGGCGAGCAAAACGCGATTTTAATGATAAGGTTGAACTTGTTTCAACCTTACGACGACTCCTTAACAAAAGTCCACCCTTCGGCGAGCGTGCCGTCGGGAACAAAACCCAGCTTGCCGTACAGCGCGACGGCCGGGGCGTTATCGGCGTCCACCCACGCGCGTATGACTCCGGCGTCCTGCCGGAGAGCGCTGTACGCGCCGTACAGCCGCGCGGCTATGCCGCGTCTGCGGCGGTCCGGACGCACCGCGATGAATCGCGGACTCCCGGCGTGGAGTATACCGGCGGCCGACCCGTCGCCGTCCCGAACGGCGAGAAGTCTCCCATACGCGTCCGGAAGCGGCAGGTCGGCGGTAAGTATGTCAAAGCTCTCCAGAAACAGCGCGTGCGCCTCCTCGGGCGACGCGTCGGCGACGCCGTCCATAGACGGCTCGACGTTCAGCGTCCGCGCCGTCATGCGTATGCGCTCCACGGCGTGCCCGAACCCCCGCTCCGCAAGCCAGCGCGCCGCCGTATCATCGGGAGAGCCGCGGCGTACGATAAACGCCGTGAGCGGCGACGCCGCCGGGGGCAGCGTCACGGACATGTCCGTGACGCTGAAAAACAGCTTGAAATACCCCTCCCGCCGCTCAAACAGAAACAGCGCGCCCGGCTGCCTGTACGCGAACAGATTGCCGCGCGCTATTATACGCCGCGCACCGGACGGCAGTAAGTAGTTGTTTGTCACGGCGCGGGAGAGCCCGGACGCGAGCGATCTGTACTCCTCGAAATCAGCGATCCTGATCATAAAACTCCCTCATAAGGCGCAGACGGTCGATCTTTCCGTTCGGCAGCTCGGGCATTTTATCGGCTCTGATTATCGCGTTCGGACACATGTACCGCGGCAGACGCCCCGACAGCGCGCGGGATACTCCGTCCTGCTCCGCCGCGCCCTGATAAAACAGCACGATCCGCTCGCGGTCGCGGTCATACGCGGCCGCGCTGAGCTCGACGCCCTCAAGAGCGTCCGCGGCGGCCTCAAGCTCACCGAGCTCGACGCGCGCGCCCATGTGCTTGATCTGGTTGTCGGCGCGTCCTATGTAAACAAGCTCTCCGCGGCCGTTGAGCCGCGCGATGTCGCCGGTGCGGTATACGACGTCCCTGTAATGTGTGTTTAGCGGGTTCTGCACAAACGAGCGCTCCGTCGCGTCCGGGCGTCCGTAATACCCCAGACCGACGCGCGCCCCGCGCACGACAATTTCCCCGCTCTCACCGTCGGCAGCCGGCTTGTCCGATCCGTCCAGCAGCATGAGCTCAGTGCCGCGGCAGGCGCGGCCGACGGGGATGCTCTCGCCGTCGCCGAATTCCCGCACGACCTCGTAATACGAGCAGCAGACGGTGGTCTCCGTCGGGCCGTACAGATTGACAAAGCGGGCCTCCGGCAGAGCCGCGCGCCATATATTCAGGTGTCGGCCGGTCATATTCTCCCCGCCGAACATCACAGTTTTCAGCTCGGGAGGGACGTATTTTGAGAAAACGCCGGAGTTTGCCATGAGCTTTACGGCGGCTGTCGCCCACATTATCGTGTTGACGTCCCTTTCGCCGAGATAGCGCATCACCTTCAGCGGCGATATGAACATCTTTTTCGGAACGATATGCGACGTTCCGCCGAGCTTGACGGCGCAGTATGTGTCCACGACGGACGCGTCAAAATAGAAAGGAGACTGATTGGCGAACACCGTATTCGCGTCGAAACCGAACTCTCCGCACAGCCATTCCGTCAGCTCTATGACGGCTGCGTGGGAAATGAGCGCCGCCTTCGGCTCGCCCGTCGAGCCGGACGTAAAAATCGCGTACGCGGGATCGACGCCGAGCGCGCGGGAGCTTATTTCCTCCAGCAGCGCGTCGTCCGGCGTCCCGCCCGACAGCTCCGCGAACATCCCGCCGTCAACCGTGAGAGCCGGCCGCAGCGCCGCGAGACGCGTTTCCTGATGCTCGGCGGGCGAGTCGCCGTCAAGCGGAACATAGAAGCATCCCGCGTACAGTATTCCGAAAAACGCGGCGACGTCCGAAACCGTATGGCGCGACAGCACCGCCACAGGCAGCCGCGTCCGTCCCGTGCGCCTCGCCACCGCCGTCCCGAACGCGCGCGCCCGGATACGCAACTCGGCAAAGGTCACGCTCCCGTTCTCGTCGGTGAACGCAGTCTTGTCCGGGAACCGGGCCGCCGAACGCTCCAGATAATCCGTCAGGCTGATTGTCAACTAAATTCCGCCCCCAGTTTTATTCGGCACGATCACACTCCGCCGCAAGCCGTTTTTTGAGCAATTTCGCGCGTGTATTAATTCGCACGATATGTCGTGCCGAATTAATATCGCGCAAATGTATCGGTTGCCGCCAGAGGCGGCGAGAAACATGCGCTTATGAGCGAGAAAAGTCCCGAGCGGCTTTGCCGTAAGGATAAGACTTTTCGAGCGGATTGTATATCGCGCAAATGTTTCGGTTGCCGCCAAAGGCGGCGAGAAACATGCGCTTTTGAGCGAGAAAAGTCCCGAGCGGCTTTGCCGTAAGGATAAGACTTTTCGAGCGGAGTAATATTTTATCAATAGCGCGGGGAAATTGCAAGGGGGGCGGCCTTAGGTTCAAAACAGCCTCTGTTCGGTTCAAAGCATTACGCAAACGCGTTTTCAATGTGGTTTATGCGTGGCGGCGGGGCGCCGGCGCCGTCGCGCGCGTACACCTCCACGACATCGAAGCGCGGCTGCAGCGCCGTCTCGTGCGACGCGAGCCATATCATCGCCGTCGCCCTGAGCTTTTGCTGCTTGCTGCGCCCGACAAACTCGCGGGCCTGCGCGAACGCGTCGCTCTTGCGCAGCTTGACCTCGACGAACACTATGTACCGACCATCCCGCATGATGAGATCGATCTCGCCGTAGCGCGTGCGGTACCCACGGCAGACCGGGACGTACCCGCGCCGCGTCAGATACTCCAGCGCGAGAGACTCGCCCATATCGCCGCGCGACTTGGCGCCGGACGGCTTTTCGCGTCCGGCGCCGGGCGCGCCGTTTTCGCTCATGCGACGGCCTCCCTTATCAATTCAATTCGAGTGACAGCTTTCGCAGGAACAGCTTGCGGTGCTCAGGCGTGGGGCCGTACTCGCGGAGCGCCGCGCAGTGCTGTTTTGTCCCGTAGCCCTTGTGCCGCGCGAAGCCGTATTGCGGGTACGCGGCGTCAAGCCGCTCCATATACGCGTCACGGCTGACCTTTGCCAGTATGGAAGCCGCCGCTATACACGTCTCTTTTCCGTCGCCGCCAACGACGCACACGTGCGGAAAATTGACGCCCCCGGCGCGGTTGCCGTCGATGATTGCGAGCTCCGGCAGGACCGAAAGGCCGAATATCGCCCTGCTCATCGCCAGATATGTGGCGCCCAGAATATTAAGGCTCGCAATTTCGTCAACGCTCGCGGACGCGACGCTGTATGCCGCCGCCACACGGGTTATCTCCCCGAACAGGCGCTCACGCGTCCGCGGAGGCAGCTTTTTCGAGTCGTCGAGCCCGTCGATCGCGATATCCCGGGGCAGTATGACGGCGGCGGCGTAAACGGGCCCGACCAGGGGGCCTCTGCCCGCCTCGTCGACGCCGCATATGACGCGCCAGCCGTCGCCGCGCAGGGAGCGCTCAACCTCACCGGTTTCCATCGCCGCCGCCGCTCTCCGGAGGGGCGTCGAGCGTGACGCGCCCCAGCTTGCCTGCCCTGAATTCGTCGAGCAGTATCGCCGCAGCCCTGCCCGTGTCGTACCTCCCGCCCGGCAGCAGGAAGCCGCGTCCCGCGGCCGCTTTGCCGAGCATTTCAAAACCATCGGCGGCGGCGCCGAGTTCCATTCTGCAACGCTCGGCGAGCCGTTCGGGGCACGTATCGCGCAGGCGCAGCATGAGCGACGCGCCAAGCTCCTCAATATCCATTGTCTCGTCCCTGACGGCGCCGGTAAACGCCAGATTCTCACCCACCGTCCTGCTCCCGAATTTTGGCCAGAGTACGCCGGGCGTATCCATCAATTCGAGGGCATTGTCGATCCTGATCCACTGCCTTCCGCGCGTGACGCCCGGCCTGTCGGACACCGTAGCCGCCCGCCTTTTTGCCAGAGCGTTGATAAACGCGGATTTACCGACGTTAGGTATACCCACAACCATGACGCGCAAACCGCGTCCCGCCTGGCCCTTCGCCCTATATGAGGCGAGCTTGTCCGCGAGCAGCGACCGCACCGCCGGCGGAAGCTGTCCGACGCCTTTACCGCTCCGGCAGTCCGTCTCTATAACGCGCTCGCCCGACGCCCTGTAATACGCGCTCCATTTCGCCGTGTCCCCGGGGTCGGCTTGATCTATTCTGTTCAACACCAAAATGCGCGGCTTCCCGCCCAGAAGTCCGGGAAGGTCCGGATTTCTGCTTGACGAGGGAAGACGCGCGTCAACGAGCTCGCACACGGCGTCCACCTGACGGATATCCTCCGCGATTGCGCGCCGTGCTTTCGTCATGTGGCCGGGAAACCACTGTATATCCATAACCGCCGCTATCCGTCGCCGTAGACCGAGCCGACGCGCGACCAGTCGCGCAGTCCGAATTCATTTTTACCCGGCATGATCACAAGGAGCACCTTTCCCAGCACATTGCGGACATCGACGAACCCAATGCTGTCGCTGCGGCTGTCGAGCGATTTGTTTCTGTTGTCGCCGAGCACGAATATATGTCCCTCCGGCACGGTGACCGGCCCCCTGAAATTGAGCTCGTTATGCGTCGGCTCGTTGATATAGTCCTCGTCGAGGACGACGCCGTTTACCGTCACCTCGCCGAGCTCAAAGTCTATGTCCACGGTATCCCCGCCGACTGCGATAACGCGCTTGACAAGCGGCTTGTCGTCGTACGTTTTTGTCTTGATGATTACGATGTCGCCCCTGTCGGGCTTGTAGAACAGACTCCACATGATAACCCTGTCCTTGTCATGAAGCGTCTGAAGCATCGACGTGCCGTCTACGCCTATCGTGCGGCCTATGAATACAAAAATGAGTATGCCGAACACGACCGCCGTAACGACGCATTGCAGCCAATCGTACAGGTCCATGCGCGTTCCGGCATCCGGGCTCTGTTCGTCAGCGGACGGAGGCGGGCCGTTCGGGATAACGCCGTTTTCGTCCAAAGGATCAGATCCTCTCTCTGACCTTTGCGCGCTTGCCGACTCTGCCGCGCAGATAGTACAGCTTCGCGCGGCGCACGCGGCCGCGGCGCACCGTATCGACCGACACGATTGACGGCGAATTCAGCGGAAACACCTTTTCGCAGCCGACGTTATAGGATATGCGGCGCACGGTGAACGTCTCATTAACGCCGCCGTGATTCTTGGCTATTACTGTACCCTCAAACGCCTGATTTCTCTCCCTGTTCCCCTCTTTGACGCGTACCGTGACACGGACAGTGTCCCCGACGCTCACAGACGGGCGGTTTTCCTTGATATACTGCTCGCTTAACGCTTTTACCAGATCCAAAATATTCTCTCCTCTCACATGACGGACGTTCGTGCCGCAATAAAGCGCGCGCTCGGCGCTTGTGACCGGCAGAGGACCGCCCCGCCCGAGTATAATACCACATGTCGCGCGACTGCGCAACACTTAATTTTAAATCATTTCGTTTCAATTCGTTTGTTACGCCTCAAGCCGTAACAAACGAGAAACAGAAGACGCGGATATGGATTCATCACTCCATTTCCGCGTCTTCCGTCTGTTGTAAGCTCTCGGGTTTTCGGGTTTCCGCGTCACGGGCTTCAACCCGCCCCAACTGCCGCGCCCCCGCGCCGCCAGCGCCCGCTGTTTTTTCTTCGAGAGCTTCTCAAAGGGTATGTACTTTTCCATATCAGCCTCCTTACCGTTAAGCACACCGTCATATTACCGGATACCGCGCCCGCTGTCAAGTACCCCGTGGCCGTGATTTTTTCCGCTGCCTGTTCGGGGGGGAATATTACGGTATTTTAACCAAACTAACTGGTCATGTCGTCTGTGCGGCTTTTGCCGCCTACAAGCATGGCAGAACCCGCTTTCTGGTCATGCCTCCGGCGGGTGACTTTTCGTCCCGCCGAAAAGTCACCAAAAGGCGGCTAAAGGGGGTTACGGGGACAGTCGTCCCCTCCCCCCTTTAGAATCCCCCCACACCCCTAATACGGGAGAAAAACATATATTGCGTCTGTCGATTGTTGCAGCGGGCGGCTCCGTGCCGCCC
>JAISXU010000030.1 GCA_031270395.1 Oscillospiraceae bacterium
TCGTTTAAGGTCAGCAACGGCAGGAGGGCGAAAGCGGAAAAGGGCGAACATCTCTGCAAACTCGCCCCATACGGTTATCAGAAAAGCAAAACCGAAAAGAACAAGCTGATTGTTGACGAGGAAACAGCGCCGATTGTCCGTTACATTTATGAATTGGCGCTCGGCGGGATGCCGCAAGCGGAAATCGCAAGGCGGCTCAACAGCGAAAACATCGACACGCCGCTCGTCCACCGCAAGAAAAAGGGTATACACACAGACCGGGGCTGGACGGCAAAAGGCGAGGTTAATTACTGGACGACGGCGAATGTCGGGAAAATCCTGCGTGACATCAGGTATGCGGGTACTATGGTGAATTACAGACGGACGCAGACAGCGCCGCTTAGTCGCAAGACGAAAGCCGTGCCGCGCGATGAGTGGGTTGTCGTGCCGGACACGCACGAAGGCATTGTATCTATGGAAACCTACGAGGCGGCACAAAAACTGCTGCCGGAGAACGGTGTTGCACCTTGTAAAGTGGATAATCTCACGCTGTTCAGCGGCAAAGTATTCTGCGGTCATTGCGGTTATGCCTTGAAGCGGATGAGGGGGAAATACTACTACTTTTCGTGCCTTTCCCAAGTTTACATTTCATCAGAACGGTGCATCACCGACCGGGTTTACGAGTATGCGGTAAAAGATGCCGTCCTGTCCGCTTTCAAAAAGAGCGCCGAACTTGCCATGTCTGTCAAAGACGAAATAAGAACCGCCAATAAGCGAAGTGCCGCCGTTCAAACCGACATATCAAGCCGGTTGATAAAACTGTCGGGGAAAGAGCGGCAGCTTTCCGAGCAGAAAGCGCAATTATTTGAGGACTTCGCCGGAGGTTCAATAACAAGGGAGCGGTACATTGAAGCAAAGTCCGCTCTTGCCGCCGAACTTGATAAAATCAAAACGAGAAAAGCGGAACTTGAAAGCAAGGAGCGGAGTTTTGAGCCGGTGTCCGAAACAAATCATGTAATCGGCTTGCTTGAAAAACTGAGCGACATTCAAGAGGTAACGCCTGAAATCGCTTCTTTTGTAAAACGTATAACCATCTTTAACAGCGAACGTATAGAGATACGGTTTACTTTCGCTGACGAGCTTGAACGCATGTGCGTGTTCACAAACATAACAACAAATGATTATTTGGAGATAATGTAATGACTGATAATAGTGTAGCGGTATACATTCGGTTTGGCTCGGAAACCGCCGGGTTCTGTCTGCCTGATGACCGGGAGGCTTTCAAGGCGTACATGAACTCGGACAAAAAAACAAAAGCATGGGTCTATTGCCGTTCGGCGACGGGGGAAGATAACGCCCTGCAAAAACAGCGTTACGCGGCGGCGCGTTACGCTGTCGCCCATAATCTCACGCCAATCGGCGTATCAAGCGATGTTGGAAACGGCATACAATACGACCGTCCCGGTCTTACCACAATGCTTTCCGCTGTTAAAGGAGGTTTGGTTTCCGTGGTAATTATAAAGGACATATCGCGGATTGGCAGAAACACCATTAAGACGCTGGACATCCTCGAAAACGAGATTGAAGCCTACGGGGTAAAGCTGCTGTGCTACTCGGAGTGATGTTCACAGAAAATTAACAAATATTTTTTTGGTCTTGTATTGACAGAAGCTAACCGCCGTTATGTGGGCGAGTTTCGCTATCGTGATGTAATTATCCCCGATGGCATCCCCGATGGCATCCCCGCTATTGTTCCACAGGATTTATTTGATCGGGTGCGGGAGAAGATGGCGAAGAAGAAAAACCCTGTAAAAAAAGCCCGTTAAGGAAAACTGCTTTTCTCTATGATATAATATCCGCAGAGCGGATATTATATCATGCGCATGCGCCCGCTGTGCGGGCGCGCGCTTAAACTTTGAGCCGCGGCGCGGGACGCGCCGCATGGCGCTATATCATAAATTGCAAAGCAATTTATGATATAATCAGGTTAAAGGTAGAAGACTGACGGGAAAGATTAATTTTATACGAGGTGGCTAAATGAAAATTTCAATCAGCGACAACATCATCAAACATTACGTGAAAAATGTATATTTTATCAATGGGCATAGCTACGCAGGAAAATCCACAATGGTTAAAATGCTTGCGGAGCGTTATGATATGGTGTTTTGCGGTGAAAACTATCAATCCGGTATGCCTGACTCATTTCCAAGTAACGAGTTGTCACGGTGGAAACAATCTGCACTCTGTTATTTTGAGACAATGAGCGGTTGGGAAGAATGGCTGAATCTTTCGCCGGAGGAGCATTGGATGTGGATACACGCTTGCACACAAGAATGCATTGAAGTTGAAATTGCCGAACTGATTAAACGGGCGGCTGCCGGGAAGAAAGTCATTGTTGACACGAATATCACCCCGGATGTTTTGCGTGTGATTTCGGATTATCGGCACGTAGCGATTATGGTGGGAAACCCGGAAATTGCCGCACAACGGTTTTTTGACCGGGAAGACCCTGACAAGAAATTTATGATGGAACAAATCAAGCTGTGCAAAAAACCGGAGGACACGCTTGCTAATTTTAACGCGTGGAGCAAGTATAAGCCGCCTCTCGACACCGACTGGGAGCATACCGGCTTTTTCACCTATCGCCGTACCGATTATGAAAACGACACGCGAGAAGAAGTTCTTGGGATTTTTGCGGCACATTTTGGATTAGCTTGATTGATTCAGAATCCAGTTAATAAAGAAGCACAAAATAAAATCTGTTGCAAATCCGCCGGATTCTGATATAATGTCCTCTGCGAGAACATTATACGTGGCTGTCCCCCTCGCCTCGCCGCTTCGCGGCAACCGCCGAGGGATGACACATTATATCTCGCGCATGCGCCCGCTGTGCGGGCGCGCGCTTAAACTATGAGCCGCGGCGCGGGACGCGCCGCATGGCGATATATCATAAATTGCAAAGCAATTTATGATATAATACTAAAAGGGAGCGGACGTTGTACCGCGCCGTTGCGGGCGCCAAAGCGCAAATCGGGGGCCCGGGCAGGGGCGCACACGTTCATCTTCGAAATTCACGCAATTAGAAGTGGGAGAGTGTAGATGTCAGAGGGATTTAATGCGGTTACAAACGAATATGACGCGTCGCAGATACAGATACTCGAAGGGCTGGAGGCCGTTCGCAAGAGACCGGGCATGTATATCGGCTCGACCTCGGCGTCCGGGCTCCACCACCTTGTCTATGAAATCGTGGACAACGCCATTGACGAGGCGCTCGCGGGTCACTGTGACGACATATCCGTCATAATCGGCGAGGGCGACGTCATAACCGTAATAGACAACGGGCGCGGTATCCCCGTCGATATGCAGGAGCAGGCGGGTACAAGCGCTTTGGAGGTCGTCTTTACGGTGCTTCACGCGGGCGGAAAGTTCGGTGGAGGCGGCTACAAGGTGTCCGGAGGACTGCACGGCGTCGGCGCGAGCGTGGTCAACGCGCTGTCGGAGTGGCTTATCGCGCAGGTGCATATGAACGGGAGCATCTACGAGATGCGTTTTTCACGGGGCGACATCACGCACGGCCTGACGGTAGTCGGAGAGACCGACAAAACGGGCACGACCGTCATTTTCAAGCCTGACGCGCAGATATTTGAAGACCTCGTATTCAACTACGAGACGCTCCACACGCGTATGCGCGAACAGGCGTTCCTCAACGCGGGTCTCAAAATCCGCACGGAGGACAGGCGCCCCGGGCGTGAGACGTCCGACGAGATGCGCTACGAGGGCGGCATACGCGAATTCGTCACGTATATCAACCGCAACAAGACGCCCCTGCATGACAGCGTGATATACGTCGCCGGCGAACGCGACGACTCCATGGCGGAGATAGCTATCCAGTATAATGACAGCTACAACGAACTGCTGCTCAGCTTCGCGAACAATATCCACACGCCGGAGGGCGGTATGCATGAGACGGGCTTCAAGACGGCCCTGACGCGCGTGCTCAACGACTACGGAAAAAAAACCGGCGCGCTCAAAAACGACGAGAAGCTCTCCGGCGAGGACTGCCGCGAGGGTATAACGGCGGTTATCTCCGTCAAGCTAATCGACGCGCAGTTCGAGGGGCAGACGAAGGCGAAGCTCGGCAACAGCGAGATGCGCACGCTGGTTGACAACATCCTCTCGGAAAAGCTGGCGATATTCCTGGAGGAAAATCCCGCAGTAGCGCGCGCGATAATCGACAAGGCCGTAACGGCGTCCAAGGCCCGCGAGGCGGCACGACGCGCGCGGGAGAACGTGCGACGCAAAAACGCGCTGGAGGGCATGAGTCTGCCCGGAAAACTCACCGACTGCAATGAGTCCGACCCGACGCTCACGGAGATATACATCGTCGAGGGGGACTCGGCGGGCGGCTCGGCCAAGGGCGGGCGCGATTCGCGCTTTCAGGCGATACTGCCGCTGTGGGGCAAAATGCTGAATGTCGAGAAGGCGCGCGCGGACAAGGTATACGGAAACGAAAAGCTCACGCCCGTCATAACGGCGCTCGGCGCGGGTCTCGGCGAGGAATTCGACGCGGAGAGGCTGCGTTACCACAAGGTCATCATAATGGCCGACGCCGACGTGGACGGCAGCCATATACGCACACTGCTCCTGACGTTCTTTTTCCGCTTCATGCGTCCGCTCATCGAGGGCGGGTACGTGTACGCCGCGCAGCCGCCGCTTTACAAGCTCACGCGCGGGAAGACGATACGCTACGCCTTCTCCGACGAGGAGCGCGACACTGCCTCTGCCGAAATGCGCGGCGAGGACGGGCGAGGCAAGGTGGATATTTCCCGGCACAAGGGTCTCGGCGAGATGGATCCCGTGGAGCTCTGGGAGACGACGATGAACCCGGAGACGCGGATACTCAAACGCATAGAACTCGACGACGCGTTGCGCGCCGACGAAGTATTCACGGTGCTCATGGGCGAAAAGGTCGAGCCGCGGCGCGAATTCATAGAGCGTAACGCAAAGTATGCGGTAAATCTAGACGTGTAGATCATTTCGTTTGTTACGAGAGATGGTTCTCGCGCCCTCAGGCGCGTACCCCGTGCGCAAGCACGTAAGCGCAGCCGCGATTCATTCGCGGCAAGCGTTATCAGCGTAACGCAAAGTATGCGGTAAATCTGGACGTATGACCCGGATTATGAGGTATTTATCAAATGGCTAAACGCGAGGACAAAAATCAGGATATTTCGTTTCCCGACCAGAAAATAATCGTCTCCCCACTGACGGAGGAGATGGAGGGCTCGTTCATTGACTACGCGATGAGTGTGATCGTCGCGCGGGCGCTGCCGGACGCGCGCGACGGATTAAAGCCCGTGCACAGGCGTATTCTCTACTCGATGTACGAGAGCAATCTGACGTATGACAAGCCGTTCCGCAAGGCCGCGACGGCTGTCGGCGACGTGATGGGACATTATCACCCGCACGGCGACGCCTCGATCTACGACGCTCTTGTGCGTCTCGCGCAGGATTTTTCAATGCGTTATCAGCTCATATCCGGTCACGGGAATTTCGGCTCTGTGGACGGCGACCCCGCCGCGGCGATGCGGTACACGGAGGCGCGGCTTGCGCGCATTTCCGACGAGCTGCTCCGCGACATCGAAAAGGACACCGTGGATTGGGACCCCAACTACGACGAGACGCGGAAAGAGCCGCGCGTGTTGCCGTCACGTTTCCCGAATCTGCTTGTCAACGGCTCGTCGGGCATAGCCGTAGGCATGACGACGAATATCCCGCCGCACAACCTGACGGAGGTCATAAACGCCGCAATCTGCGTTTTGAAGAACGACGGCGCCGACCTGAACGACCTGATGGAGCACATCAAGGGCCCCGACTTCCCGACGCGCGGCGTCATAATGGGCAGGGTGGGCATACGCGCCGCGTACGCCACGGGGCGCGGACGCGTCGTGCTGCGCGCGCGGACGGAGCTAGAGGAATTCGGACAGGGGCGCACGGCTATAATTGTCACAGAGCTGCCGTATCAGGTAAACAAGAAGCATCTGATCGAGAATATCGCGGAGCACGTGAAAAACAAGCGTCTCGACGGTATCTCGGCGATGCGCGACGAGTCGGACAGAAACGGTATGCGCATAGTCATAGAGCTCCGGCGCGACGCGAACGCGCAGGTCGTGCTCAACCGGCTTTTTTCTATGACGCAGCTTCAAATCACATTCGCCATCGTCATGCTCGCGCTCGTGGAAAACCAGACCCAGCCGCGCATACTGTCGCTGCGGGGACTGCTCGACGAATATCTCGCGCACCAGCGCGAGGTCATACGCCGCCGGACGGAATACGACCTCCGAAAGGCGCGCGAGCGGGCTCATTTGCTTGAAGGGCTCCGCATAGCCGTGGACAACATAGACGAGGTTATCAGGATTATACGCTCAAGCTATGACGACGCGCGGGAGCGGCTGATGGAGCGCTTCGGACTGTCGGAGGTACAGGCGCAGGCAATACTTGAAATGCAGCTTCGCCGTCTTCAGGGCCTTGAACGCGAGAAGGTCGAGGCGGAATATACCGCGCTTCAGGAGAAAATATCGTACTACCTCGAACTGTTGGGCGACGCCAGAAAGCTGACGCAGGCTCTCATAACGGAGCTTGAGGAAATACGCGATAAGTACGGCGACGAACGAAAGACCGATATAGCCGAGGTGGAGGACGAGATCGATATCGAGGATCTGATAGACGAGGAGGAGTGCGTCTATACGCTGACAAACGCCGGCTATATAAAGCGCCAGCCCGCGAGCACATACAGGGCGCAGAGGCGCGGCGGACGCGGAATCACGGCGATGACGACGCGCGAGGAGGACTATGTGGAGAATCTTCTATCCGCGTCCACGCACGACTATATCCTGTTCTTTACAAATCGCGGGCGCGCGTTCCGCCGCAAGGGATACCAGATCCCGGAGGCGGGCAGAACCGCAAAGGGTACGAATATAATCAACCTTATACCGATAGAGGGCGGCGAGGGCGGCGAGCGCGTCACCGCGATGATAAGGGCGCGGATGGAGGAAGCGAGTTACCTGATTTTTGTCACGCGCCGCGGCACGGTCAAGCGCATGGTGGCTACGGAGCTTCGCAATATCAAAAACGTCGGCATACGCGCCGTCAATCTCGCGCCGGACGACGAGCTCATCTCCGTGCGCGATACGGACGGCCGTGAAAATATACTCATCGCCACGCACGACGGCATGGCGATCTGCTTCTCGGAGAGCGACCTGCGGCCGATGGGACGCGCCGCCGCCGGCGTCCGCGGTATACGGCTTCGCGGCGGCGACTACTGCGTCGGCGCCGCGCGCGCGCGGGACGGGGGGACGCTTCTCACCGTGACGGAAAACGGCTACGGCAAGCGCACGGAGATATCGGCCTATCTGCGCGGCGGCGACGGCGGCGCGGAGTTCTCGGCACAGGGCAGGGGGGGTATCGGCAGACGCAACTGCACAATAACCGAAAAGACCGGCAAGGTGGCGGATATAAAGGTAGTGGACGATAACGACGACGTGCTGATTATTTCAGACGACGGCACGGTCATCCGTATGGCCGCCTCGGCGATAAGCCTCTACGGGCGCGCCGCTCAGGGTGTGCGCCTCATGCGGCTCGGCGAGGGCGCGAAGGTGATAGCGCTGGCGCGCACAGATAAGGAGGAAGCGGAAGAATAGGCGTCGCGCATCTCCGCGCGCCGGCGTCCGGACGCGGGGTGAATACGCTGTGCAAGTGAACCCGCGCCCCGTAGGAAGCCAGCCCGCCCGCTCCGCAACCGGATAGTCGTTATTTTTTGATGTATTTCGTGTTCCGCGCTGCTCCGAGCTTCTCAATCAATCCCGCTCAAGGAATGAGTAGTCAAAGCATCGCATCTGCTTACCTCCAGACAACATCTGCATATATTTTAACATAGTATATGCAGATTGTCGACGGGTATGTGCAGACCGTGCCACCGATTATTTCCACGCCGTCAATCACCGCCCCGGAGTGCGAAAAAGCCCATACAAAGCGATTGTTGCGTTTAGCGGCGATAAGGATTGCGGCGGCGCATCGCCCGCATGGCGTTCAGTATGGCGATGACCGCAACGCCCACGTCGCCGAACACGGCCTCCCACATCGTGGCGTAGCCGAGCGCGCCAAGCGCGAGTATCACGCCCTTGACGGCAAGCGCGAACACGATGTTCTGCATGACGATCGTACGCGTTTTCTTGGATATTTTAATGGCGTCCGCGAGCTTGGACGGCTCGTCTGTCATAAGCACCACGTCGGCGGCCTCGATAGCCGCGTCGGAGCCCACGCCGCCCATAGCGACGCCCACATCGGCCCTCGCCAGTACGGGCGCGTCGTTGATGCCGTCGCCGACGAACAGCAGCTTTCCCTTGCCCGATCTCGCTTCAAACAGCTTTTCAAGCTGCTCGACCTTGTGCTGCGGCAGGAGCTCCGCGCAGACCTCGTCCAGTCCAAGCTCGCGCCCGATTTTCTCGCCCACGGCTTTCGCGTCGCCCGTGAACATCGCGGTCTTCCTCACTCCGAGAGCCTGCAGCGCGGCTATCGCGCTCTTGCTGTCCGGCTTCACCTCGTCGGCTATGGTGATATAGCCCGCAAACACGCCGTCCGCGGCGAGATAGACGACCGTTCCGAGCGTATCCGGCGTGTCAAAGGCGATGCCCGCGTCCGTCATCAGCTTGCCGTTTCCGGCGAGAACCGTCAGCCCGTCCACACGGACGCGGACGCCGTGCCCGGCTATTTCCTCGTACTCCGCGATCCTTTCGCGAAGTATGGCTTCCCCGTATGCCTTTTGGATCGACACGGCGATGGGATGGTTGGAGCCCGCCTCGGCGCAGGCCGCAAGCTCCAGCAGCGAGTCGCGGGAGAACCCGCTTGCCGGTACGAGTTCTGTCACGGCGAACACGCCCTTTGTCAGCGTCCCCGTCTTGTCGAACACTATGGTATCGACGTTGTGGAGTGCGTCGAGGTAGTTGCTGCCCTTGACGAGAATACCGTTGCGCGACGCACCGCCGATGCCGCCGAAGAAGCTCAGCGGTATGGATATGACGAGCGCGCACGGGCAGGACACGACGAGGAATACGAGGGCGCGGTTGATCCAACTCGCCCAGCCGCCGCCAAGCGCGAGCGGCGGGACGACAGCCAGCGCCGCCGCCGCGAACACGACGGCCGGCGTGTAGTAACGCGCGAATTTCGTGATGAAATTCTCCACGGGGGCTTTCGCGCCGCTCGCGTTCTGCACGAGATCAAGGATTTTGGAGACCGTGGACTCGCTGAACGGTTTCATCACCTCAATCGTGAGCAGGCCGCTCTTGTTGATCGAGCCGGACAGCACCTCCGATCCGGGTTCGACGTCGCGCGGGAGCGATTCTCCCGTCAGCGCCGAGGTGTCGAGCGCGGAATATCCGTCCGTCACCGCGCCGTCAAGCGGGATTTTTTCGCCCGGTTTTACGACGATCAGGTCGCCTACATTGACTTCTTCCGGTGAAACGCGCCTGATTTCGCTGCCGACCTTGACGTTTGCAAAATCGGGGCGGATGTCCATCAGCGCCGTGATCGACTTGCGGCTTCTGCCCACGGCGTATTCCTGGAACGCCTCGCCGACCCGGTAGAACAGCATGACCGCCGCGCCCTCCGGGTATTCCCCGATGGCGAATGCGCCGATCGTGGCGACGCTCATAAGGAGGTTCTCGTCAAAAATCTGCCCTCTGGAGATGTTTTTCAGGGCAAGCAGGACGACCTCGCCGCCGATGAGCAGATAGGCCGCGAGAAATATGGCAAGCTCGGCCCGCGCGTCCAGCTTTAGAATCATACCCGCGACAAATAGCGCCGCGCCGATTCCCATCATGATCTTTCTGATCAGCGGCCCGCGTTCCGCGCGTCCCTCCGCGCGCGCGGAGCGCCCTCCGGTGTCGGAGCCCCCGACGGGACTGGCCGGCGGCGTCAAAAGCGACACCCTTATGTCCGGCTCGACACGCGCCGCGATCCGCGTAATTTCCGCGAGCAGGGCGGAAAAGCTCGAATCGCCGTCCGCGGCAAGCGTCAGCTTTTGCGCCATAACATCGATGTTCGCGGCTTTTACGCCGGGCAGCTTGCCGGCCTCCCGTTCGATCTTCGCCGCGCAGTTTGGGCAGCACAGGCCGTCCAGCCTGATTTCTTTTTTTATAACCGCTTCCACAGTCATGCCTCCTCTAATTATTATTGAACGATTGATAACCTGTTCAATTATTCGATGAAAAAACTTAACCCTCCCGGACGTGCAGCAAGCCTTGCTCGAACACATTGCCGACATGCTCGTCGTCGAGCGAGTAGTAGACCACCTTGCCGTCCCTGCGGTTCCTGACGAGCCGCGTCTGCCGGAGCTGGCGCAGCTGGTGGGAAACAGCCGACTTCGTCATGCCGAGCAGCACGGCGATGTCGCAGACGCACATCTCGGAGTGCTGCAGAGCGCAGAGAATCTTCACGCGAGTCGAATCGCTGAACACCTTGAACAAGTCGGCCAGGTCGATAAGAATATTGTCGTCGGGCATTTTTTCGCGAACCTCAGCGACTGTTTCCTCATGGATCGCGTCGCAGTCGCAGCGGTCAAGGTCAACGGTCTGTGTACCCATATGCCGCACCTCCAAATTGAACAGTTGAGTTATCGTTCAATTATAATATCAGAAAATACTTTCCCTGTCAAGCGTTTTTTAAGATTTTTTTACGAACGCTTTTTTTACGAAGATATCGCTTTGACGTGAAGCGTCTCGAACAGCTCAATGAGCGGCTGCGCGACGGAGGCGGGGAGCGTGTTTATGAACTCGGAGCCGTCGAGGCGCGCGTAGCGGTCGCGATACTCCCGTTCCGGTGAGTCCGCGCCGTCCGGCGGCGGGCCGTCTCCGTCCGTGACCTCGCCGCCTATGAGCAGAGTGTATGATTTCTCCTCCGTTATGAAGCCGGAGCCCGACATAAACGTCAGTCCGACTGTCAGCGCGCCGCCGCCAGCGGCGCCGCCGCCCGGCGGCGCGGCGGCAAGCCCGTACGCCTCAAGAGCGCCGTCCGGCGCCCGCCAGTCCGCGCAGGCCGCGAACGCGGGCGCGGCGAGCGCGTTCAGCGCCGCGTCGAGGTAACGCTTCGCCGAGCGGTCGCCGCCGTCCGGCGTGGGGACGCCGTCTATCCTCGTCTCCTGTCCGCCGCTCGTCACCACCCAGACATTTTCGCCCTGTATGCCGCGCAGCTCCGCGGAAAATACGGCGTCGCCGCGCGCCGCGGTAAGCGCCGTCATTCTCTCCGTCTCGACCGCCGGCATCGTCTCAAGCGTCACCATATCATACAGCCCGACGCCGAGAAAGTCCGCGAGCGAAGCGCGGACGGTGTATATCTCGTCGCCTCCGGGCCGCATGGCGTATATGAATTCGCCTACTTTATTGCCGAAAATCAGGGTAAAGGGCTCCGACGCGCCGTCCGAGGCGGTCAGGGTGTACGACGGCTCGGACAGACCGTAGTCGCCGAGCGGAAGCCCGGTCGCTATGACGCTGTCCGGCGCGAGCGTGTTCAGCGACGCGGCGACGCGCGTGACGTAGCTCTGCGTCAAAGGGAAGTCCGGCACCGCCGTATACCGCCAGACTCCGCCGTCAAGCGCGAATTCCAGCGCCGCGCCTCCGCCGGCGCCGAACGATACGGTAACGGGATCGCCTCTGCCGTTTTTATAGAGCAGGGACTCCGCGGCTTTTTTTGCCGCATCCTCCTCCCCGCGCCTGTTCGCGGACGTCACCGCGAAATACGCCGCGAGACACACGATGAGCGCGCTGGCCAGAACGACGAGAGGAACCGCTTTTTTCTTCATCAGCGGCGCCTCCTGCGCGTCCACACGGAGAAACCGCAGACTATAAAGCCGAGCGGAATGACGCCCACAAAGAATATGCCCCATACGCCGGTATTCTTGAGCGTGTTGTATATGAGCGTGAACCGGCGCGCCGGTATATTTACGAGCGAGACGTCGTCGTAGTTCTCCGCTATGGCGTTCATGAATATGCCGAGGTTGGATGAGCCGGGCACCGCCGAAGTCACCGAGTCGTCAATAAGCGACGCCGCCGCTATGACGGTGACGCGGGTCGCCGTCCCCTTGTCGGCCAATTCCTCAACTGCGGCGGCGGCGACGACGAAGCGTCCGTCGGTCTGGGTGTTCTCGTCTGTCGTGTTTATGCCGGAGTCGGACGTCGTCATGAGCGGGGTTATCACCGTTCCGCGCCTCAGCGGGTCGCCGATGGCGAGCGGACGCGCTCCGATGACTATCGCGTCGGCGACGGCGCCCGACGTTATCCCGCTCTCCTGTGACAGCACCGGATATATGCAGTTATAACCGAAGCTCGACGCGAAATTCTCATAATACCGCTCCCTGTCGCCAACAAAGCCCGGCTGCGGCGAGATGCCGTACTGCCCGAGCAGGGAATTCCATTTTTCAAGCTCGGGGTCGTCCAGAACCAGAAGCAGACTGCCGCCGTCGCGCAGATACGTGCCGAGCAGGTTCACCTCGTCGTCGGCCAGATCGTCGGCGGGAGTGTTGCACAAGACGAGTCTGCAATCGCGCGGGACGCGCCCCTCCTTCAATATGTTCAGCGGTTGGAGCGCCAGATTTGCCTTGGATATAAGGCCGGATATGTTGTTCCCGAGGGGCTGCTCGGAGTGTCCCTCCATGACGTATACTGTCTCGCTCTCGACGCCGGAGACGAACATCACGGCGCCGGTGAGCTGCCCCTCGGCGTCCAGAGCCACGGGTACGCGCGCGCCGGTCGAGTAGTAGCGCTGCACGTCACAGAGAAGAAGTCCCTCGCTGTATCCCTCAAAGCCGTATATGTCTATCACGCTGCTCTTTCCCGTCGCGTCCGAGCGCACCACCACGGAGTCCTCACGCGCCTCGTACCGCGTGATCGCCGTCGGATCCGCGACGGGGTCCAACTGTCGCAGCTTTATATGCGGAGAGAGGTTTTTGTAGTTGTCCAGAAATTTTTGCAGACGTTCCTCAACGGCGCCCTCCCGCGCCAGCACGATGATCTCGACGTCGCTGTCCAGGGCGCCCAGCAGCAGCGCGCTCTCCGCTCCGGGCGTATACATGCCGTAGCCGGTGAGATCGAATTCAAGCGAGCCGCCCGGAAGCTGGCCCAGCAGCAGATTGACCGTTATGACTATGGCGAGGACGAGCGCGGAAGCCGCGGCCGTATACATGCCCTTCGAGGCGCGCCTCCGCGCCGATCTGTTTGTGTCCATATCTTACAAGCAGCCCCTTTAGCGTGAGAACTTTTCGTGTGTTCTTGGTCAAAGGGCGCGAAAACGCCCTTTGGCATGGCTCAACTCCAGCGTCTTTTCAGCACCGACTGCGCCGTGAGAAACACGAACAGCGCCGAGACGGAGATGAAAAGCAGCAGTCCCTTGATGTCAAATACATAATAATCGGTAAAATTTCCGATTGCGTCCGGCGCCGAAAACAGTCCCAGAAAATTCTTTAACATTCCGGAGAGGTTTGTTTTCTGCGTGAACCAGAGCGCCGCCAGCGCGGCGGCGCCAACTCCGCCGACGGCGCATGCGGGCGCGGGGCGCCGCGTCAGGCCGTAGACCGTGAGCGCCGCGAGCGCGAGCAGCGCGGCAAAGCCGGCGAGCGCCGCGTCGGGCGTGCTCGGTATGAGGGCGACTATCTCGGGCCATATGGCGAGCGCCAGCAGCGCGCCCATCGACCCGACCGCTGCGATTATCTGGTTATCCGTCAGCGAGGATATGAACATCCCGATGGATATGAACATGCCGCCCATGCACAAAAACGCGAAAATCGCCGAGTAGTCGATGAGGAACGAGCCGCTCCCGCCGGACGCTATCACGAGGGGGCATACGCACGATATGAGCAGCGGCACGGCGAGTACCGTGAGCATAGCGAGGTATTTGCCAAGCACGACGGCCTGAACGCTGACGGGGTACGTCAGAAGCAGTTGATCAGTCTTGTTGCGGCGTTCCTCCGCCATGCTCCTCATAGTGAGCAGCGGCACGGCAAGCACGAACACCGGCGTCGCGCCCGCCAGAGCATAGGCGAAGTACGGAAAACCCGTCAACAGATTCACCCGCCGGAACGTCAGCGAGATAAAGAATATGACGACAGCCGTAAATATGTAGCCGATCATCGAGTTGAAATACGAGCGCAGCTCGCGCCTATAGATTGCTCTCATCTCCGCCGCCTCCTTCCGCGTCTTCCTCGCGCGCGGGCGTGTCCTCGCGCGCCCCGCCGCCGTCGCCGGTATTGTCGGCGTCCGCATCGCCGTCTGCGCCGTCGTCCGCGTCGCCGTCTGTCTCGTTGTCTGTCTCGTCGTCTGTCTCACCGTCCGCGTCGTCCGGCCCGTCTCCTGATGTGAGTCTGATGAAGACGGATTCAAGCGAGGCGTCCGACGGGCGCAGCGTCAGCAGCGGGAAGCCAGCCGCGACGCACGCGTCAAATACGCGCTCGCGCAGATCCTCACCCTCGCTCCGCGTGAGCGACGCGAAAACCTCGCCGTCCTCGGTGCGCGCGGACACATCCGTGACGCCGGGCAGCTCCGCGAAAACGGAGCGCACAAGCTCCGGATCGCCGCACCTCACCACGACGTCGAGCGAGCGGCCGCCCCCTGAGCGCTCAAGCTCCTCGGGCGCGCCGTCGGCCATCAGGTTGCCGCGGTGTACGATCACAAGCTTGTCGCACAGGCCGCGCGCCTCGGACAGTATGTGCGTACTGAGGATTATGGTATGCTCGCGTCTCAGCGAGCGGATCAGCTCGCGTATCTCCAGTATTTGCTTTGGGTCGAGACCCGCCGTAGGCTCGTCGAAAATCAGGATCGGCGGAAAGCCGAGTATCGCCTGCGCGAAGCCGACGCGCTGCCTGTAGCCCTTTGAGAGGTTGGCTATAAGCCTGTCCCGCATGTCCTCAACGCCTGTCAGCCGGATCGCGTCCTCGACGGCCTCCGCGCGCTCGCCGCGCTCAAGACCCCGCAGCTCCGCGGCAAAATCCAGATATTCCTCCGGCGTCATGTCCATATAGATCGGGGGCTGCTCCGGCAGATAGCCTATCATCCGCTTGCAGCGCTCCGGCTCGTCGGCTATACTCACGCCGTCGAGAAGGACCTCGCCGTCCGTGAGCCCGAGATAGCCGGCCATGATGTTCATCGTGGTCGATTTGCCCGCTCCGTTCGGGCCGAGAAAACCGCAGATCGTCCCGCGCTCGACCGTGAAGCTGAGGTCGTTGACCGCGACGTTGCCTCCGTAACGGCGCGTCAGATTTCTGACTTCTATCATAATACGTGATCCCCCCTTTTCTCCGCGGTGGGCGAACATTCCCGTATACCGAAAAAACGTCCGGCGTTTTCGGTAGTGGCGGCCGCCAGCGCCTCGACGGACATTCCGCGCGCGTCCGCGAGCTTCCGCGCGATATGTATGAGGTTGAGAGAACTGTTTCGCCCGCCTCGCACCGGCTCCGGCGACAGATACGGGGAGTCCGTCTCAAGCATTATGCGCTCAATAGGCGCCCGCGCGGCCGCCTCCAGCGCGCTCCGGGCGTTCTTGAACGTTATCACGCCGGTAAAGGAGAGATACCAGCCCATCCCGAGGATTATTTGGGCCGTCTCCCAGTCCCCGGAAAAGCAGTGTACCACGCCTGTAAGGCCGGGGTATTTCCCGATTATTTCCAGAGTGTCTCCGCGCGCCTCCCGCTCGTGTATAATGACCGGTTTTCCGACGCGCGCGGCCATTTCAAGCTGCTCGACGAAGCGCTCTCTCTGTACGCCGCGCGGCGAGAAATCGTAGTGGTAGTCGAGCCCAATCTCCCCGACGGCCACGGCCTTCGGATGGCGCAGAAGCGCCTCCATCTCGCCGATCGAGCCGCCGTCCATGTCCTTCGCGTCATGCGGATGCACGCCGACCGACGCATAGACAAACGGGTATTTTTCGGCGATCGCCAACCCCTTTTTTGCCGCCCGCACGCTGCTCGACGCGTTGAGGATATACGATACCCCGGCGCCGGGCATAGCGCCCATTATACTGTCGAGGTCGCCGTCAAATCTGTCGTCGTCATAGTGGGCGTGTGTGTCAAAAAGCATAAAAATTACTCCGCTCGGAAAGTCTTATCCTTACGGCAAAGCCGCTCGGGACTTTTCTCGCTTATATGCGCATGTTTCTCGCCGCCTGTGGCGGCAACCGAAACATTTGCGCGATATTAATTCGGCACGATATATCGTGCGAATTAATATCAGGTTTAACTCCTATATTGTCCATTCGCTGTGTACGATCACCGTCAGCCGCAGTCCTCCGGAGTGCTCCTCAAAGCCGAGCCGCAGACTGTTCCAATCGTAGCTGTCGGGGCTCTTGTCGTCGCCGGGGAGATAGAAATCGACGAACCGGACGCCCGGAAACACCTCCGTGATATTTTCGAGGGCGTTGCCCGATCTTACGATATAGTTGACGCCGACGACCGACGCGCGCGCGAAGTCCCTGTTGTACACAAAGCGCGCGAAATATTCGGCCGGCGTCAACTCAATGGGATCGCCGCTCCCGTCGTATACGCCCCAGACGTACGTATTCGCGTCGGTCGCAAAATCCGCCACCTGACTTTCCGTAAAGCACTTGTTGGTCGCCAGCGAGATCGCGGCGTACGGGGAGAACACCACGCCGTATTCGGGGTGTACCGAACGGGCGAGCGCCGCATAGTCCCCTTCCTTGATAACCTCGAGAATGTCGTAGGCTTTTTCAACAAGATAGGAGTTTTGCGCCTGCGCTTCTCCGTCCAAACCGGGCGTACGCTCAAAGCCGGGTATCTCCTCCAGCAGCACGCCGCCCGTCACATAGAGCGCCGCCAGCAGCGCGGCGGCGCCGAGAATAAACCCGGCCGCCGCAGGCAGGGCGCGCTTGACCGCTTTTTTCAGATACACCACCACTCTTTCGTCGGCGCAAGCTATTACTCCGCTCGAAAAGTCTAATCCTTACGGCAAAGCCGCTCGGGACTTTTCTCGCTCATAAGCGCATGTTTCTCGCCGCCTATGGCGGCAACCGAAACATTTGCGCGCTATTAATTCGG
>JAISXU010000088.1 GCA_031270395.1 Oscillospiraceae bacterium
GACAACGGTTCCGAGTTTATCAACGCCCATCTATACAGATATTGCCATCGAGAGGAAATCGTGTTCACGCGCAGTCGCCCTTACACAAAGAACGACGGCTGCCACGTGGAACAAAAGAACTGGTCGATAGTGCGGCAGCACATAGGGTACGACAGATATGAGGGCGAGACAGCGGTGAGCTTGTTGAACGAATATTATGGGCGGCTACGGCTGTACACCAATTTCTTTCAGCCGTCCACAAAGCTGATCCACAAGGAGCGAGCTGGCGCCCACATCAAGAAGCGCTACGACGCGCCGCAGACACCATACAGGAGGCTGCTCGCTTCAACGCACATAAGCGACGAATCCAAAACCAAATTGACGGATATATTCATGTCTCTCAACCCCCTCGGTCTGTTACGCGATATGGTGTCCATCAAGGACAGGCTCAGCAAGGTGGGTATGCCATATTCAAGATACGGCGGCGCACGTCAGTCAGCTTCCGACGCGATCTCTGCGAGGGGGTATGAATGATGCAAAGCCAAGTCCGTTCATACGACACTTGGATTTCTATATGCGTCGAGAGTATCCACCACGCTGCAACAAAGGGTACAGCAAAGCCGGGGAATAATGTGGGCTGTTCCGCTCGCTGCCAGCCGAACGCTCGCCGTGTCCGCTTATCGTCTGGGCAGCGAGCGGTCGACAAAGGACGGATAGAGTACGGGCAAAAAACTCGCGCTGCGATGACGGTGCGAAAAATCAGGTCGGCACACATAGTACATACAGTCAAATTTTATTAGTAGGAGGGCGCCTATCTTCAACGTTATTTTTTTTGACGCATCGTTCCTATTTTCAACGTTATTTTTTATTGACAACTCACGGACAATTCCCCGACAATAAATTCGTATGTACCCATTTTCGCTACTGTCATAAATTAACACTCATAATAAACTTTTGCGCGGTAATGATATAAAAAGCAAGACGCGAGAGCGGCGGTTCAATGTCGGACGACAACCGCGCGGCGCTCACGCGGACTTGTAAAACAGGAACATGAACAGGAGATGTAAGCAAATGACAAAAGGATCAAGCCAGCCCGTGAACCCTAGCGCTCGCGAGGCTCTGAACCGCTTCAAGATGGAGACCGCTAATGAAGTCGGCGTCAACCTCAAGCAGGGTTATAACGGCGACCTCACGTCCCGTCAGGCGGGGAGCATCGGCGGCGAGATGGTTCGCAAGATGATTCAGGCCTACGAAAACAGCCTTCAGTAACAAGTTAACGCTCCGGCGTTGAAGGCGCTCCGCCCGGATCGGACTTTAATAACGGGTTCGCTCCGGGCCCGTACATAATCCGCTTGGAGATAGCGGATTTTAATTTGTGTAAGATATTCAGAACAAATTTTTACCGCCGACCTCGAAAAGCGCCGTTATTGACGCGCCGGTATGGAGCGCTGCATAAATACGGGCCTCGTTGGGTAATATTAACACTACCGGCGCCGGAGGCGGGCCGGAAGCAGCGAAAGGGAAAGGTACGCGCATGGTTAAGGGCGTCACCCGCCGCGTCGTCGTGATAAAATCGCCTGACAAGGACATTTTCGACGAGGCGATTTTTATAGTCAGAGAGGGACCTCCCGGAGCATCGGATATGCGTGGCGGCGATGTGATATTGCAGGCGCAGCTGGCGGCCGATTCGTATATACGCGATAATATCGAGCGGCGGGGGCTGCCGCGTCTGCCCGCGCTCGTGTACGTGGCGGCCGGCGCGCTTCTGTCCGGTCTCGGTATGCTCGTTTACAGACTGTTGACATAGCGCGGCGGCGTGCGGCACGACTTTGCTGCGGTCAGACCGCGGCGAGCTGCTGTGCCTCGGCGAGCAGTTCGCCGCCGTCCTTACCGGTCGTCTGGGCTATGCTTGCCTTTGTCGCGCCGCTCTCTATTCCGGCTTGGATTACCTTGCGCTGCTCCAGTGTGAGATGGGCTTTGTCGCATTTTTGCCTCTGTGACATGGCTATATGCCTCCTCACGGCGACCGTCTAACATTATCCCACGAGGACTTTTCTCATGCACGCCCCTTTCTGGAACTCCTTGCAAACCTTACTTCCGTTCCGCGCCCTCCACTCTGGACTTTACTTTCGCAATTCACGCTTCAACATTTTGCCGTGACAAACGAAATGATTCATTAAAATGTCCCCTTGATTTCCCGGAGTGATTCGAGTATACTGTTAATAAGGAAAGTAAGATATTTCAGTAATTTCAGGAGGCGTCGGCATGGAAGTGGCAAAAATCACAAGCAGGGGTCAAATCACAATTCCAATCGACATCCGCAAAAAACTCGATGTCAAAGAGGGCGATAAAGTTGTTTTCATAGAGGACGGCGGCAGAATCGTCGTGGCGAACGCGGCAAAAATCGCGTTCGCGAATATGCGGGCGGCTTTCGTCGGCGAAGCGGAGCGGCTTGGTCTGAAGGATGAGCGGGATGTGGTGGCGCTTGTGGACGAAGTGCGAGGGGAGATGTGGGTAGAGCGCTATGCGAATAATGCTTGAAACCAATGTGCTGATTTCCGCGTTCGGTCGGTTGTCGCCGTGAACGTCGGCGCGGCATCCGTGACATCACACAAGCAGACGCGTAAAATACAGAGCATAGGAAATTCGAGGAGTGACTACTATGAAACAGCTAATGTCAATCATCACGGCGGGGGCGCTGATGTTATCGCTCGCCTCTTGTGCGGCCAATAGCGGCGAAGTGCTTGCACAGCTTGACCTTGAAGCCGCGCCGCTGCTCGCGGTCGATTGGGAGAAAGATTACCCGGAGATAAGCACGAACGACTTCGCGCTGAAACTGTCGGCGGAGCTGGCGAAAAGCGTAGACGGCGAAAACTTTGTATGTTCGCCGTTTTCTGTCTGGCTTCCGCTTGCGGCTCTCGTAAACGGCACGGATGCGGCGCATAAGGCGGAGCTTCTTGACGCGCTTGGCGCAAAGGGTATATCGGAGAACGACTTGAACGAGTACGCTTCCCTCGCTCTCTACGCGCTTACGAACGAACAAATGAAAGAGCGGGACGGCGAGTATAACATCCCGCTTCGCGTTGCGAACGCTATCTTCGTCGACAACGACGTGACACTGAAACGTGATTTTGCGCAGAAGTTTCTCGACTTCTATCGCGGCGCAGAGTTCAATGTGGATTTCCGGTCAAAAGACGCGGTAAAAGAGGTCAACAAATGGGCGAGCGACAACACGGACGGCCTGATTACCGATATTATTCAGGAATTTGACCCGCAGACCGTGGCGGCGATTGCCAACGCGATTTACTTTTCCGACCGCTGGACGCGGGAGTTTAATCCAGCGAACACGAAGCAAGACACCTTTCACGCGGTGGGCGGCGACACCACTGCCGATTTCATGCTCCGCCAGGGCGACGCGCAAATTTACTATGAGGACGACCGCGTTCAAGCCATGCCTTTGTCCTTTCTATCCGGCGGTTCCCTGTACATTATCCTGCCGAAAGACGGCGACGCCACCGGGTTTTTGCAGTCGCTCCGTGACGATTATTTTCAGGAGATACGGCGCGATTCGATAAGCGCCACAGGAAAACTGCTTCTGCCAAAATTCGAGATTGACAGCGGGCTGCTTAGCCTTGACGACGCGCTTCAAACCCTCGGCGTTCCGCTATTTGATTCGGACGCCGCGCCGCTCACCAAAGGTATTCTTGAGGAAGATATTCCCGTATGGGTGGATAATGCCGTACAAAAGGCATATATCAAGGTTGACGAAAAAGGCACAACCGCCGCCGCCGTCACAGTTTTACCCATGCCAAGCTCGGGTACGCCGCAGCCAACTGAATCGTTTGATATGAAATGCGACAAGCCATTTGTGTTTGTGCTGACCGGCAAGAGCGGCGATGTGCTGTTCGCCGGTGTGGTGAACCGGCAGTAAATCACAAACGGCAGACTGCCCTTCGGCGCGCAGACCGCCGCTGCCACCAGTCGCCGCTGTCAGTTTTGAGTGTAGTGTGATGATTTCATCAACCGTCAGAGATGTCACCGTGCGAGTTCCCGCAATGCTTCGAGATTTTCTCCGATGACATGATCAACCGCCGCGCCGACCAGTTTTTCCCGCGCGGCTTTTATCGCGTCATACTCCGAAAAACGCACCACCATATATCTCGGTCTGTTGTTTTTCAGGATTACGGCCATGCCGCTTTCATCAACGAGCCGCGTGACTCTTGAGAAATTCTGATTCGCTTCGGTCATAGGCACGAGCAAATTTGTGTCCAACGTCATTAAAACCATCTCATTTTTGAAAATCACACGGTGAGCTACCGCAGTTTGGCTTTCGTCCAAAATCATTGTACACCCAAACATAGGATTAAATCAACCTATATTTTTTAGATGGCAAAGGTGTTTTCCTCTACCGTTTTCCTATACAGATTCAGACTTGAACTTTCTACAACTGTGACGCGCGAATAATGCTTCTGATACGTCCATTTGATAATCTCCATCGACAGGCTTGACTTCAAAATAGAGCAGTATGAGAACGTCATTATTCCCGCCGAGCAAAACCTGCTGAGAACCAAAGCTGATTAACTGTACCCCGCGTAAGACCGTCCCCCGGCGACCGAGACCGCACCCGCGGAACCTTCGGTGAATTTTTCGGTCTAAATAGAAGGGCTTTCAACTCTTTCTGCCGACAGGCAGACAAACGACGAAATTACATTACTGAGGAGTGACTACTGTGAAACGACTGATTTTAATCCTTACGGCGGGGGCGCTGATGTTATCGCTCGCCTCTTGTGCGGCCAATAGCGGCAAAGTGTTTGCACAGCTTGATCTTGAAGCCGCGCCACTGCTCGCGATCGATTGGGAGAAAGATTACCCGGAGATAAGCACGAACGACTTCGCGCTGAAACTGTCGGCGGAGCTGGCGAAAAGCGTAGACGGCGAAAACTTTGTATGTTCGCCGTTTTCGGTCTGGCTTCCGCTTGCGGCTCTCGTAAACGGCACGGATGCGGCGCATAAGGCGGCGCTTCTTGACGCGCTTGGCGCAAAGGGTATATCGGAGAACGACTTGAACGAGTACGCTTCCCTCGCTCTCTACGCGCTTACGAATGAACGCATGAAAGAGCAGGATTACGGAGAGTATTACAATCCGCTTCGCATTGCGAACGCTATCTTCGTCGATAACGACGTGACACTGAAACGTGATTTCGCGCAGAAGTTTCTTGACTTCTATCGCGGCACGGGTTTCAATGTGGATTTCGAGTCAAAAGACGCGGTAAAAGAGGTCAACCAATGGGCGAGCGACAACACGGACGGCCTGATTACCGACATTATTCAGGAGTTTGACCCTCGGACTGTGGCTGCGATTGCCAACGCGATTTACTTTTCCGACCGCTGGACGTGGGAGTTTAACGCGAAGAACACCCGGCAAGACACCTTTCACGCGGTGGGCGGCGACACTACTGCCGATTTTATGCTTCGCGAGGGCGACATGCAAATTTACTATGAGGACGACCGAGTTCAAGCTATGCCTTTGTCCTTTCTATCCGGCGGTTTCCTGTGCGTTATCCTGCCGAAGGACGGCGACGCCACCGGGTTATTGCAGTCGCTCAGTGACGATTATTTTCAGGAGATACAGCGCGATTCGATAAGCGCCACAGGAAAACTGCTTCTGCCAAAATTCGAGATTGACAGCGGGTTGCTTAGCCTTAACGACGCGCTTCAAACCCTCGGCGTTCCGTTATTTGATCAGGGTGCCGCACCGCTCACCAAAGGCATCCTTGAGGAAGACATTCCCGTATGGGTGGATAGCGCCGTACAAAAGGCATATATCAAGGTTGACGAAAAAGGCACAACCGCCGCCGCCGTCACAGTTTTAGCTGCGCCGGGATCGGGTATGCCGGAGCCAACTGAACCATTTGAGATGAAATGCGACAAGCCATTTGTGTTTGTGCTGACCGGCAGAAGCGGCGATGTGCTGTTCACCGGTGTGGTGAACCGGCCGTAAATGGAAACTTAATAAACTCACGCACAGGCGGAGGATTCGGGGCAAGACCCGCACCTCCGCTAAACTACACCGCCCAATTTTCCGACTTCAGCTCCGGCACCCGCTCAAACTCGCGCATATTGTTCGTCACAAGCGTCAAACCTCGCTTTAGCGCCTGCGCCGCAATCTGCATGTCATACGCGCCGATGACCCGACCCTCGCGCTCCAATGCGGCGCGGATTACGCCGAGTGTGTACACCCGTCAAACACACGGTCGCCGACGCCGGGTGCAGCGCCGGGCGGCGGCGCACGCGACCTAGAACTCTATGCCGCGGCGGCCGGAGACGCCGCAATCATACGGATGCTTGTGCTTCACCATCTCCGTCACGTAATCGGCGAGCTCGATCACCCAGTCTATGGGGCGGTGGCCAGTTATGACGAGCTCCAGCGGCGCGGGCTTATCCCGCAGCAGCTCGGAGAACATGTCGGAGTCCAGCAGTCCGAGCTCGAGCGCGTCAAGCGCCTCGTCGAGCACGAGCACGTCGCAGCCGCCGTCCCGCGCGAGGTTCAGCGCGCGAGAGAGATTTTCGTCGTGTATGCGCCTTGTGGCGGCGCGCGCCTCATCGTCCATGTTGAAAGCGAACATCCTCGACGGGTCCTTGCCGCGCAGCACCGTGACGTTCGGCAGCAGGCCGAGCTGGACGAGCTCGCCGCTGGCGATGTCCTTGAGAAACTGCACGATCGCCGTCCTCTTACCGCTTCCGGACGCGCGCAGCGCGAGTCCCAGCGCGGCGGACGTCTTGCCCTTGCCCGCGCCGTAGTACACGTGTATAAGTCCGTTGTCAGCCAAAAAAACACCTCATTGATTACAACAATATATGCCGCGCGGCTACGAGTACGGCCAAAACCGCCAGCTCGCATATCTGCAAAAACCAGCCGGCCAAGTCGCCGCTCATGCCGCCGAATTTCCGGCGCGCGGTAAAATAGAGATACATATGGCACAGTATGGCGGCCGCGACGGCCGCGCACCCGCGGACGGGCTCGGCGAGGGCCATTGCCGCGGCGCACAGGACGATTATGCCTCTGAGTATTACCCGGGAGAGCGGCATGGCAGCCGACGCGCTGAAAGACGCCGACAGTCCCGTGCCCTGACTTTGCGGGAACATGAGCACGGCGTATGCCGATAACGCCCTGCTCAGGACGAAGGTCAGACACAAAATGACCGTGTCCGCCGCCCGGAATGTGAGCTCCGCGCTCAGGGCGAAATACAGCAGTATGTAACACACGCACCATATGACGGCAAAAGCGCCGGTGTGCGGGTCCTTTAGTATCTCGCGGCGCCTCGCGGCGTCCGAGTTGCTCGCGAGCGCGTCGGACACGTCGCACAGGCCGTCGAGGTGTATGCCGCCCGTAACGGCAATAGGTATGACCGTGAGACCGCCCGCGCGCAGCAACTCGCCCAGCCCGAGTGACGCGCAGAGCGCGCACCAGCCCCAGATAGCAAGCCCGACGACCGCCCCGACAAGCGGGAACGCGCACATCATGTACCGCATGTTTTCGTCCGTCATGCGCACGTTCGGCATGGGTATCCGCGAAAACATGGAAAAGGCCAGCGCCACAGATTTCAATACCGCCAATATGCCACCTCACATAGCCAATTTGAATGACGCGCCGTCTCAAACGAAGCTTTCGTAAGGCTCTATACCGATGTCGGAAAACGACGAGGAGCCGTGGTATACCGACAGCGCCATATCCAGCAGCGGTATCGCGGCCACCGCGCCCGTCCCCTCGCCGAGCCTCATTCCGGCGTCTATCACGGGCGTAAGACCGAGGGCGCTCAGCACGGCGCCGCACGCGCTCTCACCGGAGCGGTGGCTCGGCAGCATGGCGCAAGACGCGCCGGGACACAGGCGCGCCGCTATCAGGGCGCCGACCGCGCTGATAAGCCCGTCGATCAGCACGGGGACTCTGTATATCGCGCCGCCGAGAAAGACGCCGGCCAGTCCCGCTATATCGAACCCGCCGAGCTTGCCGAGCACGTCGAGGGCGTCGCCCGGATCCGGGCGGTTTACGGCTATGGCGCGTTCGACGACCACGATTTTATGTATGAGAGCAGCGTCCGGCAAGCCGGCGCCGCGCCCGGTGACGCTCACGGGCGGAACGCCCAGCAGAACGGACGCTATCGCGCTGGACGTCGTGGTGTTGCCTATACCCATCTCCCCCGTCGCTATGAGTCTGTAGCCGCGCTCGCGGCAGAGGCGCGCGAGTCCGACGCCGCGCGTTACGGCGCTTTCGGCCTCCGCGCGCGTCATTGCGGGCCCCTCGGCGATATTTTTCGTCCCGTCGGCCACGTGGCAATCAATAAGGCCGTCAAATAGCGGCCTCGACAGCATACCCATATCGACCGGTATTACGTCCGCGCCGGCGACGGCCGCCATGCGGCACACGGACGTAAGACCGCGCGTGAGGTTTTCCGCGACGAGCATAGTCACCTCGCCGCCCGATTGCGATACGCCCTCCTTTACGACGCCGTTGTCCGCGCACAGCACGACGACGGCCCGTTTTCCTATATCGACGTCCGCGCTGCCCGTCAAGCCGGCAATTTTGACGACGAAATCCTCCAAAAGCCCCAGACTTCCCAGCGGCTTGGCTACGGAGTCCCAGCGCCGTCTCGCCTCGCGCATGGCGTCCTCGTCCGCCGGTCGCACGGCGGCGGGCGGCAGCCCGTCAAGAACAAAGTCGCTCGTTCCCATTTAACCTCCGTCTTTTGCGCGGAGCATAGCTCCCTCTCGTATCAAGTGAAAGAGCTATGCCCCTTCACTTGATATATTTCCACTTGACGCCGTGCGGCGTGTCCTCTAAGACGACGCCCATGTCCTTCAAGCTGTCTCTGATCCTGTCCGCCTCCGCCCAGTTTTTGGCCGCCCTCGCCTCCTGCCTCGCGGCGATAAGGGCATCTATCCCGGCGTCCCCGGCGTCCCCGCCGCGCTCCGGGCGGCGCGTGACGCCAAACACGCCCTCAAGCTCGTCGAACACGCGCAAAAGCGCGAGCGCGAGCGCCTTTGACGGCGCGCGTCCGGCTGACGTCGCCGTGTTGCCGTCGCGCACGAGCTCAAACAGCACAGCCATCGCGTCGGCGGTGTTAAAATCGTCGTCGAGAGCTGATATGAAGCGCTCGCGGTACCCCCCGAGGGAGTTGATGAACGCGCGCTCGGACGCGTCCGGCTCTCCGCCGCCCCCGTTTTCGGTGAGAAATTCGTAGTGCTCGCGCGCCGTTTCGAGCCGCGCGAGCGCGTTTCCCGCCTGTACGAGTATATCGCCGGAGTAGTTGAGCGGGCTGCGGTAGTGACTCATCAATATGAACATCCGTATGCTGCCGTAGCCGTACTCGGCCGCAGCCTCACGCACGGTGAAGAAGTTGCCGAGCGACTTTGACATTTTTTTGCTGTCTATGGATATAAATCCGTTGTGGAGCCAGTAGCGGACGAACGGGCGGCCGCTCACGCCCTCCGACTGCGCTATCTCGTTCTCGTGGTGCGGGAAGATGAGGTCCTGTCCTCCGCAGTGTATGTCGAACGTCTGTCCGAGGTATTTGCACGACATCGCCGAGCACTCTATGTGCCAGCCCGGTCTGCCCGCGCCCCACGGCGACTCCCACGACGGCTCGCCGGGCTTGGCAGTTTTCCAGAGCGCGAAATCCATCGCGTTTTTCTTGACCTCCGACGTCTCCACGCGCGCGCCGGCGAGAAGCTGCTCGCGCGGCTGATGCGACAGCTTGCCGTATCCCTCGAATTTATCCGTGCTGAAATATACGCCCTCCGCGCTCCGGTACGCGTAGCCCTTATCCATGAGGATGCCGACGGCGTCTATGATCTCGGCGATATTCTCCGTGGCCCTCGGGTGGATCGTGGCGTCGCGGACGCCCAGCGCGCGCGCGTCGGTGTAATATTCGGCAATGAACCGCTCGGCGTACCGGCTGCCGGGAACTCCCTCGCTCTCCGCCGCCGCGATAATTTTGTCGTCGATGTCGGTGAAATTCTGGACAAAGGTGACGTCGTAGCCCCTGTATTCGAGATAACGGCGGAACGCGTCAAACACGATTATGGGGCGCGCGTTGCCTATGTGTATATAGTTGTAGACGGTCGGCCCGCACGAATACATCCGCACCTTGCCCGGCTCCAGCGGGATGAACTCCTCCTTTTGCATCGTCAGCGTGTTGAACAGCTTCAAATATGACGGGCCTCCAATCATCCTTTTGGCGAATACGCCCGCGAAACCCTCGAGGCGTCACGGTCAATATTAGCACGGCGGCGCGGCTTGTGTCAAGATTCAGTTCAAGATTTTGTGACATGAGACGCGCCGCTTGACGATTCACGCGCACGGACGTATAATGTCACATCAGGCTATGCTTTGTAAATGAAGGGAATGGTCATAAAATTATGATAAAAGCACAGACGGCGTTTACGACCGAGCTTGACGATCCGGCGGCGGCGGCGGAAGAAATTCTGTCGCAGATTGATCTGAGCGCCCTGCTGAAAAACAACGTGGGTATCATCACATTTTATCAGGACGCGCATGAGACGGGCGTTTTGGAGGCCGTGGCAAAGGCGCTCCCGTTCGACACGGTGGGCTGCTCCGTAGCCAGCGGAGGGAACGAGAGGGAATTCGGGCATGAACAGCTCTCGGTGGCGGTACTCTCGAGCGACGACGTGAAGTTCTCCACGGCGGCTTCGGGCGAGATCACACCCGAAAACGCCGAGGCGGAGGCCCGCGCGTGCTATCGCGACGCGCGTTCCCGTCTGGACGGAGAGCCGTCCCTGCTCCTTGTGTTCGGGCCGATTTCAAAGGTGATTGCCGGAGACAGATACACGCGCGCGCTCAACGACGAGAGCGGAGGCGTACCCATGTTCGGCACGCTCTCGAACGCGGGAGTCGTCTATGAGGACGCCCGCGTGGCGTATAACGGCAAGGCGAGGGAGCTCATGGTCACGCTCGTGCTCATGAGCGGCGACGTCAAGCCGAGGTTCTACACCAGGGCGATTTCGGACAGCAGCATCACCAGGAGAGGCGCTTTTGTCACGGAGTCAGATGGGTATATACTCAAAAAAGTAAACGGCCTCACGGTGAGAGACTATCTCCTGGGTATCGGCGTCCCTACGAGCACGGCGGGCTCAACCGCGTCGCTGCCCATTTTGATCGACTATAAGGACGGCACGAAGCCGACGGCGTATTCGATGTACGGCGACACGGAAAGAGGTATGCTTGTCGGCGGCCTTGTACCCGTGGGCGCGGAGATCGCGTTTGCCGTCGTGGATTACCGGAGCGTTATCGATACAGCGGAAGATGCGCTTGAGATGATACGCGCCGAGCTCGACGCGAGCAGCGCGTCCGCCGTCTTCATCATTCCCTGCCTTTCGCGTTTCCTCACGTTGGGACACATGGCGGACGACGAGATGAAAAAGACTGCGGAGGTTCTGGGGCGGCGCGTCCCCTATCTGTTTTTATACAGCGGCGGAGAGATATGCCCCGTATCGGACGCGGACGGGCGGTTTATAAATCGTTTCCACAATATGACGTATACGGCTATGGCGCTGAACTGAGATTTCAGCCGAACCGCCGCGGACGGGTTTATGCGGAAAGGGCGAGGAAACTGAAAATGGTGTTTATATGACGCAGGAAGAATTCACATCAGAAATCGAAAAACGCGATTTTGAGATAACCAAGCTCAACCGCCGGCTGCAGAGACTGCAGACCCGTATGGACAGGGATAAGTCGGCGGCGTCCGCAATGGCGGCGGTCTCCGCTATGCGCTCCGCCGAGAAGCAGCGGCAGGAGCAGTACATGTCCATGCTGCTCGAAAACAGTCCCGACATCATCATACTGCTCGACAGAGAGGGCTGCTTCGCGTACTGCTCGAAGGTATTTCTCGACCGCATGGGCATAGCGTACTTCGACATTTTGAGCGGCAGACCGCTGCGCGAGGTTTTTGAGACATACACGGACGACGCGCTCGCGGATCAGATCGCGAGCGCGCACAGGCGCTCCAACGAACTCGGGGAGTCGGTGGAATTCGAGTGCGTCGTTCCCGTGGGCGAGGAAATGAGGGTATTGGCGGTACGCATAACGCCGATGCAGAATTTTTCGGGAGAGATCGTCTCGTCGGTCATAATGATGCACAACATCACGGATATACGCAGGGCGCAGGAGCGCGCGGAGGAGGCTCGCATGGCGGCGGAGGATGCGTCCCGCTCCAAGAGTACGTTCCTGTCCAACATGAGCCACGAGATGCGGACGCCGATGAACGCTATAATCGGCATGACGGCCATCGGGCGCGAATCCGACGATATCGACAGGAAAGATTACTGCTTCGGGAAGATCGAGGACGCCTCGACGCATCTGCTCGGCGTCATAAACGACATCCTGGACATCTCCAAAATCGAGGCGAATAAATTTGAGCTCTCGCCGACGAAGTTCTCGTTTGAGAAAATGCTCTCGAAGGTGGTCAATGTCGTAAACTACCGCGTGGAGGAAAAACGTCAGGTGTTCGGTGTGCGTATAGATGAGAATATACCGGATATGCTCGTCGGAGACGACCAGAGGCTGACTCAGGTCATTGCAAACCTCATGTCAAACGCGGTGAAGTTCACGCCGGAGGGCGGCGGGATAAAGCTCGATACGGGGCTTGTATCCGTGGAAAACGGCGTATGCACCGTGCGTATATCCGTGTCGGATACGGGCATAGGGATAAGTGACGAGCAAAAGGCGCGGCTGTTCACGTCGTTTGAACAGGCCGACTCGGGCATATCGCGCAAATTCGGAGGAACCGGGCTGGGTCTGGCTATATCAAAAAGTATCGTTGAGATGATGGACGGCAGCATACGCGTCGAATCGGAGCCCGGCGCCGGTTCGACGTTCACGGTTACGGTACGGCTCGGCGTCGCGGCGGAACCGGACGGGCGGAGGAGCCTGCTCGCGCCCGGCGTCTCACGCGACAATCTGCGAGTCCTTGTCGTGGATGATTCGGCGGACGTGCTCGAATACTTCCTCGACATAGCCGGACGCCTCGGCTTTAAATGCGACGCGGCCTCCGGAGGCCGCGAGGCGCTTGAAATGGCGGATGAGCGTGGCGGGTACGATATATACTTCGTGGACTGGAAGATGCCGGAGATGGACGGCATAGAATTGGCGCGGAAAATAACGTCGCGCGGGATGGGGCGCTCCGTCGTCGTCATGATTTCCGGCGTGGCGTGGAGCGAGATTGAGGAGCGGGCGAGAAGCGCCGGGGTGAACCGCTTCCTGTCAAAGCCGCTGTTTCCGTCCTCGATAGCGGATATTATAAACGACTGCCTCGGATTACAGGGGCAGGGGGCCGCGGCCGCGGCTGCGGCGGACACCGACGGCATGTTCAGGGGCAGACGCGTACTGTTCGCCGAGGATGTGGAGATCAACCGCGAGATTTTGATTGCGCTGCTCGAACCGACGGAGCTAAAACTCGACTGCGCGGAGAACGGCTTCGAGGCCGTGGAAATGTTCACGCGCAACGCGGACGAATACGACATGATACTGATGGATATGCAGATGCCGGACATGGACGGCTGCGAGGCGACGCGCAGAATCCGCGCGCTTGACTCCCGCTGGGCAAAGGATATACCCATAGTCGCGATGACGGCGAACGTGTTCCGCGAGGACGTGGAAAAATGTCTCGCCGCCGGCATGAACGACCACATCGGCAAACCGATAGACATCGGCGAGGTGCTGGATAAGCTGAAAAGCTATATTTTCTTTTCGCCCCGGAGGTAGCCCAAACGAATCAAACCGCCCCGCCCCTATATATCGTACTCGTCGTCGAGATCCATCATGCCGTATTCGAGCAACAGATTTTCGAGGTCGTCCTGAGAGATAGGCGTAGGCACCACGAACATGTCGTTATCCTCTATAGCCTGCGCCAGCGCGCGGTACTCCCCCGCCTGCGGCGAGTCCGGGCTGTACTCTATGACGGTCTTGCGGCGTATTTCCGCGCGCTGCACTATGTTGTGGCGCGGCACGTAGTATACAAGCCTCGTGCCGAGCGCCTTTGAGAAGGCGCGCAGTAGGTCGAGCTCGTGATCCACGTTACGGCTGTTGCATATGATACCGCCGAGCCGCACGTCGCCCTTGCTGGCGTACTTGGCGACGCCGCGCGAGATGTTGTTTGCCGCGTACAGCGCCATCATCTCGCCGCTGGCGACTATGTATATCTCCTTTGCCTTGCCCTCGCGTATCGGCATGGCGAAGCCTCCGCACACGACGTCGCCGAGCACGTCGTAGAACACGTAGTCGAGGTCCTCCGTGTACGCGCCGAGATTTTCGAGCATGTCGATGGACGTTATTATGCCGCGCCCCGCGCAGCCCACGCCCGGCTCCGGCCCCCCCGACTCGACGCACCGCACGCCGCCGAAGCCCGTTTTTACGAGATTATCGAGCGTGACGCCCTGTCTGTTGTCGCGAACCGTATCAAGGACGGTCTTCTGGTGGAGACCGCCGAGCAGCAGACGCGTCGAATCCGCCTTGGGGTCGCAGCCCACCACCAATATATTTTTCCCCATCTCCGAGAGTCCCGCAGTGAGGTTCTGCGTAGTCGTCGATTTGCCGATGCCGCCTTTTCCGTATATCGCCACCTGGCGCAGCCTGTCACCCATAAACCGTAATTCCCCTAATCATATTTTATCGTATTTTATAGTATAAGCCGCGAAAGGGCGGCCGTCCATATTTCCTCGAGCAGCTTCAAGCCGCCCGAGTATCCCGCCAGATGGCTGTTTATCACAAGCTTTTCTATCATCGGCGAGATCAGGTTCACGTAGTTGCCGTGGATTTCGTTCGATATTTGCTTATCCCAGCTTCCGCCGAGAATGAGCGGGAAGCCTCCAAAGTCCGTCTCTCGTATATGCTTGTGGACTGCGTACCCGTCCGTCGTGAACATCACGTCGCTGCGTATGCCGTAGCTCATCCTCTTGAATTCCTCGCGGATCGACGGCTGCCATTCCTCAGGCGTCCTGTCCATGATGTACTGCGAGGTGGGGAACATTCCGATGTCGTTCACGAGGAATTTTGTAAACGCGAGCGTGTACTGCGCGTCCCCGATAGTCACAAACCGCTTCGACACTATGCGCGTTTCGAGGAAGAAGTCCGCGAAACGCTCTATGAAGTAATAGTATTCGCGATCCTGCTCGTCCGTGATTTCCTTCACCTTATCGGCGGGAATACCCGCAAATTCGCCGACCGCGGTGAGGAACTTCGTCGTTTCAAACGCGCCTATCGGCAGCACGGGGTAGTGGAGCAGCGGCGTGTCGTACTTCCCGCTCAGGAATTTAAGCGCGTCCACGCCCGCCCACGGCGAAACTATTATGTTGTACTCGGCCTCCGGCAGGCGCTTCACGGCCTCGACGCCGCGCCCGTAGCCGAAGATCGTGTTCACCTCCAGCCCGAGCAGACGTATCAGTCTCTCCAGCTCCCGCAGATTGCCGTGCCAGTACGGGTCGATTTTGGGCATACCCGTGAACAGATTCACAAGCCCCTTTTTCTTGTCCGGCGCCTTGTCACGAGGCGGCAGGAACTGGTCGAATATCGCTTGCAGCGCCCAGCCGTGGCCCTCGTAATTGTTGCCCTTGAAGCCGGGCGTGTTCACATACACCACGGGCTTTCCCTCGGCCTGAAACTTGCCGACGACCTCCGCGATGTCGTCCCCGATAAGCTCCGCCGAGCAGCCCGACAGCGTCACAAAGAGCTGCGCGTCTATCACCTTCAGCGCGTTTTCTATCGTGCTGCGGAGCTTTTCATTGCCCCCGAACACGACCTCCTTCTCGCTCACCGACGTACACGGGAACAAATTCGGCGAGAATCTGCCAGAGCTGCCGTTGTACCCCGCCAGCTTTCCGGCGCAACCCGGCCCCGCGTGCAAAACGGGTATCGCGCCCTCGATAGAATGTACGGTGTTCATGGCGCCGAGCGCGCAGGCGTATCGCGGCTGATCCAGTACCCTCGCCATTACGCCTCCACCCCGTCCCGCTTGAACATCACGTCGTTGCGCTGCTTGTACCACCAGTCGGTGTAGGGCAGCTTTATCCGCGCGGCCAGATTCTTTTCAAAGCTGCGGTTTTTGAGCGCGTCACGGATCGATTTGGCGAACGCCAGCGTACCTCTGTAGCCGAAAACCATGTACTCGTCGGCGACGAATACGGCCGTCACCCCCTGCTTGATAGCCCAGACGGTCGAACCGGGATGGCGGGAGAAGTAGAGGTCGGGCTTGTATTCGTTGAGGATGTTCATAACCTCGAAATTCTGCTGATCCGCGACCGACAGCCCCATATTGTTGGGCGACGTCCTCTGCAGATAGTCGAGCGCGGGCGGGACTTCGCCGTTATCGTACTTGTAATCGTAATGCCACGCCGCCGCCCATACGACCTCGATGCCGAGCTCCTGGCACACGCGCGCTATCTCATACGTGTAGCCCGGCCCCATCCCGATGATCGCGGTGTGACCCTGTATCTCCTCTTTTATTTTCAGTATCTCGCCGAGATACTGCTCGCGGTGCTCCGCAATCACCCTTTCCGCGGCCTCCTCGCGGTCTACGGCCTTGCCGACCGCCCTGAACCACGCGTCAAAGCCCGCCATACCCATAGGGTTGATTGTGCGTATGTACGGGACGCCGTACTCCTCCTCAAGCCCGTTGCCGAGGTATGTCCCCAGCGTGCCGCAGACGCAAGTCGTGCACAGGGATTCCGACAGATGCGCAAGCTCCTCCACCGTGCAGTTGCTGTACAGGAACTGCGGCGTGACGTCGAGTCGCGCGAACAGCTCCGTTATGTATTTGCGTTCGCTCTCGAAGAAGTTTTTGAAATTAACAACGCGCCGCTTCTCCGCGGGCGGCTTTACGAGGTGGCGCAGTACCGCGTGGTCGGCCACGTCGAACCCCGACGCCCAGATGCGGCTCTTGAAGCCCTCGCAGTGCATCGGGAATACGGGGATCCCAAGCTCGCTCTGCAAGTCGTCGGTGATACTGTCGATATCCTCGCCGATCACCCCGCCCACGCATGAGGTCAGCAACGCCACGGCATTCGGGTGGTATTGCTCGACGGCCTTGTACACGAGCGACCTGGCGCTGTCGAGCGCGCCGAACACCGTGTCGTCCTCCGACATATCGGTCGATACGACGTTGGTGTCATAGGTGACCCCGATGTTGCGCGCGAGCTGATTGCCCAAGACGTTTGTGAACGACACACAGCCCGCGGGGGCGTGATATACGACGGCGAGGTCGCGGATAGAGGCGATCGTCATAGCGCACCCGGACAGACATGTGCTCGACTGTGAAAAGCAGCGTTCGCTGTTTTTCAGCGTGCCGCAGCGCGACTGTCCGACAAGGTCTTCAAGATCGCCGCAATAGCCTGTGATGGAGCCGAGCCGGTTTTCGCGCGTCGGCGCCGTCGATGATTTGAGATTGAGTTTCATAGCGTACCTCCATTTTTTGATCCGTCCTGCGGTTCGGCGCGTTTTCGGCGTCTCCGCTCATAGGCGGCAAGTCTCCGGGCGGTGTCCGATATGCGTTCCGTCAGCTCTATGGCGGAGATGTTTCGCGCCGCGAGAGCCCGCTGCACCCTCGGCCCTATGTTCCCGGCCAGCACAAACGAGCAGTCGGAGACGCCGCTTAGGAATCGCGAGAGCGCGTCGGTGTCGTGCCCCTCGCCGTCGAGGCCGGGGCGGGCGCCAGCCGCAGTCGTCTCGCCGTTTTCGTCTACGTCAAGCACCGAGATTGTGCCGGCGCGCCCCAGATGTCCCCCGATTCTCTCGCCGTCACTGCTTACTACGGCTATACGCATACGCTCTCCCCCCGTCTCTTTCACGCATAACATAAATACACATATGTTAATGTGCAATAGGAGTATACCACTCTAAAAAGACAATGTCAACAGTAAAAATAAATGTGGGATTGTATGGCCTCTTGGTATTCCCGTAGGGGCGACCGCATGCGGCGGTCGCCCCTACGGCGCTCTGATCGCGCCGTATTTGATTTGCCAAACATAGTGTGAACACACAACCAGTAAGCACCGGTTAAAAAACTACAGTTTTTTAACCGGTGCTTTTGCCGCTTTTGCGCGCCATTGTGAAGCGCTGTATAACCTTTGTAAAAAATCGACAAAACCCATGCCGGAAGCGGAAATTTCTGCCTTTTGGAGTATTCTCTCATATAAAATCAAAAATGTCAATACACGTGTTGAATAAACTGTAGGTTTTGCAACAGCTCGGGGCGGCGGAATTGCCTTTCCCGAGCCCCCTCGGGGATTTGTATCTTGCGATATTGCGTTTACGGAAAAGGAGCGGTGAAGTTGAAGAAAAAAACGGCGGCGGATAGCGGTGTGCAGGGCGTAAAGGGCAGACCCCTGGCGTTTATAGGCATAATTGGGCTTATGCTTACTGCGCTGCTGTACGCACCTTTATTGAGCTATGGCGAAGCGGTGGCGGGGCTTGTCGTCACCGTAGCTTCAACCGAAGCCGCGCCCGGAGCATACACGGACGTGCGGGTCTCGTTTGAGGGGAATCCGGGAGTGGCGGCTTTCGCTCTGGAGTTGAGATATGACGCGGAAAAGCTTGAACCTGTATTGTTCACGCCGAGCGCGGCATGGAACACAGGTATTATGACTTCAAACATTCAGTCGGAAGAAGGTGCGGTGGATGGAAATGTATCAACGGTCTGGGTAAACGCGACGGATTTTGCGGGAAACGGCACGGTATTTACTGTCAGATTCAAAGTGTCGTCGGGCGAAAACGGAGATGTCATTCCGATTTCAGCGGCATTCAAATCGGGCGGCATAGTAAATCAAAACCTTGAGGATGTGAAAGCGAATGTAGTGAATGGCAAAGTCACAGTTGCAGCAGGGAGCGCTGCCGGTCCGGAAGACGGAACGCCGCCCGCCGCGGAGACGGGCGATGACACGTTACCCGCCAAAGACATCGACCCGGGTGACGGAAACGCGGAGGATGTGTGGATAAATCCGTTTTCCGACGTTAAAAGCGGCGATTGGTTTTACGGAGCGGTGGAATACGTCTGCGCGGGCGGGCTGATGCGCGGCATATCCGAAAGGGAGTTTGCGCCGAACCTGACCGTCTCCCGGGCCATGCTCGTAACGGTATTGCACAGAGCGGCGGGCGAGCCTGAGGCTCCGCCGGGCGGCGCGTTTACCGACGTACCCGAAAATCAATGGTACACGGCCGCCATAGCCTGGGCCTCGGCGGACGGAATCGTGAGCGGCGTCGGCGGCGGCAAATTCGCGCCAGACGAACCCGTCACGCGCGAGCAATTCGCGACGATCCTGTACCGGTACGCTGTACAGGAATTGAGAATTGAGAATGGAGAATGGAGAATTGGAGACGGGGACGCGGCGATAATATCCGGGTACGACGACGCCGGGCAAATCTCCGGTTGGGCGTCCGACGCTGTAAAATGGGCGGTTGCAAAAGGTCTGATGACCGGACGCTCGACGACAGAGCTCGCGCCGAAAGGAGCATTGACGCGCGCGGAAGCGGCGACGATTTTGAGTAGGTTAGTTTAGGATTTTACGAATCCTGACAATAAAATTTAAGGAGTATGAGTATGAAAAAGCGAGTTATTTTTATCATGGCGGCTGTCTTGGCTCTATTCGCGGCGACGGCAAATACGGCGCTTGCCGCAACCGCCAGAACCCAAGCCGAGGCTTTGGATTGGGTAAATTCCAAAGCGGGTACATACTATGACCAAGATGGTCTGTACGGGTCGCAGTGCGTGGATCTTGTGCGGGGATACTACGTATTTTTCGGAGAAAGCGCCGTCTCGGGAAATGGAAAGGATTATGCGACGAACGCTGTTCCGACGGCGAGCTTTACCCGCTATGCCAAAGACAGTATCCCCGGAGGGACGCTGCAGGCGGGAGACATTTTTGTCAGTACCAACGGAACATACGGTCACGTCGGCATTGTTCTGTCCGCCACGTCGTTAAGTAATTTTACTTCAATGGACGCCAACTATGATAACGGCAACGCAGATGGGGGAAATCATACGACGGTTCAGGTGCGCACTCATTCCGGCTATGATATTTGGGGGATAATCCGCCCGAAGTTTAGCGGCTCGGGCGCAACTCCTACTCCGACGCCGACTCCCACGCCCGTGTCATACACCGTGACGTTTAAGGATTGGAACGGGGGCACTCTCAAAACGCAGGTCGTTTTGCAAGGCGGCGCCGCTTCCGCCCCCACTTCCCCAAGCCGCACCGGCTACAACTTTACGGGCTGGGATAAGAGCTTTTCCAACATCACGGGCGATCTGACCGTCACGGCGCAATATCAGGTAAAAAGTTATTCCGTAACCTTCCGGGACTGGGACGGCCGGCAGCTTGAATCGCAGATCGTAAATCACGGGGCGAGCGCCGCCGAGCCGAACACGCCGACGCGCGAGGGATACGACTTCACCGGCTGGGATAAGAGCTTTACCAACGTCACCGGCGACCTGACCGTGAATGCACTCTACCAGAAGAAAAAATATACCGTAGCCTTTACCTACGCTGCGGGCGGCGACATAATAAGTTCGGTGGAGGTCGAATACGGACAGGCCGCCACCGCGCCCACCCCGCCCACCGTCGAGGGCTCGACTTTCGTAAGGTGGGACCGGGCCTTCGGCAGCGTGACCGGCAATATGACCGTCGACGCTATCTACGGCAAAAATGACGGCGTGGTTGACGTGAGCGCGGGAAGGTATTATTCGTTGATTCTCAAGACTGACGGTACCCTGTGGGCGACAGGCTTAAACAGCTCATACCAGTTGGGCAACGGTACGAACGTGAACAAGAAATCGCCGGTGCAGGTACTGTCTAATGTGAAGTCCATGAGTGCGGGCATTGACCATTCCTTAGCCGTCCGCAACGATAACAGCCTCTGGGCTTGGGGCAGCAATAACTACGGCGAGCTGGGCGACGGCACCACCACCACCCGCTACACCCCCCGGCAGGTGCTGACCGACGTGGCATTCGCCTACGCAGGAGCAGATTTTTCCGTAGCGGTGAAAACTGACGGCAGCCTCTGGACCTGGGGGCTAAACGGTGCTAGGCAACTGGGTGACGGTACGGTAGAGAATCGCTATACGCCGCAAAAGGTCATGGAGGATGTAGCCATGGCCAGCGTGGGGTATGATACCGTAGCGGCATTAAAAACAAGCGGGGAAGTATATTGTTGGGGTAAGTACTATGGAAACCCGCCATTAATAGTTGCGGGAGATTGTATTTATGTAGCTAGTTCGTCTGGATCATCATCTACTTATGTGTCTGTGTACTACATCAGATCAGACGGAAGTCTATGGGAGCGTCGCAATTCTTCTAGCGCGAGTAAATTGCGGGATAACGCGCTGTCGGTCAGCGGGTCGAAATATTCTTATAGTAGCTACGAGTATATCGCACAAGGCGATGCGAACGCAATGGTCAGCCACGACACCCACAGGTTATACGTCAAAACCGATGGCAGCCTGTGGGCGTCAGGATATAATGATTACGGGCAGTTCGGCAACAACGCGACCTCATCAAGCTCATCAAGTTCGCAAATAAAAATCTGGCCTTTCAAGGTTACCTTTAAGACTCTGGACGACTCTTTGATCGACACTCAACTGGTGTGGCGGAATACGGCGGCCACGGCGCCCACGCCTCCGGTGAAGCCGGGCTTCGTCTTCGACAAATGGGAGTCCGCGTTCTCGAGCGTGTCGGCGGACATCATCGTCTACGCCGCCTACAAGGAGGAATCATCGCTTCCATCCTTCACCGTGACCTTCAAGAACTGGAATGGCACGGTGCTCAAATCGCAGACCGTGAAGCAAGGGCAAGCCGCGACCGCTCCGACGACACCTACCCGTGAGGGCTACGCATTCGCGGGTTGGGACAAGACTTTCAGCAGCGTGACCGCCAATCTGGAAGTGACGGCGCAGTACACCCAGATCACAACGCCGGCTCTGACCGTGGGATCCGCCACCGGTGCGCCGGAAACGGATATCCTCATTCCTGTGACTCTGATCAACAACCCGGGCCTCGCGGGCTTCATCTTCGACCTCGCTTTCGACAACACGAAGCTGGTACCGGTGGAGGTGGTAAAAGGCGCGGCTTTAGTCGGCGGTTCCCTCACCACAAATCTGGGCGGCGGAGACATCGGCGGGCTTACTTTCGTGAGGGCGATGTGGAACGACGCCTCCAATTTCACCGAAAACGGGACTTTGTTTACAGTAAAATTCAAGGTAAAAGAGGGTGCGGAGGACGGCGCGGTGCCGCTCACACTTACCTATACCCCCGGCAACGTGACAAACAAAGACTACGATAACGTCACGCTATCCGTCACGCAGGGGCAGATCAGCGTCGCGCAGTTCAAATACGGCAATATATTCACCGGCGCGGACGGCGACGACGCCGCGATAGACGTCAAAGACGCGGTGAGACTGGCGCAGCACCTCGCGGGCTGGTCCACCGCCGCGCTGTCGCCTTCCGAGAAAAAAGCGGCCGACGTCTATCCCGATAATGTCGTCAATGTCAAGGACTCCGTAAAACTGGCGCAATATCTGGCCGGTTGGGCGGGCGTCGTACTCGGTCAGCTGTGATAGGAGGAAAGAAAGTGAAAAAGATATGGAGTATTATTTTGGCGGCGCTGCTGCTGTTTTCGTTCGTCGTACCCGCGTCCGCCGAGGGCGAGGCGCGGATCACGGTCGCGGAGGTCTCAGGGCGCTTCGGGGAGACAGTGGACGTCGCGGTCACTATCGCTGATAATCCGGGCATCGCCGGATATACGCTGGATCTGGAGTATAACAATAGTAATTTGGAGCCTATTTCCATCACCAAAGGTGGCGCGACGCCGGCTGAAGGTTCGTTTTTGCCCAATCTAACGCCTGACGGCAGCAATGAGAAGGTACGCGCGTTTTGGTATAATATGTCAAACTTTACGAATAACGGTCTGCTTTTTACGGTTCAGTTTAAGATAAAAGAGACTGCGACAGCGGGCATTACGTATCTGAATCTCGTGTACGCGGACGGCGGTATATCAAACTCAGTGTATGCCACTATTCCGGTGATCCCCACTCACGGCAAAGTGACCATACTGAAGCTGGCACAGGACGCGCCTGACAGTCCGGAGCTGGACAGCAAATCAGCCGGTAGCGTTACTCTGAAAAAACCGGAGTCCGCCGGAGCGGCCAATGTGGAGTACCGGCGCGGCAGCGGGGGAGATTGGCAAACAAGTCCGGAATTTACAGGGCTTGAGCTTTACACGGAATATACTTTCTACATGCGCTTGGCGGCAACACCTACGCTGGAAGCGTCGCCGGCGAGTCCGGCGGCCAGATTCCGCACGGATAAAGGCGATCCGGTGCTGGATACGCATTACACCAGCGACTTGGCTGACGCGCGCACCTACAACCGTGCTTCGCAGGCGGTGAGTATAACCGCTGCAGAGGATTATGAGGGGCTGCTCGGCGCGGCGACGGTCAAATACGCGGGCACGGGCGGCACCGTATATACGGAGAGCGCCACGGCGCCGACGAACGCGGGCAGCTACGCGGTAACGGCGGCTTTCGCCGCGGGCGCAAAATTCAACGCCGCAGCTCCGGTCTCGCTCGGAACCATGACTATTGCCCCGGCGGATTACGCATACCCCGTCACGGCGACGCAGCAAATCAAGGTCGGCTCGAATCTTAGCGCGCTCGCGGCGCCCACGAGCGGCACGGGTGTCGGTGGGGAGTCTGTTACAGGGACACTTGAATGGTTCATTGACAGCGGCAGGCAAACAGCGGCGCAGAACAGCGATGTCAACGGTCCTGCCGTCGGCGCGTCAATAACGCTGTACTGGCGCTTCACAGCCTCGAACGCGAATTATGTGGACACGCCGAAAGAAGGTTCCACTTTATTTACGATCGTGGAGGGGTATCCCCAGCCGCTACAGTTCGCGCTGGGAAATAGCGTTACGAAGACATACGGCGGCGAGAGCTTCACAAACGCAGCGGCGCACGATAGTAGCAATCCGCCCGAGGGAAGCGCAAATCCGGACACAAAAGGCGCGATAACGTACGCGAGCGATGATACAACCGTTGCGACGGTGAACGCTTCAACGGGTGCCGTCACAATCCTAAAAGCGGGAACGGCGACAATCACCGCGACTGCGGCCGCAATACCCGGTTCGTGGGCGCAGGGCACGGCGAGCTACACGCTTACGGTCAGTCCCAAATCGCTATCCGGCGCCTCGATAACGCTGACGGACGGCAATTCGTATACTTACACGGGGTCGGCGATAGAACCGGAAGTCGCGGGCGTCACGCTCTCGGGGGGGCCGGCGGTGTCCGCAAGCGATTATGACGTCAGTTATACCGATGATCACACAAACGCCGGACAGAAAACAGTTACGCTCACCGGTAAAGACAATTTCACGGGAACAGCGACGATAGGCTACACCATCGCGCCAAAGTCCGCGTCAGCGCTGACGATTGAGGCCATACTCGCGCAGACGTATACCGACGAGGCGATAACCCCGGAGCTGACGGTCAAGGACGGTGCGACGCCGCTGTATATCACAACGGATTACACAGTCGCGTATACGAACAACACAAACGCGGGGACCGCGACGGCGACGATCACCGGCGCCGGCAACTATACGGGCACAAAGAGCGCTGACTTCACAATAAACAAAAAGGAAATCGCCGTGACCGGCGCGACGCTCGCCGCAAAGACATACGATAAAACAACGACGGGAACCGTCTCGGGCGTCACATTCCCAGACGGCGTATCGCTCACTCTCGGAACAGATTACACCGCGGCGGTTGTGTATGGCGACGCGAACGCCGGAACAGACAAAACCGCAACGGTCATGGTCACGCTCACGGGCGACGCGGCAGACAATTACACGCTTACATCAAGCACATTCCAACTGACCGGACAGACCATCGCCCGCGCCCCGCTGACGATAACGGCGGCGACGCTCGATGCCGACAAGCCCTATGACGGCACAACGACGGCAACCGTCACAGACGTCACGCTTGATGGCGTAGTCGAAGGAGACACGCTGACGCTCAATACTGATTATACCGCAACCGCCGTCTACAACGACGCGAACGCCGCAACCGGCAGCAAAACCGCGACTGTCATGGTCGCGCTCACGGGTACTGCGGCAAACAATTACACGCTTACATCAAGCACATATCAACTGACCGGACAGACCATCGCCCGCGCCCCGTTGACGATAACGGCGGCGACGCTCGATGCCAAGACCTACGACGGCACGGCGGCGGGTACAGTCGCAAGCGTGACGCTATCCGGCGTCGCCGCGAGCGACACATTGACGCAAGACACCGACTACACCGCGACGGTCGCGTATGACAGCGCGAACGCCGCAACCGGCAGCAAAACCGCGACGGTCACGGTCACGCTGCTGAACGGCAACTATACACTCGACGAAAACACGTTCCAGTTGACGGCTCAAACGATTGGAAAAGCGACGCTGACACCGCCCGCGAACGCGCTGGTGTA
>JAISXU010000043.1 GCA_031270395.1 Oscillospiraceae bacterium
GAGGCATTTTTGGATGGGTTTCAAAATCGGCATAGATATAGGCAGCACGACTGTCAAGACGGTCGTGCTCTCGGGAGACGGCGAGCTGCTGTTCCGCGCATACGAGCGGCACTCGTCAAAGGCGAGAGAGAAGGCGGCGCAGCAGCTCCGCGGCGCGCGCGGACTGCTGGGGGGACGCGCCGCCGCCGTCGTGATAACCGGCTCGGCGGGCTTGGGCGTGGCCAAAGCGACGGGCATACGCTTTGTGCAGGAGGTGTACGCCACGGCGGCGGCTGTGCGGGAGTACGTGCCCGACGCCGACGCCGCGGTCGAGCTGGGTGGCGAGGACGCGAAGATAATATTTTTCGGCGACAATCTCGAGGAGCGCATGAACGGCTCGTGCGCGGGAGGCACCGGCGCGTTCATCGACCAGATGGCGACGCTCCTGAACGTCGCCGCGGGCGAGCTTGACGAGCTCGCGCTCCGCTGTGAGCACATATACCCGATAGCCTCGCGCTGCGGGGTCTTCGCAAAATCCGATATACAGCCCATACTCAATCAGGGCGGACGCCGCGAGGATATCGCCGCCTCGATTTTTCAGGCTGTCGTCGATCAGACAGTCACGGGACTGACGCAGGGGCGTGAGTTGACGGGCAAGATAGTGTTCCTCGGCGGCCCGCTCACATATCTCAAGGGACTCAGACTGCGCTTCACCAGCACGCTGAAGCTCGACTCCGAGCACGCGGTATTCCCGGAAAACGCCGACTGCTTCGCGGCGATCGGCGCCGCAATGCTCGGCGAGAGCGCCGACGCCGTGCCGTTTGACGACACTCTGGCGCTGCTGGAGCGCTCCGCGGGACAGACGACGCTCACCAACACGCTCCAGCCGCTGTTTGCCACGCAAGGGGAATACGACGAGTTCACGGCGCGCCACAACGCGGCGGCGCCGCCCGCGCGTGACGCCGGGGAGTACGAGGGGGCGGGATACCTCGGTATAGACGCCGGAAGCACCACTACAAAGCTCGCGCTCATCGCTCCGGACGGCGGTATTCTCTACGACTATTACGGCCCCAACTCGGGCGACCCCGTGTCCGTCGTGCTCAAATGCCTGCGCGAGATACGCGAGCGCTTCGACGGTCGTGTGGACATAAAGGCGTGCGCCACGACGGGCTACGGCGAGGATCTCATCAAAAACGCGTTCGGCGCCGATCTTGGCATTGTCGAGACGATGGCGCACTACAGGGCGGCGCGGTTTTTTGAACCCGATGTGGACTTTATCATAGACATCGGCGGACAAGACGTGAAGTGCTTCAAGATACGCGGCGGCGCGATAGACGGCATAATGCTCAACGAGGCGTGTTCGTCCGGCTGCGGCAGCTTCATTGAGACCTTCGCGCGGGCGCTGGGCTACGGCGCGGCCGAATTTGGGCGGCTCGGCCTGTTTGCGCAGGCGCCCGTGGATCTCGGCTCGCGCTGTACCGTATTCATGAATTCGAGCGTGAAGCAGGCGCAGAAGGAGGGCGCGTCTATCGAGGCAATATCGGCCGGGCTCTCGGTGTCGGTTGTCAAAAACGCGGTTTATAAGGTCATACGGGCGGCGTCGCCGGAGGACATGGGGTCAAAGATCGTGGCGCAGGGCGGCACGTTTCTCAACGACGCCGTCCTGCGCGGCTTTGAGCGCGAGATAGGCGCCGACGTCACCCGTCCGGCGATAGCGGGACTCATGGGGGCGTACGGCGCGGCCCTGACCGCGATGGATTCAGGGCTGGAGCGCTCCGCGCTCCTCGACTCCGGGGCGCTTGCGAGCTTCGAGCACACGGCGCGCCCGACGACGTGCGGCGGCTGCACAAACAGGTGCGCCCTCACGGTGAACACCTTCAGCGGCGGGCGCAGATATATCTCGGGCAACCGCTGCTCGAAGCCGCTCGGTATCGCCCCGGAGTCCGCGCCGAACCTTATGCGGTACAAGTACGAAAGACTGCGCGCCATGTGTGGAAAAGGCGCCGGCACGGGCGCTCGCGGGAGGATAGGCATACCGTTCGGACTGAACATATACGAGGACCTGCCGTTTTGGTTCGAGCTGTTCACCCGCCTTAATTTCGAGGTGGCGCTCTCGCCGGAATCGTCGCGCGCAGTGTACGCTAAGGGCCAGCGCACTATACCGTCCGACACGGTCTGTTATCCGGCAAAGCTCATGCACGGACACACGGAGAGCCTCATAGACGAGGGCGTGGACGCGATATTTTACCCGTGTATGCCGTACAATTTCGACGAGGGCATAAGCGACAACCACTACAACTGTCCGGTAGTAGCGTATTATCCCGAATTATTGCAAGCTAACTTATCGCGTCTGAGGGGTGTCAAATTCCTCGCGCCATATTTCGGACTGCACAATCCACGCGGCTTTGAGAAGCGGGCGGGGGAGTTCTTCCATGAGAATTTCGGTATCCCCGCGCACGAGACGCGCGCGGCCGTCGCGCGCGCGTACGAGGCGTACGGCGGATATAAACGCGACGTGCTCCGCGAGGGCGCGAGGACTATAGAGAGAGCGCGCGCGCAGGGGAAGCGCGTCATAGTAGCCGCGGGGCGGCCTTACCACATAGACCCGGAGATAAATCACGGGATAGACGCGCTCATCACATCCTTCGGACTCGCGCTTATAACGGAGGACGCCGTCCCGCGCGCCGGGGGAAGCCACAGGCGACGCGTTCTGAACCAGTGGACGTACCACGCGCGCATGTACAACGCCGCCATGTACGTCTGCGGACAGCCGGACGCGCAGCTCGTGCATTTAGTCTCGTTCGGCTGCGGGACGGACGCGATAACGTCGGACGAGCTGCGCGACATTCTGGAGACGGGCGGCAAGCTGTACACGCAGCTCAAGATCGACGATATAAGCAATCTGGGCGCCGCACGCATACGGCTGCGGAGTCTGCTGGCGGCTATGGACGACGCGGGCGGCGCGCGAGCGGGGAGCAAAAGCTATGCCGCGGTCTGACGGGGCGCTGAAGTACGACAGGGGAGGGCGCCTGCTTTTCACGCGCCGGATGAAGCGCGAGTATACCCTCCTGATGCCGCAGATGCTGCCCATAACCTTCACGATGATGAAAAAGGTCTTCGAGACGTACGGCTACAGGATCGACATGCTCACATCCTCGCACAGGGGCATCGTGGATACGGGGCTCCGCTACGTACACAACGATACGTGCTATCCGGCGATCCTCGTCATAGGTCAGCTCATCGAGGCTGTTAAAAGCGGGAATTACGACACGGATAAGATAGGTCTGCTCATAACGCAGACGGGCGGCGGGTGCCGCGCGTCGAACTACATACATCTGCTGCGAAAAGCGCTCCGGCGCGCCGGACTGCAGCAAATTCCCGTCGTGTCGGTGAATCTCTCGGGGCTCGAGCGCAATCCCGGCTTTTCGCTGACGCTTCCGATGCTCCGCCGCCTCGCCGCCGCCATGATATACGGCGATCTGCTCATGTGGCTGCGCAACCAGTGCAAGCCGTACGAGACTACGGCGGGCGCCTCCGATATGATGGCCGAGCACTGGACAGACGTCTTGGTCACGCTGTTCGGGAGAGGGCGCGGACTGTCAAAGAGGGACATCGCGCGCTATATGGCGGATATAGCGGCCGACTTCGCGCGGCTCGGACGCTCGGGCGCGCCTAAGACGCGCGTCGGCGTGGTGGGCGAGATTTACGTGAAGTACGCGCCGCTTGGCAACAATAATCTTGAGGATTTTTTGATCGCGGAGGGGTGCGAGCCCGTAGTCCCGGGACTAACGGACTTTATGATTTTCAAGATAAACAACCGCGTCGTCGATGTGGAGCTTTACCGGGGCAGCGCGCTAAAAAAGCTCGCGGCGGGCGTATTCCAGCGCTACATAGAGGGCTTGCAGCGCGTCATGATAGACGCCGTGAGGTCGCAGCCGTCCTTCCGGCCCATGGGGGCGTTCGCCGATCTGAAAGAGCTTGTCAAGGGTTATGTAGGGTACGGGAACAAGATGGGGGAGGGCTGGCTGCTGACGGCGGAGATGCTGGAGCTGATACATATGGGCGTGGGCGGTATCGTGTGCGCGCAGCCGTTCGGGTGTCTGCCGAATCACGTCGCCGGCAAGGGTATGATACGCAAGCTCAAGGACGACTATCCCCATTCAAATATAGTGGCCGTCGATTACGATCCCGGCGCCACGCGCATAAATCAGGAAAACCGCATAAAGCTGATGCTCTCAAACTGCCGGAGAGCCGCCCCGCCGCCGCCCGACGCCGCGGAGGCGGAGACGGGCACGGCGCCGCAGAGGGATAATTCCATCAATATCGCGTCTCCGGGCGGGCGCTCGTAGTAGCCCGCGCGCCGGCCCGACGCGACGTAGCCGCGCCCGATGTACGCGGCGAGCGCCGCCGCGTTGTCCGCGTGTACCTCGAGCAGCAACCGCCCGGCGCCGCGCTCCGCCGCGCGCGCCTCGGCGTCGGCGAGCAGCAGCGAACCCACTCCGCGCCTGCGGGCGTCCGCCGCCACCGCTATACAGCACAGCTCCGCCCAGTCCGGGTAGCACCGCGTAACGGCATATCCGAGAACCCTGTCGCCGTCCGCGGCGAGCGCGAAGCGCGACTCCGGTCTGGCCGTCTCCGCGAGCAGCGCGTCGTGTGACCACGGCCGCATAAACGCGCCGCACTCAATCCCGAGAACGGACGGCACATCCTCCGCGGTCGCCGGAGCGATACGCGTCATTTCGCGTCGTACCAGCTTTTGCCGGCGCGCGTCTCGGCGACGAGCGGAACAGATAGGCCGGTCACATTCTCCATCTCCTCGCGCAGCAGCGGCTTTACGGCGTCAAGCTCGCCCGTCGGGCACTCGGCGATCAGCTCGTCGTGTATCTGGAGCACCAGACGCGACTTCAACCCGGCGTCCGCCATACGGCGCGAGACGTTTATCATGGCGAGCTTGATGATATCCGCCGCCGTGCCCTGTATCGGCGTATTCAGCGCCGCGCGCTCCCCAAAGAGCCGTATATTATGGTTTGACGATCTCAGCTCCGGAAGCTCGCGCTTCCTCCCGAACAGCGTCGTGACATAACCGTCCTTTTTCGCGCGTTCGACTATGTCCTTCATGTACGCGCGCACGCCGCTGAAATTCTCAAGATACCCGTCGATATAAGACTGCGCCTCCTGTACAGTGACGCCGATATCGCCAGCGAGCGAAAAGGCCGATATGCCGTACACAATGCCGAAGTTGACCGCCTTTGCCCGTCTGCGCTGGAGCGGCGTAACGCTCTCGCTCGGGACGCCGAATATCTGGCTCGCCGTCTCCGCGTGTATATCCCCGCCGCGGCGAAACGCCTCCGCCATACGCCCGTCGCCGGCGATGTGCGCGAGGAGCCTCAGCTCAATCTGCGAGTAGTCGGCGTCCACAAGCATACTCCCGTCCTGCGCCACAAACATCCTGCGCAGCTGGCTGCCTTGCTCCGTCCTGACGGGTATATTCTGCAGATTGGGTTTTACCGACGAGAGACGGCCCGTAGCCGTAACCGTCATTTGAAAACTGGTGTGGACGCGCCCGTGTGCGTCCGCGTCCCTTATGAGCGCGTCTGTATAAGTCGCCTTCAGCTTGGACAGAAGTCTGTAGCTGCCGACGAGCCCGACTATCGGATGCTTGCCCGCCAGAGCGTCAAGCACCTCGGCGCTCGTCGAGTAGCCCGTCTTTTTCTTTTTTGGCGCGGGCAGCTTCAGCTTATCAAAAAGCACCTCTCCAAGCTGTTTCGGGGAGTTGAGATTGAAGCGTTCGCCCGCCTCCGAGTAAATCTGCTCCGCGACGCGCCCCATCTCGCCGGCGAGCGATTCGCCATAGGCCGAGAGCGCGTCCCTGTCCACCATGAAGCCGGCCAGCTCCATATCCGCGAGCACGGAGCACAGCGGCAGGTCGATGTCCCGGTGCACGCCGTCCAGCTTTTCATCCGCCAGCGTCTTGGGGAGCACGGCGTACAGATCCCGCACCGCCGCCGCGGCCCACGCGAACGCGCCGGGCTTTTTCTTATCGTCCTCGGCCTCGACTCCGGCGTCGCCGCCGAACATATCTATCTGCCCGCCGTCCGCATCCTCATCCAAAGCGTCCGGCTCTCTGGCCGTATAACCGCAATATACGGCGGTCAGGCGCCCCAGCTCATACGCGCTCTGGGTGGGCGCGAGCAGATACGCCGCCAGCGCGGTGTCAAAGAGCCACCCATCAGTCTCCACGCCGCGCGCGCGAAGCCGGCGCATGATGTCCTTTACATTGTGCCCCGCCTTTTTTACCCCGCTCCCGAATATCTCGCCGAGCAGCCGCTCATACCGCGGGGTCGTATCTGAGCTTATGACAAACACGTCCTCGGAGCCGTCCGTCACCGCGACGGAGTCGAGAGCCTGCGACACATACACAGACGCGCAAGGAGAGGCCCGCAGACGCGCAAGCATTATTGACGCGTCCGCCTCCGAGGATACGGCGACGGCTGAAAACGCGCGCCGCGCCGCCTTGCCGGAGTCCCAGGGCAGGTCGTCGGGCGCCGACAGCCCCAGCTTTTCCGTCAGCGTAAAAAACTCCAGCCTCTGGAATATGCCGTACAGCGCGTCGTTATCGGGTTCACGCAGTATGCAGCCCTCCGGCACAAAATTGATGGGCGCGTCGCAACGTATCGTCGCCAGATCATACGACATGAAAGCGGAATCGCGCCCCGCGTCAAGCTTTTTGCGCACGTGCTCCTTGATGTCCGGCGAGTCCAGATTGCCGTACACGTCACTAAGCCCGCCAAAGCGGCGCATAAGCTCCATAGCTGTTTTTTCACCTATGCCCGCCACTCCCGGGATATTGTCGGACGAGTCGCCCATCAGCGCCTTGAAGTCGATGATTTTTACCGGCTCGAAGCCGTACTCGTCGATAAACACGCTCACATTGTAGTCCGTCGTCTCTGTCTTGCCCATGCGCGATCTGACGTGCTTGACCGTCGTGTGCCCGGAGATCAGCTGGAAGCTGTCGCGGTCGCCCGTAACTATCACGCAGTCCCATCCGGCGCTCTCGCAGCGTTTGGCGATAGCGCCGATGATGTCGTCGGCCTCCCAGCCGGACAGCTCATAGCGCGGGATTCGCATGGCGTCGAGGACGCTTTTCATTATCGGCATCTGCTCCGCCAGCTCGTCCGGCATTCCGGCACGCTGCGCCTTGTACTCGTCAAAGCGCTCGTGGCGAAACGTAGGCGCGGGCAGATCAAACGCCACGCAAAGGGCGTCGGGCTTGTCCTCGCGCAGCAGCTTTTGCAGTATGTGTATAAAGCCGTAGACCGCGTTTGTGTGCGTGCCGTCGCTGGCCGTCAAATCCCGCACACCGTAATACGCCCTGTTGATTATGCTGTTTCCGTCCAGCGCCATCAGTCTCATCGCGCGCCCTCCAATCCGTCGTTGCGCGGTAATTATATACCCCGGCGTCCGCAAAGTCAAAACCGCTTATTAATCATTTCGTTTGTTACGACTGTGTCGTAACAAACGAGATACGAGGATTGGATCTCGCGCTGCGGCGCTCGCAGAGTGTCAGTAGATGGAAATGAATTCCATCTACTGACGGAGATATAACAATTTTTGCTCTGCATCTCCCGTCTGGGGCCGAAATGAAGCCCAGCGGAGCGGGTTCATTTCGGAGAGGAGGAGCAACGCAACGGAGCGGATACCGCCCATAG
>JAISXU010000060.1 GCA_031270395.1 Oscillospiraceae bacterium
GGGACGCGTAAACGCGAACGCTCGCTCGCTACGCGGTTCGTCCTCTCCAAAACGCTACCATTTCATTGGGTTGCGTTTTGGCTAACGCCGAAAACTTGCGCGCTATTAATTCGGCACGATATATCGTGCGAATTAATATACCCGTTCGCGTCGCTTGCAAGCCGTCTTTTATCCCTTATAAATATAGTATTGCGGGGCAGCGGAAAAAATCACGGTCAGAAAAATCTATAATATTCCCCCCGGGGCTACTTGACACATTTTGGGAAATGTGCGACAATGCAATAAGTTCTTGATATTTGTCGATAAATCGCATGTTCAAGGGTATTTTGACGGATTTTGACAGAGGTGTGGACAGGGAGAAAATATCAATTAACATCAAAAAAATGGCTGGTTAAAAAACTATAGGTTTTTAACCGGCGGCGCGACGCAATACAAACACAGCGGGCGTGCGCTTCTCACGTAACTCGTTTGTTACGACACAGTCGTGACAAACGAAATGATTAAAAGGAGATGTTTTGCATGAAAAACAATAACGGGAGACGCCGCAAGAGGCTCGTCGCCTCTCTGCTCACATTCACATTGCTGCTCGCGCTGACGCCGGCTTCGGCGCTGGCGGCGACGGCCGACCTCGGTGAAGGCACGGCGGGAGTAGCCTTGACGGACGCCGGCTCCCACACCGTCACCGTGCAGACCGACGGCTTCTATCTGCTGGAGTGCTGGGGGCAAAAAGGAGCAAACGGAGGTTCCCATATTAACGCCGGCGGTGGCGGCGGCAACGGGGGCTACGTCAAAGTCGAAGCCTACCTGACCGCGGGTACGGTACTGACGGTTTCCGTCGGGGTCGGCGGCGCCGAAGGCGGTGGTTGGGTCTACTTATCTGACTCCCAGGGAGGAAAGGGCGGCGGTCGAACCGAAATTCAGCTCTCCGGCAATTACCTCCTTGTGGCAAACGGCGGCGGTGGCGGCGGCGGCGGAAGTAATAATGGCAAAGGCGGCGACGGCGGGACGACCGGCGCCGCCGCCACAGGGCCGGCAGACGGAGACAACCGAGGCGCCGGATCCTACGGCGGCGGCGGTGGCGGCGGCGGCGCCGGTTACCCGAATGGCGGCCGCGGCGGTAATAACAATACGGGAAACGGAGGACCCGGAGCCGGCGGCGGCGCGGGAATGAGTTATCTTGCCGCAGCGTCCGCGACGCTGTTTCCCAAAACCCTGACTTACGGGGCCTCAAGCTCGGCCACCGGAGAAGCGCGCATAGAATGGATCGGCAACTGCGTGGTTACGCTGGCGGCGGGCGCCGACGGCACAAACGGCAGCGCCACGACGATTGGTGGCCTGACAGCCTTGACCGGCATAACCGCGCCTGTCAAGACCGGCTACGCGGTGGAAGGGTACTACGACGACGCCAACTTCAGCCATAAAGTGGCGGAAGCCTCGGGCGCGTTGCTCGCAAATGTTTCCGGCTACACCGACGCCGCCGGCAAATGGATCATGACCAGTGATACCACCCTCTACGCCCAATGGACGCCCAAGACCTACGCCGTCACGCTGAACCCGAACGGCGGCAGCGGCGGGGTCGCTTCGGTGACGGCGACCTATGACGCGGCCTTGCCGGCCTTCACCGCTCCGACACGGACGGGCTGCACGCTGGAGGGCTACTACACGGCGGCGACGGGCGGCACGAAGATCATCGACGCTTCGGGCAGCCTGATCGCGGGCGTGTCCGGCTACACCGACGTAGGCGGCATGTGGACAAAAGACGGCGATGTCACCCTTTACGCGCATTGGACATACAATCTTACCGCCTCCGTTGCGCTGCCTTCCGGCGACAACGCCGCCGATGCGGGCCAGCCCGGCAAGAGCGACACGAAGTACCTGCTCGTGACCTTCACGCACCCCGACGTGACCGTCGCCGGCTTCAAGGCGGCGACCATTGCGGACAGCGCCGGCGCGAGTGTCTCCGGCGCCGCCACCATCGGCACCGTCACGGACAACGGCGACGCGGACGACAAAACTTGGCGCGTCAACATATTCCCGACCTTAAACTACGGCACGGCTGCGCTGGCGATAAACGGCTGGACGGCGGCGAACGGCAACGCCTACACGGTGACAATCACAAACCCGGATCCGGCTAGCTTCACGGTGTACAAGGTCATGCCGGAGGAAAAGCCGGACGCTGCCATCGACTACGTGAACGAACGCCTCACCGGACTCACAGCCGAAGCGAAATACAAAATAGACGGCACGGAATTGGTGGCGCAGAACGACGACGGCGACGGGTATATCGCGATCGAATCGTCTTGGATGGACGACGCGGTACATTCCATCGTCAAGGCGGGCGGCACCGCCAGCGTGGACAGCCCCGCGCAGACGCTGACAATCCCCGCGCGCCCCGCTGCACCCGCGATAACTCCGACACAACCCGAGACATCGGGTGGCAGTGGCGCTCTTGCCGGGCTTGTTTCCGGCATGGAAATCAGCGCGGACGCCACCACATACAGTGCGTGGGACACGACTACGACCGAGTTTTCCGCCGGAACATACCTTATCCGCGTCGCGGCGACAGGCACGAGTTTCCGTAGCGAGGCGGCGCGCGCCGTGATACACGCGTACGGAGTGATTGACTTTGGCGATGTGTACGAGGGCTACGGAACGGACGAAAGCTACGGAACGGTTGCGGGGGAGACGCTCACCAACGGAACAGGAACGGCGGCGAGCGCGGTGCTGACCGACATGACCGGTGCGCCGTTCAGCATCTCCGATCCCGCCCTTTCGGGCCAAGAAACGACCGTCACCCCGGCGGCGATGCTCCCCGCCGGAACGTACACCGCCAAGCTGCGGTTCCAGGACAGTTTGTCAAGCGATCTGGGCGTATTCGACCTCACGTTCACAGTACACAAAAAGGTGCGGATTACGAACGTCACGGCGTCGACAACGGGCGCAAAAGACGAAACGAATGCGATAACCGTCACGTTCGCCGATGCGGTCTCGCTCAATTACGGCGATATTACTGTCGGGGGCGCGGCAGTGAAGGACGCGTCGTCGAAAAGCTCGTGGGACAGTACGGCTAGAACGGATTACACCATCGCCGTGACGCCGCTGACGACCCATACGACGGGCGACTTCATAACCGTGAACGTGGATTTGAGCAAGCTATCCGGCGATTACAGCTACCAGACAGCCAACAACCCCGGTTGGGCGACCGCGCAGACCACCGTCACAATCCCCCGCGCAATAGAGAAAGCGGAAGCGGTCACGCCGATACCCGGCTACTCGACGAGCTATATCCAGTTCACGCTCGACCATACCAAAAGCCCCATCGATACGGACGCCATAGAGGCGAACCCCGGGAGCGTGGAAATCAAGGTTGGCGACACGCCAATAACGCCTACGAAGATATACCGCGTGGACAACGATATGGGCTACACCTTCCGCGCGATGATCACCCCGACCGTGGGCGGCGCGGCGACGATCTCCATACCTGCCTTCGATGTCGCGGCGTTTGACATATACGGGGACATCATTGCAGGTACGCAGACAGGCAGCATTGCCGACGCCGCATTCGCCCTGGACGCGAACGGCAACAACTACCTGACCGACACCGACGACGCGCACCAGGTGCTGAGCGCCATCGACCTCCGCACCGGCGTGACTGACGCGCCGCCAATCTACGCCGCGCCGGAGCTGGAACTGCGGCTGAGCAAGGAATACGACACTTGGCGCGTCGCGGAATTTTATCTCGATGGCAAGGCTTACGACGTGTCCGAATATATTGTGGACGGCGAATTTCAGAAATTTGTATTCGACGGCAATGACGACGATTACACCGATCTCGACGATTGCCTGGAGATCACGCTTCCGGAAGGCTGGACGTATGACAACGGCTGGCACAGGATCAGCGCAGTCCTGACGAACGCGCCGCCCCCGAGCCAAACGAGCGCGTCGCTCGCAAGCCCGCTGAGCGCGCCGTCATTCACCGCTTATGCAGACGCACCCGTCGAGTACGTCCAGTTCCTCGCGAAGGTGTATGTCGACGGTCTCACGCCGACGTATATGCTCACCGTCGCGGGCGGCACGGCCAGTCCCGGAACGAACGTCATCGGCAGGTACACGGAGTGCGAGAGCGTCACGATAACCGCCGATCCGCCGCCCGCGGGAAAGGTGTTCGACAAGTGGAGCCAGACCTCCGGCGCAGCAATCAGCGATCTGCCGAGCACGTCGTTCGGCAGCTTCACGATGCCGGCGAGTCACGTGACGATAGAGGCACTGTACAGGACGTCAATATACATAGACGGAAATTCAAGCGGCGGAGACGACGAAAAAACAGACGACACGTCCGAGCCCGAGCTCCCGGCGGAGACAAAGACACCCAAGCTCCCGTTCATCGACGTCACGGAGGGCGAGGACTGGTTCTACGACGACGTGGCGTGGGTATACGACAGGGGACTGATGATCGGCACGGACGATACTACGTTCGAGCCGCAAAAACCCATGACGCGCGCCATGCTCGTGACGATTTTGTACAGATATGAACAATCGTCCCAGCCCGCCGTAGGATCCACCGCCCCCGCTGCCCCCGCCGTCCCGGCGAGCGTCGAAACGGCGTTCGTCGATGTTCCCGCCGACCAATGGTACTCGGAAGCGGTGGCGTGGGGCGCGATAAACGGCATAGTCAAGGGCTATGGCGACGGTCGCTTCGGCCCTGACGACGCCATCACGCGCGAGCAGCTTGCGGCGGTACTCTACCGCTACGAGCAGCACAGCGGCAAGGCGCCGGACGACATTGC
>JAISXU010000041.1 GCA_031270395.1 Oscillospiraceae bacterium
TCCTCCTCCCCCAAACACAATCGCTTCGCTGGATTGTGTTTGGGATTTGGACGTCATACGTCACAAAAAGCCTCGCGAATACACAAAGTATTCGCTGCGTTTTTTGTATAGTCTGACGATGGGGTCCCCGCGCGACCTATCGCGTGGGGTGTAAAAAAATCGGCGCGCTTATCGCCAGACGGACTTTTGACACCCGAACCATATTATACGTCGCGCGAGGGAGAATTTCAACCTATGCTTATGCGATGAGGCCGTACCGGAGAAAAACTATCAAAAAGCAGACGGCGAAAGCCGTCAGCGCGAGACGGACGATGAACCGGACGGTAAAGCCCGACGAGAGCAGCGCGGCGTTTTTTATGTCCATCATCGGGCCGAACACGAGAAAGCCCATCAGCGCGCCCGTCGGGAATTGTCCCATGAAGCTGCGCGCGACGACCGCGTCCGACGACGAGCAGAGCGAGAGCACAAAGCTCATCCCCATCATGACCGCCAGCGACGCCGCCAGACCGGCGCCGGAGTTTGCCTGCGCGGACAGCGTCAGGCCCGTGGATTGGAGCACGGCGGACACAAGGGTTCCGATAACAAGGTATTTTCCCGCGTTCCAGAACTCCGTCTGCGCGTGGCGCAGAAGAAGGACGAGCTTCCCGCCAATCCCCGCCGGAGACTCCGCGCTGTCGTAATAACCGCGCCCGTAAACCGACCCGCCGGACAGTACGCGTCCGCGCGGAGCCCGGACGGCAAACGTCAGGCCGATGATAACGGCGGAGACGGCGCCCAGCGCCGCGCGCCCGACGACCATGCGCATGTCGCCCCCGAACGCGTAATATGTGGACAGCATGACGACGGGATTGATCACCGGCGCTACTGTCATGAACGTCACGGCGGCCGGCAGCGGCACGCCCTTTTTGACGAGGCTCCTGAATATCGGTATGGAGGCGCAGTCGCAGACGGGCAGCAAAAAACCGGCCAGAACGGCGGCGAGCATTCCGGCGCTCATGCTCCGCGGAAACCGCGTCTCTATGGCCGCCCGTGTGACAAAGACCTCGATAGCCGACGACAACAGTACGCCGATGAGCAGAAACGGAACGGCTTGCAGTATGATGCCCAGAAACACATTGACGACCCGCGACGCCGGAAAGCCGCGACTCTCCAGGACGGGCGCAGCGGCGAGATAGACGAGCGCCAGTGAGACCGACAGCAGAAAAAACGCGCTGAGCGGCGAGACATCCCGCCCGTATATCAGTCTGACGAGCGCGGTTCTGGCGCGCGCCTCGGCGTCGGTGTGGCCGCCGTCCGGCTCGCGCCGCTCCCGTTCCCCGGACGGGAGCGCGGCGCGCACGCGCATACCGGGATTAACGCCTCTCAGGAGCCGGCGCGTCCGGCTCATATCCCTCCCACCGCGCGCTCCCCGCACGACGGCGAGGTCGCTGCCGGCGATCTGCTCCGGCAGCGCGCTCCCCGTCCCGCCGAGAAGTCCTCCGAGCGCCTGGGCGTCCGCCGTGTGTATGACGCGCCTTATATCGCACAGCTCGCGCAGCGGCGGTCGGCGCAGCATGGCGTACAGCTCGCCGAACGGAAACATCCCGTTCCACTCGATCCATATCTCGTCCGGCTCGTGTCCGTCCGGCCCAATTCCGGCGCGGATCCGCTCCGCGAGCTCGCCGGCCAGCTTATCGGGGCCGTTTTTCAACCGCCTCGCCGGGAAGATCAGATTTTCGCGGCTGGGGCCGCCGTCCGGCGGCATCTCCCGGCCCGACTCAAACTGCACGGTCAGAACGTTCGCGTCCCGCCACTCCGGCCCGCCGAGCAGCTGCTTTATGAAGGACGTCTTACCGGAGCCAAGAAAGCCCGTGACGACATATACGGGTACGGACATCTACCGTACCCCCGTCGTTCCGCCGAAGAGCTCGGCTATCTTTTCGCTGTCCAAGTCGCGGCCGAGAACGCACAGCGCGCCGTCAGCGCCGCCCTCCGTCCGCCGGGTGATTTTGAGCTCGCCGGGTATATATTGCAGCTCCCAAAAGCCGTCGCGCCCGCGCAGAGTTCCCTTCGCGCGCAGGAGAGTCCCGCCTAGCTCCATTTCCGCAACGGCGGCGCCCAGCTCGCGCTCGTCAAATTCCCTCTGCGAGTAGACAGTAACCGCGTCGAATATGTCGGCGGCCTCGTGGTCGTGGACGTGTCCGGCGTCGTCACAGCAGCCGTCGCGGCAGCCGTGGTTGTGCGCGTGCGCGTGTCCGCATACGTCGCCGGCGTCGTGTCCGACGCCGCCCTGAGGCGCGAGCAGCGCCGCGGTATCCAGCGCCGGCCACGGCGCTGAGAATATCGGGCAGTTGTCGTTGAGCTCGCGCGCCAGAGCGCGCGCGTCCGCGAGACTGTCGGGGTATTCCTCACATCTGGACAGGACTACGGCATCGGCGTTCGCGATCTGGTCCTCAAAAAACTCCCCGAAGTTGTCAAAATACATCCGGCAGCGCCCGGCGTCCGCCACGGTTATTTTACTTCTGAGCCCGGCAAGAGCGAGAATCGACGGGTCCGAGCACGCTTCGGCGATCTCCGACAGCTTGCCCACGCCGGACGGCTCGATTATCACGCTCTCCGGTCTATACCGCAGAAGCAACTCGCGCAGCGACTTCTTAAAATCGCCCGATATGTTACAGCATATGCAGCCCGAGGACAGCTCGGCGACCTCGACGCCGGACGAGCGCATCAGGGCGGCGTCAACGCCGACCTCCCCGAAATCATTCTCGACGAGGACGACCCTCTTATCCCTGAAAACCTCGCCGAGCAGCTTTTGGATAAGCGTCGTCTTACCCGCGCCTAAAAAACCCGAAACGATATAGATATCCGCCGCCATAAAATAAAAGACCTCCGAAAATCAGGGCGCGTCCGCGCCGCCGCTCAGTACCGGCGTATCGCACTGCCCGCAGTAGCCGTACACCTCGAGATTATGTCCGGTCACGCGGAAGTCCGCGTCCTTGAGCTGCGGGAGAAAGCGCTCCATCGGGCAGTTTTCCATCGAGATGATCTTCCGGCAGCCTATGCAGACGGCGTAATGCCTGTGACCGGAGCCTATGAGCTCATATAGCGCCATATCGCTGTCCATCACGGCGAGCTTGGAGACCGCGCGCTCTTTAACAAGCATTTCGAGTATCCTGTATACGGTCGATAACCAGACCGCTTGCCCCGACGCCCCGGCGCGCGAGCATATCTCGACGGCGCTTATCGGCTTGTCGGCGGACGCGAGTATGTCGAATACCGTATTCCGCTGCTTCGTCCGCCGCACACCGGCCGGCCATTTCGCCATATTCTCACTCAAAGCATAATCACCCCCGTGCAGCGGAGTCCGCGCCGCGGAGTCTGCTGCGGCGAAGTGACGTGTACACGCGCTTTGCCGCCAGTATGAACACGAGACACAGGACGCCGAGCAGAACTATGGCGCCTCCCGGCTTCAAACGCGCGTAATACGCGATAAACAGGCCCGCGACGGTAAACGCCACGGCAAAGCACACGGCGCCTATCACGGTCTGCTTGTAGTTTTTCCCCGTCTGCATGGCGCACGCCACGGGCGCCACCATCATCGACGACACTATCAGCGCGCCTACCGTGCGCGCCGCCACCGACACCGTGACCGCCGTCAGGATAGTGAATACGAAATTGACGGCCCGCACGGGTATGCCCGCCAGACGCGCCGCCCGCTCGTCCAACGCAATGAAGAACAATTCCTTGTATAACAGCGTAAAAACGAGCATTACCGCGCAGCTCACGCCCACGACAAGCCAGAGCTCGAAACCGCTGATCGCGACGATGCTGCCGAACAGGAAGCTGTTGAAATTCGCGGCACTTTTGACAAAGCCGGATAAAACGCCGGCCAGCCCCACGCCGGCGGACATCATTATAGCGATAGACATCTCGGAGAATCTGGGTATACGCTTGCGTATCGCCTCGATGCCGAGCGCGGCGATGATACACACCGCCCCCGCGCCGATTATCGGGTTGATTCCCAAAATCAGGCCGGCGGCCACGCCCGCCAGCGACGAGTGGGACAGCGTATCGCCGATCATGGACAGGCGCTTCAGCACGACGATGACGCCGATGCAGGGTATGATGATGGCGAGCAGTATCCCGACCACAAAGGCTCGCTGCATAAAGCCATGTTTTAATATTTCCATTATCCGCTCACTTACCTCCCAATACCCGAAATGCTGCGGTAATGCGCCGCTGCCGGCGCGATCATGTGCTCGGATGCCTGTGCCTGTGCGCCAGCTCGTCGGCAAGCTGCTCCCGGTCGAGCTCGACGAGCGAGCCATATTCCAGACAGAGCGCCCTCGACGAGTACCGTGCGGCCTTTGCCATATCGTGCGTCACCGCGACGACAGTCAGCCCGCGTTCGCCGCTGAGCTCCGACAGCAGACTAAAAAGCGCGTCCGCGGCGCTGTCGTCCACGCCGCTGGTCGGCTCGTCGAGCAGCAGAAGCTCCGGCTCTCTCACGAGCGCCCGCGCCAGCATGACGCGCTGCCGCTGCCCGCCCGACATTCCGCCGAGCATCCGTCCCGAATACTTGCCCATGCCCACGCGCTCCAGCGCCCGCAGCGCTTTATCTTTGTGGCGTTTTTTCGGGAAGCGCATGAGCCCGATCTCGCTGAACAGATTAGCGATTACGATCTCCTCGGCCGTCGCCGGGAAGTCGGCGCCCCGGGACGCCCCGTCCTGCGCGAGATAGCCGAGTCTCGGCCACTGCCTGAAATTCCGGACGTCCAGTCCGAACAGCCGCACGGCGCCGGAGGAGGGGGAGAGCTCGCCGAGTATCAACCTCAGCAGCGTGCTCTTGCCCGCGCCGTTCGCGCCCGTGACGGCGACAAAATCCCCGCTCTTGACGGAAAAGCTGATTCCGGAAAAAACCGGCTCGTCCCCGTACCGGAATCCGAGGTCGTCTGCGCCTACCGTCTCCGCCATAAGCCGCATCGCTCCTTATGCCAATTAGCGCAAAAATCCCCGGCGAAGCGCCTCCAGATTTGAGCGCATGACGGTAAAGTAGTCGGCGCCCGAAGCAATATCGTCGTCGCTCAGACCCTCGAGCGGGTTGAGCACGTCGGTCTCGGCGCCTATAGCCTCCGCTATAGTCTCCGCAACCTTGGGACTTACGAGCTCCTCGAAGTATATCACATTGATATTGTGCTCCGACGCAAATTCGATTATCTCCGCCATCCTCGCCGGGTCCGGCTCGGAGTCGGGAGAAAGGCCCTCTATGGGGACTTGATTCAACTCGTACGCCGAGCACATGTAGCCGAACGCCTGATGCGCCACAATTATATCCCTGTCTGGAAACTCGGAGAGCGCGTCGGTAAATTCCTTGTCGAGCGCGTCGAGTTCGGCGGCGTACTTCGTGTAATTCGCGTCGTAGTATTCGCCGTTTGCCGGATCAATCAGCTTGAACGCGTCGCGGATATTGCCCATCTCGACCTTGGCGTACATGGGATTGAGCCACACATGCGGGTCGAAGCCCTCTTCCTCGTGTTCCTCTTCTTCCTCGTCCTCGTCCTCGTGCTCCTCTTCCTCTTCATCGTGCCCGTGGCCGCCCTCGATGAGCTCGATTCCCTTTGACGCCTCGACGACCGTGAGCTTCGAGCTTTGCAGCGTCTCCATTATGTCCTCCGCCCAATGCTCCATGCCCGCTCCGTTGTAGATGAAGACGTCGGCGGCCTCCAGCCCGGAGATGTCGGCGGCTGTGGGTTCCCAGTCGTGCGGCTCGGTTCCCGAGGGCGTCATGTTTACGGCGTTCACCTTGTCGCCCCCGATTTTTACGGCGAAGTCGTACATCGGGTAGAAGCTAGCGTAGACGGACATCACCGCGTCCGCCGGAGACCCGGCGTCGGAGACCGGCGACCCCTCGGGGGACGATTGCTCGCCGGCGCCGCAGCCCGACGGAATAAGGAGTGCAAGCGCGGCAAAAATCGAAATAAGTATACTCCTGTTTGCCCGCGGACGCAACCCATTTTTGAAAAAGTGTATCCTCAGCCTTCTTTCGCCTCTGTTTCTTTTCTCCGCAGTGTTCCCAACCGTAGTTTTTTCCATCATTCGCGCCACCTTCGTTAAAGCTATATGCGAATAAGTCGCATTACCATGTATTATACGGCGCGCCGCGGGGGTTGTCAATAGTATCTGGCTAACGCCTCAGAATTCTTTGACAGCCGAATTTTTATTGGTTAAATATTTGTGGTTGTTCCCCTGCATTTTCCGCAGCATGGCAAAGGATTCATTCTTGGCATGTCTGCGGAAAACGCGACAAGAGAGCGTTGCGGCGAGTTCCGCCGATATATGAGGCAAAAAGTGCTGGCAATTAATGTTGCAATTTTCAAAATTGAATGAAATTTTTTCTAAATACTTGCTTTTTCATCCGTTTGAATGTACAATATCTGCCATAAAATATAAAATAATTCCATTCTTTTGGAGGCGGTGCAGTTTGAAGGAGATCATCAACATCAATATGCTGGGAGGATTCTCAATATCATATGGCGGCCACGTTATTTCAGACATGCGCAGCCGTCCCAGAAAAGCGTGGCTGCTATTGGAATATCTGATCGCTCACAGAAACCGCGTAATAACACAGGACGAGCTTATCGCAATGCTGTGGCCTCTTGACGACGTAGACGACGCCGTCAATACGCTCAAGACACTCTTGCACCGCGTCCGCGCGCTGCTTAGCGGACTTGACCTCGGGAGCGCCAAGCAGGTGGTCGCGTACCACCGGGGCACGTACGCGTGGGCGCCGCGCCTACCGTGCGTAGTCGACGCGGATGAGTTCACGCGGCTGTGCAAGTCGGCGGACGATCCCGACGTGAGCGCGGAGGATAAGCTCAGCATCCTGACGAGCGCGGTCGAGACGTACGGCGGGAGATTTCTGCCGAATCACGTTCACGAGCCGTGGGTTGCGTCACTGGACGCGCAATACCATTCGCTCTATACCGAGGCGGTATACGCGCTCACCGACGCTCTCCGGAGCAAGGGCAGGATGGCGGACGTCGCGGCTATCTGCCGTAGGGCGTCGGCGCTGGACCCGTACAACGAGGAGCTACATATAAGACTCATCCGCGCGCTCGCCGCGTCCGGCGAAGCACAGAACGCGATCAGTCACTACGACTATATTACCGAGCTGTTTTACAACGGCTTCGGCATTACTCCGTCAAAGGATCTCACTGCGATCTACAGCGAGCTCGTAAAAACTACACGGGTGCGGGAGTTGAATTTGAGCGCCATAAAGGACGACCTGAGGGAGTCCGGCGCGGACGACGGCTGTCTCTTTGTGGAGTACGAGTTCTTCAAGATCATATACAGGCTTGAGGCGCGCAGCGAGGCGCGCACGGGACAGGTGGTATATCTGGCGCTTGTTACCGTCACGGACCAAATGGGCGAGCGTCCCGTGCTAAAAACTCTGAAAAAGACAATGGATAAGCTCAAGGAGACGATATCCCAGTCGCTGCGCAGGGGCGACGTATTCACGCGTTTTTCCGTATCACAGTATCTCATTTTACTTCCTGCGGCGACGTTTGAGGACGGTCAGACGGTGACAAAGCGTATCGCGAAGCAGTTTAAGCGCGACAATCCCCGCATCCGCACGGAGCTTGCGTGCAGTCTGCAGGCCGTGACACCGGCCGATCTCGAAACTCTCCCGCAGTCACAGGTATAGGATATATTCGCGGCAAGCGGCATGATCCGCGGCGCCGGTTGCGCCGCGGGACGACGGAGCGTATAATACTGTCAGAGGCAAATCAGACGTTTTCATATGCGGAGGTCACCATGTCGCTTGATATTAAATACTATTTCGAACACCCGGAGCGGTTTCCGCTGCGCGGGTTCCTCGACGGACTGACGAGGACCTCCGATATTCTGGCAAAGGTGAGCGCCGAGCTGCCCGGACTGCTCGCGTCGCCGGGCGTCGCGGGCAATTTCGGGGAACTCAAAAGCGAGGACGTCCATCTGTACGGCGGCTATCACATCGGCGCCGGAACCATCGTGTACAACGGCGTGACTGTTATAGGCCCCGTATATATAGGCGAGGGCTGCGAGATAATGCCCGGGGCGGTGATACGTCCGTACAGCGTAATCGGGGACGGATGCGCCGTCGGACACGGGAGCGAGCTCAAGCGCGCGGTGCTGTTCGGCGGCGCAAAGGTTGCGTCCCTCGCGTTCGTCGGCGACAGCGTGCTCGGCGCGTCGGCGCGTATCGGCTCCGGAACGGTCACGGCAAACAGGAGGTTTGACCAGTCTAACATGACGCTCAAGCTGGACGGCGTCAGCCACGAGCTGGGCGGCGACTACTTCGGGCTCGTGCTGGGCGACTCGTCGCGCGTAGGCGCCAACTGCGTGACACAGCCCGGAACGCATATCGGGCCGTACACATGGGTGCTGCCGGCGACGAGCGTGAGAGGCTTCATTCCGCGCGAAAAGCGCGTGTACGCAAAAACTGAGCTCACGCTTGAGGACAGCGCGATGGTCGAGCTGAAGCCATAAGCGCAACCGCGCTTTATTCACGGCAAGCGACTGCGGCTAGCGCTTCTTCCCGCCGCGCTTTCCGAACTGTTTTTTCATCATAAACCATAAGAGCGCCAGCACCTGCAGCGGAACCACCACGGACAGCAGAAGGGACAGGCGTTTCTGCGGGTCTATGTAATACAGGCACGCGGCGACGCACCAGATGAGCGCGCTCACAGACGCGAACCTCACAAAGTGCCCCCACCAGATAGACGCGAACACCACGAATATGACGCAACTGGCCGGAGGGGCGAGTGCGAAGATGTACTTCGCGCCTTCAAACGACGGCACGATGAGGCGCAGTGCGGTGTACAGCACGGCCGTGACGAGCCACGCGAACACTACGGACAGCAGACACACTATAACGCGTCTGCGCTGCTCGCCGTGCGGATCCGCCGGGGGGCGCGGGGCGTTTTCGCTGATTATGTCGTTTACGGTGACGCCGTAGAGCGAGGAAAGAATCGACAGGACGTAGATGTCGGGCGTTCCGCCCGCGCGCTCCCACTTCGACACGGATTTGTCGGAGTAATTTATCCGCGCGGCGAGCTCCGTCTGCGTCATGCCGGCCAGCTTTCTGTAATATATGAGATTCTCCGCGATCCGCTTTTTTAGCTGCATCTCGCCGGGGTTTCCTATTTTTGCGCTCAGTACGGGTATTTCCATCCGGTTTTCCTTCCACTATCGGCTCGCTCGGGTATTCGCGCGGAGCAATATCGCTCACCTTCGGGCTTTTTTCGGCGGATTCTACCGCCGGTAGAGTCCGTTTCCAATATCTACTTCGGGTATTTTAATCAATAGAGCGAAAAAAAGCAAGTGCCTGTTGCAACCGCGGTCTCTAAAGGCTATACTCTCCCTGCGGATTGGCCACAGGGCGTGAGCGGCGCAATGGCGCGATGCGCAACACATGACGTATTGGAGGGTCTTGCTTTGTCCGAATATATAGTGACGTGCTGTTCGACGGCGGATATGCCGGAGGAATATTTTGTCCGCCGCGGAGTGCCCGTGGCGTTCTATCACTTCGAGATGAACGGCATCGAGTATCCCGACGATTTCGGAAAGACGATTTCGTTCCCCGACTTCTACAACGCGATCTCCGCGGGCGCCATGCCCGTCACCTCGCAGGTGACCACCGGCGCGTTCGTTGAGCTCTTTGAGCCTATCCTCGCCGGCGGCCAAGATGTCCTACATCTCACGCTGTCGTCGGGCATCACGGGTTCCGTCAATTCGGCGCGCGTGGCCCGGGAGGAGCTGATTAAACGCTACCCCGACAGGAAGCTCCACGTGGTGGACTCGCTCGCGGCGTCGTCCGGCTACGGGTTGCTGCTCGACGCGGCGCTCGATTTGCGCGACGGCGGTATGGGCATCGACGAACTGCGCGACTGGCTCGAGGAGAAAAAATATTATCTGCACCACTGGTTTTTCACGAGCGATCTGAGGCATCTCAAGCGCGGCGGACGCGTCTCGGCGACCTCCGCCGTCGTCGGTACGCTATTGAATATCTGCCCACTCCTGAACGTGAGCAATACCGGACACCTCATCCCGCGCTCTAAGGAGCGCGGCAAGAAACGCGTCATAGCGGCGATGGTCGAGAGGATGCGCGCTCACGCCGAGGGCGGCGTAAATTACTCCGGCAAGTGCTTCATGAGTCACTCGGCGTGCCGGGACGACGCCGAAGCCGTCGCGAGTCTCATCCGGAGCACGTTCGCAAACATTGACGGCGACATCCGTATAAACGATGTCGGCACCGTCATAGGCTCGCACACTGGCCCCGGCACGGTGGCGCTTTTCTTCTGGGGCGACAAGCGCGTCGATTGACCGGCGCAGGGCGTCCCGGCGCGAGGCATCCCGGCGCGAGGCGTCCCGCCGTGCGCCGGCCGGCCTATCCGCCGATGTCCAGCTTTTTTGACGAGCCGGCGACGGCGGGCAGACCGTATTCGTCGCTGAGCATGTCCTGGAGCCGCAGGAGCCGCGCCTCCCAATCGGCGCGTTCCGGCGGTGAGTAGTCGCCCATCGGATACGGTATCCCCAGAGAGTCGTATTTCTCCGTACCCATCTTGCGGTACGGCAGCAGTTGGTACTGTATTATTCGCCCGCCCAGCTCGTCGCGAATGAATTCCGCCGTGCGCCTGATGTTCTCGTCGTCGCCGTTGAAGCCGAACACGACGGGCGTGCGTATGACGAGCTTCATCCCGAGCTGGACGGTTCGCCGGAGATTTTCAAGTATACGCTCATTGCCCGCGCCGGTGTACTCGCGGTGTTTTTTTGTGTCCATGTGCTTAATGTCCGCTATGACGAGATCCGTGTGCTCATAAACGGCCTCCATATGCTCCGGCGCGCAGTGGAGCGCCGATTCGACGCACGTGTTTATTGAGGCCTTATGGCAGGCCTCCAGCAGCATACTCGCGAACTCCCATTGCAGCGTCACCTCGCCGCCCGAGAGCGTGACGCCGCCGCCCGTGCGCCTGTAGAAATTGCGATCCTCCGCTATTATCTTCATAAGCTCCGGCACGGTCGTCTGTTCGCCCCAGAGCTTCAGCGCGCGCGAGGGACACTCGTCCGCGCAGCGCGTACACCCGGCGCAGCGCTCCGACGGCGGCGCCGCCTTGAGTACACCGCCGCCGTCGAACTCGAGGGGGCTGTTTTCCCCGTGCGGACACGCACTCAGGCAGTATCCGCATTTTTCGAGTGATATACACTTATCGGGATAGACGCCCAGCCTGCGGTAGGGCGCTATCGTCTCCGGGTTAGAGCACCACAGACAGCGCAGCGGGCATCCGGTAAAGAATACCTCCGTGCGTATGCCCGGCCCGTCGTGTATCGTGTATTTCTGGATATTCGAGACGAGCCCGCACGGCTCGCCCGACGGCGTTGTGTGAAGCAAATTACACTCCTTATCCTGACACCAACGCTATCGTCTCAGTCGAACGACAGGCTTGTGCGGCCGATGATGTCGTCCTGGAGCGCTCGGTTCAGCTCGACAAAGTACGCCGAGTAGCCCGCGACGCGCACGAGCAGATCCTTGTACTCGTCGGGATCCTTCTGCGCCGCTATGAGCGTCTCTTGGTTAGCTACAGTAAACTGGCTGTGCATACCCTTACGGTGTATGTACTCCTCCATGAGCGCTATGAAGTTATCGCGCCCCGTGTCGCCGGCAAGCGCGCCGGGCGAGAACTTCCAGTTGAGCAGCGTCCCGTTCGTCGCGCGCGCGTGGTCGAGCTTCGTCACCGACTTGCATATGGCCAGCGGGCCGCGCACGTCGTGCGAGCAGCATTTTGTGTGTACGGCGCCCATGCAGTCGCTCACCGGCTCGAAAGCCTTTCTGCCGTCTATGGACGCCCACTGGTTTTGGCCGTGCGCCACGTTTACCGTTACGGAGTACGCTCCCGGCTGGAAAAAGCCGCCGTGCGCGTTCGGACGGTGCTCGACGTGCTTGCACCACGTATCCATCGCGAATTTGGCGAGCAGGTCGGCATAGTCGTCGTCGTTGCCGTAGTGGTGTACGCGGTCGGAATTGACGTAGGCGTACAGGCTCTCATAGCCCTCCCAGTTGGCAGTCACGGCGTCGAGCAGCTCACGTCCGGTGACGCGCTTCTCGTCGAATACGAGCTGCTTAATTGTAGCCAGACCGTCGCCCGCCGTGCCTATGCCCACACCCTGCGGGCCCGAGAAATTATACTTCGCGCCGCCCGCCGTGACGTCTTTCCCGCTTTCTATGCAGCCGTCCATGAACGTGGACAGCAGCGGCAGCGGGTACATCTTCCGGTGGACTATATCCACGGTGTTCAGGAGCGCGAGCTGTCTGTCACACCAGTATTCCATCTGCTTGTCGTAGGCTTCCAGCACCTGATCGAACGAGGTGAAATCCGCAAGCGAGCCGGTGGCCAAGCCGAGCCGCTGCCCCACCTTGCCGCAGCGCTCCCAGCGGGGACACCCCTGACCGCAGTTATAGCACCGGCCGTCGTTTATAGCGAGCTCCAGCACGCGGGCTATGTTCATGTGCCCGCAGTCCTTCCAGCCGTACGCCTTACCGGAGGGGTCGGGTTCCACGCAGCCCACCACCTGATAGTCGCGCGCGTCGCGCAGCTCGACGTCCGAGGTGAGCATACTCGGTATAGCGACGTCGTCGTTGAATATCTTGGGCTCGCCCGTACCCATGCGGATGAGATTTGCCACCTTTATTTTCAGCTCCCACGGCGTGTTGGCGTGCATACGCACCGCCAGCCACGGGCACGGGATGCGTATGTGCGCGTGCGCGTCGAGCGCCATGAACGTGAGCTCGTTCGTCCCGTCGCCCCCGTCCTTCGTAATGCCGCCGACGGTCAGCGCCGGGCCGCCTATGCCGCCGTTTCCGAACGTGCGTATGAGTATATGGTTGCGCAGCTTGTTGAGGTCCCACACCTTGATGAAGAAATTCTCGATGAGCTCCTGCATCTGTTCGCGTGTTGACGCTCCGGTCTCGATATCGTGTCTGTAGAACGGGTACATGTACTGGTCGAAACGCCCGTAACAGACGGAATGACCGTTGCACTCGACATACACGAGATCGACGGCGAGGTTCACAAGCTGTATGGCCTCCCAGAATGTGCGGGGCGGGTTGGTTGCTATCCAGCGGCAGTTGGCCGCTATTTGCCGCAGCTCCTCCGCCCTGACCGCGTCGCTCTCACCGCGCGCCATCTCCTCGGCGAGCTCGGCGTACCTGTTCACGTGGCGCTGCGCCGCGTCGGCGACGATGCCGGCGGCCTTGTAGAACGCGCGCTTTTCTATATCGGCGGGGTCGGACAGCGACAGCTTCGACTCATACCCTGTTATCATATCCCTTATGCCGCCGAGCCCCAGCGTGAGCAGACGCTCGAATTCCAGCCCGAGGTGTCCCGCGCCGCAGAATATGTAGGCGTCGGCGAAAAACACGCCCTTGCCGTCGTGCGAGCCCTTTATCACGTCGTCGGTGAGCATGGAGCGCGTCATGTCCTCAACCGTGTTGCCGTCCCAGAAGTCGCGCAGCTTCTCAAGGCGCTCCTGCGTGTCGGCGGTGTATGTGAAGTAGTCGTGAGTGCGCTTCTCGCTGTAGCCCATCAGTCCGTCGCGCATCTCGTTTACGACCCAGTTGAACCCGAATTCCGGAAAGACCGGCGCGCCCTTCTTGTCGCAGCAGAGACACCCGACGACGAGCTCGTGCGGGAAGATGTAGAGCGGCGCCTCGTCGAGCACCTTTGCCACGGCGTACGCCCGCTTCAGCAATGCCGGCTCGCCCGAGTGCTCGATGTACGCCTGTGTCACAAGCTCCGCGGCGTCGGGCGCGACGAAGCCGTTTGTGGTCTTGGCGGTTATCGCCAGTATCTTGTTTATGCGCTCGAACGGCGAGGGCTCCGGCGTATTTCCGGATATCGCCACGCCCCAGTCCTTGTCGAACGGCTCGATGGGTTGCGGGTCGGTGTCTATCAGATACGCGTGCTTGTAGGTGTCGCGGTTTTGCGCGAGATTTTCGTCGCTCGTGAAGCTGACGCGCGCCGCCGCGGCTGTCGCCGTCGGACTCATTACAATACCCCCCTGAATTTAGTTTTTAGTTTTTAGTTTTTAGTTTTTAGTGTTGCGGATATTCTACCACGGACGCGCCGCACATTTCAAGCGCCGCCGCAAATTTATCCAAATTTTCACCCAAAATTTTTCTTGAAAAATTTTTCTTGAAAAATCGTCGGGAAATTGATAATATATATATACGAGCGGCGCAGTATCCTAGTCAGAGCTGCCGTCTAACAAGAAGGGCCTAAAAATCCTTTGAAGGGCACACCTGTGAATCCCCTTGTGCCTGCTTTGAACGCCCAGTTTGGGGCGGGTGCTGGGGGAAAGCGCGGATCCCCGCGCTTGTGCGGTCAGGGCGGCCCCCAATGGCATGGGGACCCCGACCCTGTCCGTGCGGAGACCTGTATCTGTGCGCCGGAGCGTCTTGCGACCGGCGTACGGGACGGGATTAAACCCGCGTCGCGGTGCGGACGCGGCGGCGACGCCGCAAGCGCTGTGCGCGGAGTAGCCTGCCTTGAGTGGAGTATGCGGATAGAGGATCACAAGCCCTGCGCCAATGGCCATGGGGCGGGGTGCGATTGCCCCTTGAAATATTCTCTGCAAAAGAGGCTAAGAGACGGCAAGACTGTAGTGGAAATCACCTAGGCTGTCCGTACGCGCGATGAGCGCTATGGGTCGGCCGGAGGATTGCAGTGCGGACTAAGTGGCAATCGGGCCGCGGCGGCGGCGACGCCCCGAACGCGTCTTTAATGGGAAACCCCCTGATCGGCGACGAGAGGCAGACGCGGGGGAAATCCAGCCCGTACCTAAGCCGTAAGATTTACTCCGGCCGTCGTCCTCGCTCCGACGCGGCAAAAAGAACAATAGATTGTGGTCGTTTGTTGAAAATCATTTTATGAAAAAAAAGAACAATTTCAGATGGGTCATAAGCGTAACGCTCTCCAGCGTCGCCGTATCCTCCGTATTCACGCTCGTATCGTCGGAGACGCTGAGCGGCGCGGGCTATATCACGGCGTTTTTATTTCTGCTCGTGTTCATAATGCTCGGCGTCGTATTCGACATGATAGGCGTCGCCGTGACGGCGGTGTCGCCCGGTCCTCTGCACTCGATGGCCGCACGGCGCGAGCGCGGTTCCGCGGAGGCGATAGCGCTCGCCAGAAACGCGGAAAAGGTGTCGAGCGTGTGTAACGACGTCGTGGGCGATATATCCGGCATAATCAGCGGAACCATGGTGGCCGTCATCGCAACCCGTCTCGTGGAGCGCTTTTCGTTCGCGACGGTGCTCACACAGCTCGTTATCTCCGCCGCTGTGACAGGCCTGACGATCGGCGGCAAGGCGTTGGGAAAGACAACCGCCATCAATAACAGCACGGCGATCATCATAAGAGCGGGAAAGCTCATACATCTGTTTTCCGCGCCCTTCCGCGCAAGAACGCCCAAGCGGAAAAAATGAATCGGAAGCAATGAGGTTGCACACCACTTGGACATATTAAATGAAATCAACTCGCCGGCGGACGTCAAGGCGCTTGACGGGAGTCGTCTTCCGGAGCTGTGCGCGCGGCTGAGGGCATATCTTGTCTCAAACGTCGCGAAGACGGGCGGACATCTGGCGTCGAATCTCGGGGTCGTCGAGCTGACGGTCGCCATACACCGCGTATTTGACACGTCGAGGGACAGACTCGTTTTTGACGTCGGGCACCAATGCTATATACATAAGCTGCTCACGGGACGGAAGGAGAGGTTTGCCACGCTGCGCGCGCTGAACGGGCTGGCGGGCTTCCCAAAGCCCTCGGAGAGCAGACACGACGCTTTCACGGCGGGACACGCGTCAAATTCCATATCGGTAGGGCTGGGTATGGCGCGCGCACGCACGCTGTCGGGGCAGAATTATTCTGTAGTGTCGGTCATCGGAGACGGCGCTCTCACGGGCGGACTGGCCTACGAGGCGCTTGAAGATGCCGGCGAGAGCGGCGAGCCGTTTATAATTATTCTCAACGACAACGGCATGTCCATAAACGGCAACGTCGGGGGCATAGCGAAATATCTGTCGCGGCAGAGACTAAAGCCGTCGTATGCCGCGTTTAAGAGACGGTACAGGCGCATCATGGAGATCGTGCCCGGCGGACGAAAAATATACGCCTTCACGCACGGCGTCAAGAGCGCGATAAAAGAGGCGCTGCTGCATTGCAGCATGTTTGAGGAGCTCGGTCTGCAATATTTCGGCCCGATAAACGGGCATGACATAACACGGCTTACCGAGGCGCTCGAGTGGGCGCGGGGACTCACGGAGCCCGTGCTGATACATGTCATAACGCAGAAGGGCAAGGGCTACGCGTATTCCGAGCGGACGCCGGACAAATACCACGGCGTTCCGCCGTTCGACGAGAGCTCCGGCTTCATATGCGGCGCGGGCGACACCTTCTCGTCCGTGTTCGGCGAGGAGCTCGTCGAGCTCGCGAAAAAGGACGCGCGCGTGTGCGCGATAACGGCCTCGATGACCGAGGGTGCGGGGCTTGCGGATTTTGCCGCGCGGTATCCCGACAGATTCTTTGACGTGGGCATCACGGAGGGTCACGCGGTATCGATGGCCGCAGGACTGGCGTGCGCGGGACTCGTGCCCGTATTTGCCGTTTATTCGACCTTCTTGCAGAGGTCATACGATATGCTGCTGCACGACGTCTGCATATTGGGGCTGCACGTCGTACTGTGCGTGGACAGGGCGGGACTCGTCGCGGGCGACGGCGAGACGCATCAGGGCGTATTCGACGCCGCGTTCCTGTCGACGGCGCCCGGCATGACGGTGCTGTGTCCCGCAGGCTTCGGGGAGCTGCGCGACATGCTGAGGTATGCGATCTCGGAGCTCGACGGGCCGGTCGCCATCCGCTATCCGCGCGGCGCGCCGGGCGCGTATGACGGCGGGGGGACGGACGCCTCGCAGATCGTGCGCGAGGGCGCGGACATCACAATAGTTACGTATGGCGTAATGGTAAACGTCGCGTCAGACGCGGCGGAACTTCTGCATAGCACGGATATATCCGCCGAGATCGTAAAGCTGGGGCGCATAAATCCGCTTGACTGCGGCGATATAATATCCTCGGTAGACAAGACGGGCAGGCTGCTCGTGCTGGAGGACAGCGCGGCGCCGTACTGCGTGGGCGAGCGGATAGCCGCCGCTCTCGCCGTGGCGGGCCACGCGCCCGGCAGCGTTACGCTTCTCAACGCGGGCGGCGGGAGCATCCCGTGCGGTTCGCTCGACGAGCTGCGCGCGCTGTGCGGACTCGACGCCGTGAGCGTGGCGCGCGCCGCGCGCGAGGCGGTGGGCGTATGAGCCGCGTGAGACTGGACGTTCTGCTCGGGCGGCGCGGGATATTGGAGAGCCGGGAGCGCGCGCGCGCCGCCATAATGAGCGGCGAGGTCTTTGTCGACGGGCGCAGGGCGGACAAGCCCGGCGCGCCGGTCGACGAGAGCTGCGGTATAGAGTACAGGGGCGGTACGCGAAAATACGTGAGCCGCGGCGGGTTGAAGCTGGAAAAGGCGCTTGATTTTTTCGCGGTGTCGCCCGATGGCCTCGTATGTCTTGACTGCGGGGCCTCTACGGGGGGCTTCACGGACTGCCTCCTGCGCCGCGGCGCCGCGCGGGTGTACGCCGTGGACGTCGGATACGGACAGCTCGCGTGGAGCTTGAGAAACGATCCGCGCGTCACGGTCATGGAGCGGACGAATATAAGGTACGTCACGGCGGATATTATCCCGGAGCCTATTGAGCTCGCGGTAATTGACGTGTCGTTTATATCGCTGGCACTCGTTCTGCCCGTGGTGCGCGCGCTGACGCCGGACGGAGCGCGGACGATATGCCTCATAAAGCCGCAGTTTGAGGCCGGGCGCGGCAAGGTGGGAAAAAAAGGCGTCGTGCGGGACATAGGGACGCACATCGAGGTACTGCGCGGCTTTGCCCGCCACGCTCAGAGCGCCGGTTTTGTGTTCCGCGGGCTGACGTTCTCACCCGTCAAGGGCCCGGAGGGGAATATAGAGTATCTCGGGCTGCTCTCGGCGGGCGGCAAGGCGTCCGGTGAAGCGGACGGGGCGCCGGATATCGCGGCGGTCGCGGAGCGGGCGCACAACGCGCTCAATCTCGCGAGCGTCGAACAGACCGAAACGGGAAGCGGAGGTGATCCAGGTGAAAAAGGTCGTCCTATGCCCTAACGCGAGCCGGGACGTGCGCTTTGCGACCTCGCGCGAGGTCGGCCGGATTTTAGAGGACATCGGTATATTGTCGGTACTGTGTCCGCTGCCCGACTGCGACGACGGACGCGGCTCGGGGGGCGGGGGGTACGCGGAGCTTGCGGCGCGGCTCGCGGACGCGGAGATGATAATAGCCTTCGGGGGCGACGGCACAATACTACGCACCGCGCGCGCCGCGGCCGGGTACGGCGTGCCTGTTCTGGGCGTGAATCTCGGGGGAAAGGGCTTTATGGCGGAGCTCGAGCGCGACGGCGTCGGGGCGATACCGGGCGCGCTCACGGGCGGTTACGACGTTGAGAGCCGCATGATGCTCGACGTCGAGCTAAGGCGCGGGGACGCGGTGATATGCGAGGACTTCGCGCTCAACGACGTCGTCATAGGCGGTATGACAAAGATAGTGGACATAACGCTGTGCGGAGACGGAAACGTCATTTCGGAGCTGAGCGGCGACGGGGTGGTTATAGCGACTCCGACAGGCTCCACGGCCTATTCGCTGTCTGCCGGCGGGCCGATAGTGGAGCCGTCCGCGCGTAATATACTCATAACGCCGGTGTGCGCGCACATGCTAAAGGCGCGCCCGTTCGTGCTGGCGTCCGAGCGGCTCGTATCGGTCAGGCTCGGGAGCGCCAGACAAAATCCGGCGTATATGTCCGTCGACGGCTGCGATTATGTGGAGCTAATAGCGGACGATCTCATAAATGTCAGGGAGTCGCCGAAAAAAACGCTTTTCGCGCGGCTGTCGGGCGGCAGCTTTTACAGAAAGGTGAGCGAAAAGCTCGGCGAACCGATGAAATGACGCCGGTTTTTCGCCGCTTTGCCACAAAAAACCGGGTGTGAGACGAACTGACGGGACGCCGGGGGGCGTCCCTGCTGAGGGGGAAGCGCTTATGAAAAGCCAAAGGCAGGCCGTGATTTTACAGGTCGTAGCCTCCGTGGATGTGGAGACGCAGAACCAGTTGATCGAGGAGCTGCGAAAACGCGGCATCGCGAGCACACAGGCTACGATGTCGCGGGATGTCCGGGAGCTGCACCTGCAAAAGGAATTGACGCAGAGGGGCGTCTTCAGGTACGCCGCGAGCTCGAAGCAGGACTTAGACGACCGCGCCGCGCGCCTGAGAGCCATATTCAGCAAGAGCGTGCTGTCCGTCGCCTGCGCGCAAAATATTGTGGTGCTCAAAACGCTGCCCGGTCTGGCAAACGGCGCGTGCAGCGCGCTCGACGAGATGCGCGTCAGCTCGGTGGTCGGCACGCTCGCGGGCGACGACACGGCGTTTTTGGCGATGCGGGACAGCGAGTCTGCGGAGCGGTTTTGCGGTGAAATCGAGCGTATGATCGGGTAGGTGAGGATGGATGATCCGGCTTATTCACATCGAGAATATCGCCGTCGTCGAGAGCGTGGAGCTTGCGTTCGGCGATGGCTTTAACGTGCTCACGGGCGAGACGGGCGCGGGCAAATCCATAGTGATCGACGCGCTGTCCGCCGTTACGGGAGGCAGGGTCTCGCGGGAGCTTGTGCGGACGGGCGCGGAGGCGGCGGCGGTGACGGCCGTCTTTTCGGACGTGGATACGGCGGACTGGCTCTCCGACAACGGCGTCGCCGTGGACGAGGACGGATGCGTGTATCTGTCGCGCCGCGTGACGGCGGACGGCAGGAGCGTTTGCCGCGTAAACGGTTCTCCCGTGTCGACCGCGCAGCTCCGCGAGCTCGGCGGACTGCTTATCGACATACACGGGCAGAACGACGGCCGAAAGCTCCTTGACGACGCCTCGCACCGCGCGTATCTGGACGCGTTCGGCGGGTATACGGAGCTCCTTGACGAGTACGAGACGGCGTACGCGCTTCTGCGGAGCAAACGCGACGAGCTTGAGGCGGCCTCGATGGACGAGGGCGAGAAGGAGCGGCTTGCGGACATGCTGCGCTATCAGATAGGCGAGCTCGAGGCGGCGGATATTCAGGCCGGCGAGCTTGCGCGCTTGGAGGAGAGGCGCGCGCTCCTGACGAACGCGTCAAGGCTGACGCGCGCGCTTGACGGCGCGTACGGGGCGCTGCGGGGCGGCGAGGACGCGCAGGGCGCAGTAGCGCTCATTTCGGGCGCGCAGGCGGATATGGAGGAGGCGCTGCGCTATTCCGACAGCTTCGCGCCGCTCGCCGGACAGCTTCGCGACCTGCGGTACGCGGCGGAGGAGTCCGCGGAGGAATTGCGCGCGCGCATGGGAGATCTGGAATTCTCGCCGGAGGAGCTGGAGAACCTCGAGGACAGGCGCGCGCGTCTGCTGCGCGTCATGCGCAGGTACGGCGGCGACGAGGAGTCGGCGCTGCTGTTTTTGGAGGAACAGCGCGAGCGGCTGCGGAGCATTGAATCCGCCGAAGAACGGATAAAGCAGCTTGACGGGGAGCTGTCCGCCGCGGCGGAGCGCGCGGGCGGCCTCGCGGACACGCTTTCGGAGAGACGCCGGGCCGCGGCGGAGGGCTTGAGGACGCGCATTGCCGGGCAGCTTGAATGTCTGAATATGGCGGGCGTGATATTTGAGGTGGAGTTCGAGCCGGTGTCCGGCGAGTACGGACTGTCCGCCTGCGGCCGCGAGAACGCGCGGTTTTTGATGTCGGCCAACGCCGGACAGGCACCCGGACGCATAAGCCGGATAGCGTCCGGGGGCGAGCTGTCAAGAATAATGCTGGCGATGAAAAATGTTCTCATCGAAAACGACGGCATAGACGCAATGGTGTTCGACGAGGTGGACGCGGGCGTGTCCGGAATCGCGGCTCAGCGCGTGGCCGAAAAGCTGTGCGATCTCTCGCGCGGACGGCAGGTGCTGTGTGTGACGCATCTGCCGCAGATAGCCGCGATGGCGGACACGCACTTCGCCGTAACAAAGAGCGAGAGCGGCGGACGCGCCGTGACGAGCGTCACAGAGCTCGACGGCGACGGGCGGGAGCTGGAGCTCTCGCGGCTGATCGGCGGCGAGCGTGTGACGGACGCCACGAGAAAAGCGGCGCGCGAGCAGCTTGACGCCGCAAGCGAGTACAAACGGCAGGCCGTCCGGCTGGATTGACGCTTGTCTGTCATAGCTGCGCTATGAGATGGGATTTTTGTATGACGGTTGTTACAAACAGCGAGGCGGAGACGGAGGCGCTCGGCGCGGCGCTCGCGGACAGGCTGCGAGGCGGCGGCGTGGTGGCGCTCACGGGCGAGCTCGGCACGGGCAAGACGGCCTTCATACGCGGTCTCGCGGGCGGGCTTGGCATTGACGCGCGCGTGACGAGTCCCACTTTCACCATTGTCAACGAGTACCCGGGTGAGCCGCCGCTATTCCATTTTGACATGTACAGGCTCTCTTCCGCCGGCGAGCTCATCGATATAGGGTGGGACGACTACCTCGCGCGCGGGGGCGTGATCGCCGCGGAGTGGAGCGACGTCGCGCCCGAGCTGATACCGGAGGGGGCCGCGCGCGTGAGTATAGTGAGTCTCGGCGGCGATTCGCGCCGCGTGACTGTAGATGTGCCGGAGGCGGAGCTATGAGGATATTTGCCGTGGAGTCGTCGGCGAAGGCGGCGTCCGTCGCAGTGTGCGAGGACGGCGTCCTGCTCGGCCAATATTTCCAAAACCACGGGCTCACGCACTCCGTAACGCTCATGTGCATGGCGCGCGAGCTGCTGCGCGGCCTGAAGCTCACCGTCGGCAACATCGACATTTTCGCCGCGGCGAGCGGGCCGGGCTCCTTTACGGGCATAAGGATAGGCGTCGCTACAGTGAAGGGACTCGCGTGGGGAGCGGGCAAACGCGTGTGCGGTGTATCGACGCCGGAGGCCATGGCGTGGCTGGCGGGGGGCGGAGACCGGATCATATGTCCCGTGATGGACGCGAGGCGCGAGCAGGTGTACAACGCCAAATTCTGGCGTGCGGACGCGGCTCCCGTGCGGCTGTGCGAGGATCGCGCCATATCGATTCGCGAGCTCGTCGAGGAGACCGCCGCAGCCCGCGGCGGCGCGAAGATACTGCTTACGGGCGACGCCGCCGCTATATGTCTGCCGCACTTTCTGGAGGCAGGACTGCGCGCGAGCATCGCGCCGGAGCTCGTCAGACAGCAGTGCGCGTTCGGCGTCGCGCTCGCCGCATCGCGCTGTACGCCTGTGGAACCGGGAGAGCTGCGACCGAACTATATCCGCGCGCCGCAGGCGGAACAAAAGAGACTGCAAGCGAGATAATTGCGGAGGATGCGCTAATGAGTGATTTTTTATCGTCCGGCGATATAGCCGGGCCGGGCGACTGGGACGGGCTGGAAAGATCCTGTCTCACGTGCGAGAGGTGTCCGCTGTGCGACAGACGCACGAACGTGGTGTTCGGCGTCGGGCCGCGCGACGCGAGACTTTTGTTTATCGGCGAGGCGCCGGGCGAGCACGAGGACAGGGAGGGGAAGCCGTTTGTGGGGCGGGCCGGCGCGCTGCTGGACGATATGCTTAAGATCATCGATCTCGACAGGGAAAAGAACGTCTACATCGCGAATATGATAAAGTGCCGTCCCCCGGGCAACAGGGACCCGCTGCCCGCCGAGCAGGATGCGTGTATGCCGTGGCTCCGGGCACAGTACACGCTGCTGCGTCCGAAAATAACGGTGTGCCTGGGGCGCATATCGGCGATGGCGCTCATAGGCGGCGACTTTAAGATAACGCGCGACCACGGCAAATGGTTTGAACGGGGGGACGCGCATTTTGTGGCGCTGTTTCATCCCTCGGCGCTACTGCGCGACCCCAGACGCAGGCCGGAGACGTTCGTCGATCTGAAAGCGCTCCAGAGGCGCATCAGGGAGATATGCCCGGAGACGTACGCGTGACCGCCTCGCCTGTGGCGACGCGGACGGCGGCGCCCGGAGACGCGCGGCTGCTGCGCGCGATATGGCAAGCCGCCTTTGAGGACGAGGACGCGGAGATTTCCGATTTTTTTGACAGCTTTGGCGGAAGCGTCGTCTCGGTGATAGCGGAAATACGCGGCGAAGCGGCGGCGGCGGGACACATGGCGCCCGCCGGCTCTCTGGTGTCGCCCGGCGGCGTCAGGACGCCGTGCGCCATGCTCTACTCCATAGCCGCGCTCCCCGAGATGCGCGGACTCGGGGGCGGAGCCGCCGTCACGCGCGCGCTGACCCGCCGCGCCGCGGAGCTGGGCTTCCCCGCCGCCGTGCTGAAGCCGGCGGACGACGGCCTGTTTGAGTATTACAGCGGACGCGCCGGGTTTCGCGAGTGGTTTTACGCGAGCGAGCGCAAATTTCACGCGAGCGAGCTCCCGCGGGTCGCCGCCGCCGACGCGAGGCGCGTGACGCCCCGGGAGTACGGGGATCTGCGGGAGGGGCTGCTGCGCGGCGTGACGCACATCGACGCCGGCGGCGGTGCGCTGGAATATCAGAGGCGGCTGTGCGAGCGGTCGGGCGGCGGACTGTTCGGAATAAGCGCGGGCGGCCTGACGGCCTGCGCCGCCGTCGAGCGTCGGGACGGCGGCGCGCTGTCCGTCAAGGAGTTGCTGATTCCCCCCGGCGCGCCGCCGTCCGCCGCCGCCGTGTGCGCGGCGGCGCTGGCCCGGCGGCTGCCGGCGGAGGAAATAGACGTGCGCACGCCGGCGACGGACGTGCCGCCGCCCGGCGCGCAAGACGGCGGCGCGCGCCGGTTCGGGATGCTCTATACGGCGACGGACGCGCCGGCGCCCGGCGCCCGGCGGCCGGGCGGGTGGTACGGCTTCGCGTTCGACTAGGGCGCGGCGCACCCGTTAGCGTATGCTACCCTCCGCCGCAACGACATCCCTTCACCGAATAATTTCGTATGTTCCCATTATCGCTCTTACGTCCTTTTCGCCTGTGGCGAAAAGAATTTTTGCGAAGGAGTGCGCCCCGTGCGACGGAGCAAAAATTGTTATATCTCCGTCAGTAGATGGAATTCATTTCCATCTACTGACACTCTGCGAGC
>JAISXU010000013.1 GCA_031270395.1 Oscillospiraceae bacterium
ATTTTCAAAGCGGTTTTCATGAAATAATTTTGATTTTCTGAAAATATTTTTTACTCTGTCTATTTCAATAATAAACTGTAATTGTTTTTCAAGTTTTTCATTAAAATTGATTTTTATGCTGTCCATTTTTTCTCCATAACTATATTGTATATGTTTTGATAATTTTGTCAACCATTTTAGGCAAAATTTTTCTACTTTTCTACTGTAGGCTACTGTAGGGGCACCGCAACGCGCGGGGAACAACTACAATTTTTTCCCAATTAAAATCCGACAAAAAATCCGCCCTGGCCAATTTATATATTGACATATTTGTTCAAATTGTTTATTATTCCATAGTATCACCGTAAAATATTGATGAAGTTATATTATTGGGAGGTATCGAGATGAGAAAAATCGCAAAATTTGTCACAGTCGCCCTAGCGGTCTGTATGCTGGCGGGAGTCATGGCTGTCGGCGCGAGCGCGGAGGGTGAAACGGTGAAGCGTGTACTATTTGTCAATCCCGGCGCGGCGCCCGCGCCGACGGAGGCCACGGAGACGGAACCCGCGTACAGGGAGTTCACCGTTAATGTGGACGGGGAAGCCGAGACAATCAAGCTCTTGGCGCAGCCCGGCTTGCGGGACGGCGAGCCGTCGTTCCTCGACATGCCGTTCTTCGGAGTGTTCAACGCGACGATAAACAGCGACGGATATGTGGAAAAGCTCCTCATAGATCCGGCGCTCACGCAGGGATTCCTCGTAAACGCGCCTGAAAACGGCAAAATCGTCTTGGGCGTTAACGACGACGAGTACGCTTTTGCCAAAGACGCGCGCGTGTTCCTCGGCAGCAAGGACTCGCCGGTCGAAACGCTGGAGATCAAACCGGAGGAGATTCAGGACTGTTGGGACGCCGCGTACTGGCTCGATCTGAACGAGGCGGGCGAAATTTCCAAGATGTACATCGTAGTCACGATGAATCTGGGTCTGGCCAACGAGACGCTGACGGATAACATCAAGAAGTTTGACTTCGCGGTGGGGCCGGAGACAGACGACGGCGTCTCCACGCGCTACAATTACTACAAGCCCGCGGCGCAGGACGACGTGAAATATCCCCTTGTAATCTGGTTCCACGGTTTCGGATGCGGACAGTACGACTGGCAGTCGCTGTTTGATTTCAACCCCATCGCGACGTTCGCTTCCGACGCGTATCAGGAGCAATTCACGGCCGGGGGCGCATATGTTATGACTCCGCTCGCAAACGAGCTGTATGACGACGTCGGAGAGCGAACGACGTGGTACCCGAGTCAGGTTGGCGGCTTTTACGCCGCTCTCGACGATTTTATCGCCAGCAACCCCGATATCGACGTCGACAGGATATACGTAGGCGGATTCTCAATGGGCGGCGGCATGACGTGGCTTGCAATACGCGAGCGCCCGGATTTCTTCGCGGCCGCGTTCCCGAACTGCCCGGTCGCCAGCTATGTCGCGCAGGGCGACGAGCTACATAACTTCGCGTCGCTGCCGCTCTGGCTCATGCACGGCGTCGCCGATCCCGTTGTGCCGGTGACGGCCACCACGGACGCTCTGCCGATTTTACTTGCGGACGCGGAGCGCACGGGCACGGACACGCGCGTCACAATTTTGGAGGAGCACTTCCTCATGCCGGACGGCGTGACGCAAATCCCGCTCGACCATCTCTCATGGATAGCGACGCTGAACAATATGCTTTTTGACGACGGCGAACCGTATAAGGACAAGGACGGCGTCCCCGTAGAATCCACGCTGATTGAATGGCTGAACGGGCAGACCCGCTCGGCGAACCTGGCGCGCGCGGACGAGGGCGCTTTCACGGACGTAAACGCGGACGACTGGTTCTATGAGTACGTGATGCCGCTGTACAAGGACGGCGTTATAAACGGAGTCGGCGACTACAAATTCGCGCCGTCCGAGTCGGTCACACTCGCGCAGACCTTAAAGCTCGTACTGCTCGCCGCGGGCTATGACGCGCAGGAGCCGACGGGCGAGCACTGGGCGAGCGGTTATCTGGACGCGGCCGTCACGGCGGGGCTGCTTCCCGCTATAGACGCCGAGTCGCCGGAAGCGGCCATCGCCGCTTATGGCCTTGACGAGCCCGTGACACGGCTGGAGGCGGCACAGCTGGCGGCCGGGGCGCTCAAGCTGGAGACCACTCTCACGCAGTCCCCGTTTGACGATACGGACGACGCGGCTGTCCTCGCGCTGTACGAGGCCGGCATAGTCGAGGGCGACGGGAGCGGGGGCTATAAGCCCGATGCGTCTCTCACACGCTCCGCGATGAGCAAGATCGTATACCTCGTACAAATAGCCGGACAGGCTGAATAAGTCTACCCGCGATTTGCTCCGCCCCGCGAATACCTTCCGTATTCGCGGGGCGGTCATTTTTTAATCGCTTACCTGCAACCCTTCTGAGCGGACTTCCCTTTCGGCGTCCTCCAGTATACATCGGAGCGCGTTACAGCTCCCGCAGTGCGATTGCACGAGAGTGATGTCGTCGCGCGCGGCCTTTTTTTTCGCGATCCTCACCATCTCGTGCGATACGGGATTCGTGAACAGTACGATCAGGTCCGGACAGCCGATGGAACACTCCAGATTACACTTGGGCTGTGTGTAGATTTTCGCGTCGTGGTTGTATTCCGAGCATATGTCCCTGTACTTGCGCACCATGCGGTCGTTCCCGCCGATGATAACTATACTCATTTCCCTTTGCTCTCCTCTTTTGTGAAATAATCAGTTAGAAGCCGCTACCATTTGGACGGCCAACCCGTCCCGGTGCGCCGCGCCGTTTTTTTGCGGTCAGCCGGCCGCGCGCGGCGGAGATTGATCAAATATATGTCCGCTCATATGGGCAAGAGCGCGAAGGTATCTCCCCATTTGAAAATGTATTATGTGCGGAAATACGGCTTGGCGCATAATGTTAGATATGTCTAAAGGCAGTATTGCACAAATAATCCAGTTTGTCAACAGAAAATGGAAAATAAATTTGCAATCTTTGTAAAGCGTAGGTTGACAATGTAAACGAGACCCCCGGTTTGTTGGCGGTTGCATATGGTCTGGCTAACAGGGGGACCGGAAAAACCACAAAAAAATTAAAAAAAGTGCGGCAAAAGGTATTGACATCTTATTTATAATTTGGTATCCTGACAAAGCGCCTTATTTGGGTGACGTGTTTGCTTGCGCGTTTTCGGTTCCGAAATAGCGCCGCGACGCGGACTGGCGCGATAATTGCGATGAACCGACAGATTGCGGGCCATTGGCCCGGTAACTGCCGGGGAGTATGTCCGGTACCGGCGAACGCCGCCGGTACGCAATCGGGCGGCTGGGAGAGTGCTGTACTGACGCATATCGCCGCGTCGGGGGATAGGGCGGCCGGGTGACGGTCGATTTATTTTCCCCACCGGAATGATACACACGGTTATGTGTACAGAAATTTTCTCGTTCGTACCGACAGAGTATATATTGATATGTATATGTCGGAGGGAAAAAAGTAATGGCAATCGGGAAGAAAATGATCCGCATACGGCTGAAGGCGTACGACCACCAGCTAATAGACCAGTCGGCGGCGACGATAGTGGAGACGGCAGGGCGCACGGGCGCGCAGGTGTCGGGCCCCATACCGCTGCCGACGAAAAAAGAGATCGTGACGATACTGCGCGCGGTACACAAGTACAAGGACAGCCGCGAGCAGTTTGAGCGTCTCACGCACAAGAGGCTCATCGACATCATCGGCCCGACGCAGAAGACGGTCGAGGCGCTCATGTCGCTCGAGTTGCCGGCCGGCGTCGAGATCGAGATAAAGCTCTAAGGAGGAGACAGCGTGGAAAAGGCGATCATAGGCAAAAAGGCGGGTATGACGCAGATATTCGGCGACAACGGCAAGGTTATACCGGTCACTGTCATAGAGGCCGGCCCGTGCGTCGTGGTTCAGAAAAAAACACCGGAGAACGACGGGTACGCCGCCGTACAGCTCGGCTTTGAGGATGTGAAGGAGCGCAAGCTGACAAAGCCCGAGGCGGGACACCTGAAAAAGGCGGGCGCGGGCTTAAAGCGGCATCTCAAGGAATTCCGGTTTACGGAGGCGGAGCTGCCGGAGGTCGGGACGCGGATCACGGCCGATATTTTTTCGGAAGGCGACAGGGTGGACGTCACGGGCGTGTCAAAGGGCAAGGGCTACGCGGGCGTCATAAAGCGCCACGGCGCGCGCCGCACACCGACGTCGCACGGCGGCGGTCCCGTACACAGACACGCGGGCTCCATGGGCTCGGGTACAGACCCGTCGCGCATCTTCAAGGGCAAGATCGGCGCGGGACATATGGGCGCGAGTCAGGTGACAGTGCAAAATCTCGACGTGGTCAAGGTGGACGCGGAGCTCGGGTATATCGCGGTCAGGGGCGCGCTCCCCGGGCCGAGAGGCGGGCTTGTGTACGTCAAGGATACCGTCAAAAACATCTGACAATCTGAATAAAAAAGGGGTACTTCGACAGATGACTGCGATTAAGGTCTACAATATGGCCGGGGAGGTTACGGGCGAGACGACGCTTCCCGACGCCGTTTTCGGCGTCAAGCCGAATAAGTCCGCGATGCACGAGGTCGTCAAGAACCACTTGGCCCGGCTTCGTCAGGGCACACAGTCGGCGCTGACGCGCGCGGAGGTGTCGGGCGGCGGCATAAAACCGTACAGGCAGAAGGGCACGGGGCGCGCGCGTCAGGGCTCGACGCGAGTTCCGCAGTACACGCACGGCGGCGTGGCGTTTGCTCCAAAGCCGCGCGATTACGGGTACAGCTTGAATAAAAAGCTGCGCAGACTCGCGCTCAGATCGGCGCTTTCGGAGAAGGCGCTGCGGGAATCCGTAATAGTCGTTGACAACATTGAGCTCGAGAGCGTCAGGACGAAGGACTTTGCCAGGTTTCTGGGCGCGGTGGGCGCCGGCGGCAAGGCTCTCGTCATAACGCCGGAGGTCAGACGCAGCGTCGTGCTGAGCGCGCGCAATATACCTAAGGTTCGCACCACGACGGCCGCGCTTCTGAGCGCCAGCGACATAATCGACGCGAGGACCGTCGTCGTGGACTTGGCGGCCCTTCCCAAGATCGAGGAGGTGTACGCGCGATGAGAACGGCATATGACGTTATTTTGCGCCCTATCATAACCGAGCAGTCAATGGAGCACGGAGATATAGGCAAGTACGTGTTTGAGGTTGCGCGCGACGCGAACAAGCCGGAGATCAAAAATGCGGTCGAGACCATCTTTGACGTAGACGTCGAGAAGGTAACGACGCTCAACATGCAGGGCAAGAAGAAGCGCACCGGGCGGTACCCGGAGGGCAGCCGCAAGGCGTGGAAGAAGGCCGTCGTCAGACTGACGTCCGACTCAAAAACAATAGAGTTCTTCGAGGGAATGGTGTAGCTCCGGGAATACGCGAGAGCGCGCCGCCCGGCACGCAGAGTAATGAAAGGAATGGTCGCGAGAATGTCCGTTAAACTTTATAAACCCACCACCCCGTCAAGAAGGCACATGTCGGCGCTGGGTTTTGACGAGATCGATAAAAAGGCGCGTCCCGAGCGCAAGCTCACGCAGACGCTCAAAAAGCATTCCGGACGCAACAGCTACGGGCGTATAACAGTCAGGCACAGGGGCGGAGGCAACCGGAGAAAGTACAGGCTCATTGATTTCAAGCGCAACAAAACCGACGCCGAGGGACGCGTTTTGCGACTTGAGTACGATCCGAACCGCAGCGCGAATATCGCGCTTGTCGCATACCCGGACGGCGACAGACGCTATATTTTGGCACCCGCCGGCCTGTCGGCCGGTGACGCCGTAGTTTCGTCGCCAAACGCCGACATCAAGCCGGGTAACGCGCTGCCCATATCCGCGATACCCGTCGGGACGGTCATACACAACATAGAGCTTTATCCCGGCAAGGGCGCCCAGCTTGTGCGCTCGGCCGGCGTTTCGGCGCAGCTCATGGCAAAGGAGGGCGAGCTCGCGCAGGTGAGGCTGCCGTCGGGCGAGTACCGCCTGATACGGCAAAACTGTATGGCGACGATAGGGCAGGTCGGCAACGCGGATCACTCCAATATATCGATAGGAAAGGCCGGCAGAGCGCGTCACATGGGCATACGCCCGACGGTGCGCGGTTCGGTGATGAATCCGAACGATCACCCGCACGGCGGCGGCGAGGGCAAGAGCCCGATAGGCAGACCGGGACCGGTTACGCCGTGGGGCAAGCCGACGCTCGGATACAAGACGCGCAAGGTGAAAAACCGCACGAACAGGTTTATAGTCAAGCGCCGCAGCGTTAAATCGTAAGGAGGACTTGGTGCGATGAGCAGAAGCGTAAAAAAAGGCCCTTTCGCGGCGCCCGAGCTGTTAAAACGAGTGGATGAGATGAACGCGTCGGGCAGTAAAAAAGTATTGAAGACGTGGTCCCGGGCGACAACCATCTTCCCGTCGTTTGTCGGACATACGATAGCCGTGCACGACGGACGGCGCCACGTGCCCGTGTATATCACGGAGGATATGGTGGGCCACAAATTAGGCGAATTTGCCCCGACGCGCACTTACCGGGGGCACGCCGGAAGCAAGACGACAAGATAGGGGGGCGGGACAGAGATGGTGGCAAAAGCACATTTGAAGTACGCGCGCATCTCGCCGAGGAAGTGCAAGATCGTCTGCGACCTCATAAGGGGCAAGGACGCGGAACGCGCCAGAGCGATACTGCTCGGGACGCCCAAGGCGGCGTCGGAGCTGATGGTCAAGCTGCTTGACAGCGCCGTGGCCAACGCCGAAAACAACCACAACATGGATCCGGGCAGCCTGTACGTCTCCGAGACGTACGCCAATCCGGGGCCGATAATCAAGAGGATGATGCCGCGGGCGCACGGCAGGGGCTACAGGATAAATAAGCGCACCTCGCACATCACGATAGCGGTGGCCGAGAGAGAGCAGGGAGGATAGCGTATGGGACAAAAGGTAAACCCGCACGGCTTCAGGGTCGGTGTGATAAAGGACTGGGATTCACGCTGGTACGCGCGTCCCGACAAGGTGGGCGAGCTTGTCGTGGAGGACTACAACATCCGCAAGTATCTCAAGGAGCTCCTCTACTCGGCGGGCGTTCCCAAGATCGAAATTGAGCGGGATAACACGCGTGTGCGGATATTCATCCACTGCTCACGTCCCGGGGTCATAATAGGCAAGGGCGGCGCGGAGATAGAGAGGCTGCGCGGCGTCATGGAGAAGCGCCTCGGTAAGACTGTGGCAATCTCCATTGTCGAGGTGCGCAACGCGGACACAAACGCCCAGCTCGTCGCGGAAAGCATAGCGCAGAAGCTCGAAAAGCGCAGCGGCTTCCGCAGAACGATGAAGAACGCGATGAGCCGCGCCATGCGTCTGGGTGTGCGCGGTATAAAGGTCATGGTGTCGGGCCGTCTCGGGGGCGCGGAGATCGCGCGCAGCGAGACGTATCACGAGGGCACTATCCCGCTCCAGACGCTGAGGGCGGACATCGAGTACGGCTTTGCCGAGGCCGCCACGACGTACGGGCGCATAGGCGTAAAGGTGTGGATATATAACGGAGAGATACTGAGCCAGACGCTCCGCACGACGCCCAGAACCATGGATCCCACACGTCCTCCGAGAGATCGCAGACCGGGCGGCGGGCGCCCGGGCGGCCGCGGCTACGACAACCGGGGCGGGGGAGGCTATAACAACAACCGCACCGGTCAGTCCGGAGGGCGCGGCGGGTACGGCAATAACCGCGGCGGCTACGGTGGCGGCAGCGGCGGAGGCGGAAGCTACGGCGGCGGCGGTTACAGCGGCGGAAGCGGCGGCGGTGGCTATAGCGGCGGAAGCGGCGGCGGACGCGGAGGATACGGGAGCAACCGCGGCGGTCAGGGCGGACGTCCGGGCGGAACCGGCAGTCCGGGCGGAGCCGGGAGTCCGGGCGGTCAGCCGCCGAGGGAAGGAGGCGGCAACTGACATGCTGTTGCCTAAGAGAGTAAAGCACAGAAAGGTACACAGAGGCCGCATGAAAGGCAGGGCCACGCGCGGCATAGATGTGGTGTACGGCCAGTTTGGGATGCAGGCTATGGAGCCCGCGTGGGTGACGTCCAATCAGATCGAGGCCGCCCGTATCGCGATGACGCGGTACACCAAGCGCGGCGGCAAGGTCTGGATAAAGATATTCCCCGACAAGCCGGTGACTAAGAAGCCGGCTGAGACGCGGATGGGCTCCGGCAAGGGCTCTCCGGAGTATTGGGTGGCAGTCGTAAAGCCGGGACGGGTGCTGTTTGAGATCGCAGGCGTCTCCGAGGAAGCGGCGCGCGAGGCGATAAGGCTGGCGGGACACAAGCTGCCGTGCAAGACGCGGTTTGTGGTCGCGCGGGACGGGCTGCCGGACGGGAAAGACCCGGAGGGGAGCGCTTCGGACGGGAACGCGGCGGATTTCCCGCCGGAGGTTGTGACGTCCGCCGCGCAGGAGACTGAGACGGGTGGTGAAGCAGATGAAGGCAACTGAGGCGCGCAAGCTGAGCGACAAGGAGTTGGATGAGAAGCTGACCGGGTTGAAAAAGGATCTGTTTTTCCTCAGAATGCAGCACGCCACGAACCAGCTTGATAATCCCATCAGAATATCGCAGGTGAAGAAGGATATTGCCCGGGTCAAGACGGTTATTCGCCAGAAGCAGCTCGGAATTGAAGGGGGAAGTTAAGAATGAGCGAAGTCAGGACGTCCTCCAGAAAGACGAGGACCGGCAGGGTAGTATCCGACAAGATGGATAAGACTATCGTCGTAGCCGTCGAGGACCGCGTCGCGCATCCGCTGTACAAAAAGATCATCAAGCGGACGTACAGGCTCAAGGCGCACGACGAGGAGAACAGCTGCGGCATAGGCGACAGGGTGCTCGTAATGGAGACGCGTCCGCTCTCAAAGGATAAGCGCTGGCGGCTCGTCGAGATTATTAAGAAAGCGAAGTAGGGGGCGGCGTCATGATACAGCAGGAGACATATCTGAAGGTCGCCGACAACACGGGCGCGAAAGAGATAAAATGTATACGCGTTCTCGGCGGATCAAAGCGAAAATACGGCAATATCGGCGACGTGATCGTGGCGTCGGTGCGCAAGGCCGCGCCGGGCGGCACGGTAAAAAAGGGCGAGGTCGTCAGGGCCGTCATAGTGCGCTCGGCAAAGGGCGTCAGGCGCGCCGACGGGACGTACGTCCGTTTTGACGAGAACGCCGCAGTGCTCATAAGGGACGACAGGAATCCGAGGGGGACGCGCATATTCGGGCCTGTGGCCCGCGAGCTGCGCGATAAGGATTATATGAAGATCCTCTCGCTGGCGCCGGAAGTAATATAGAGGAGGCCGGAGGAATGAATATCAGATCACAGGACACCGTTGTGGTTCTGTCCGGCAGGGACAGGGGAAAACGCGGCAAGGTGCTGCGCGTTGACAGGAAGGGCGGCAAGGTGGTGGTCGAGGGCGTGAGCGTCGCGAGCCGGCACCAGAAGCCCCGCAAGCAGGGCGAGGAGGGCGGCATCATAAAGAAAGAGACGCCCATTTACGCGTGCAAGGTCATGCGCGTGTGCCCCAAGTGCGATAAACCGACGCGAACCGCGTTCAAATTCAAGGAGGACGGCTCCAAGACGCGCTTCTGCAAGAAGTGCGGGGCGGACATATAGAGGATACGGGGTTATGAGCAGATTACGACAGCGGATTTACGCGGAGAGGCGGTCCATATGACAAGATTGAGGCAAATATATCAGGAGACGGCCGTGCCCGCGCTGATGAAGAGGTTCGGCTATAAAAACGTCATGCAGACGCCGAAGGTGGAGAAAATCGTCGTCAACGTCGGGTGCGGCGACGCCCGCGACAACGCCAAGGCCATAGACGCCGTTGTGCGCGACATCACCGTGATAACGGGGCAAAAGGCCGTGGTCACAAAGGCGAAAAAATCGGTGGCGAACTTCAAGCTGCGCGAGGGCATGTCCGTCGGCGTCAAGGTCACACTGCGCGGCGACAAGATGTGGGAATTTCTGGACAGATTACTAAATGTGGCGCTTCCGCGCGTGCGCGATTTCCGCGGGATCAATCCCAACTCCTTCGACGGGCGCGGGAATTACGCGTTAGGCTTAAAGGAGCAGCTTATATTTCCGGAGATCGACTACGACAAGATCGAGAAGATACGCGGCATGGATATAGTGATATGCACGACCGCCAAATCGGACGAAGAAGCGAGAGAGCTGCTGTCCATTATGGGCGCGCCGTTCGTACAGGTGTAGAAGAAACGTCCGGGCGAAGCCTCGGGCGGAACCAGACGCAGGCGTTTTGCCGGCGGACGTATCGAAAGGATGTTCACATAGTATGGCGAAAAAGTCCATGATATTAAAGCAGAAAAGGCCGTCGAAATTTTCAACGCGCGCCTACAACCGATGCAAGATCTGCGGACGTCCGCACGCGTACCTGCGCGACTACGGCGTGTGCCGGATATGCTTTCGCAATCTGGCCTATAACGGTCAAATACCGGGTGTAAAAAAGGCGTCGTGGTGACGCGGGCCGCGGCGCAGGTCTCCCCGGTTTTAATCCGGCCGGGGATGAAACCTCGCCGCGAAAACAGGCAGAGCCTGTAACTCTGAGAAGGAGAAACGCATATGCACATAACAGATCCTATTGCCGATATGCTCACGCGCATAAGAAACGCGTGCGCGGCAAAGCACAGCTCCGTTGAAATACCGGCGTCAAACATGAAGAGGGCTATCGCGAAGATACTTCATGAGGAGGGGTATATCAGAAACTACCAGATAATCAACAACGGCTTGCAGGGGATTATCAAGATATCGCTGAAATATTCCGGCGGCGAAAAGGTGATTTCGGGACTGCGCCGCGTCTCTAAGCCGGGACTGCGCGTCTACGCCGGCGCCGGCGAGCTGCCCTATGTACTGCGCGGACTGGGTATAGCGATAGTTTCAACGTCAATGGGCGTAATGACCGACAGAAAAGCAAGGGCGCAGCACGTCGGCGGCGAAGTCCTCGCCTTCGTGTGGTAGGGGGTATTTGAGATGTCAAGAATCGGAAAAGCGCCCATAACGCTCCCGCAGGGCGTCGATGTGGCGGTGGCGGACGGAAATGTCGTCACAGTCAAAGGGCCGAAGGGCACGCTTGAGAGGACTCTGAATCCCGAGATAAGCGTGAGCGTGGACGGACGGACTGTCACCGTCACGCGACCGGGAGACGAGCCGAGACTGCGCGCGCTGCACGGTCTGAACAGGTCTCTGCTGAACAACATGGTGGTCGGCGTCACGGAGGGCTTCAAGAAGGAGCTGGACGTCAACGGGGTCGGGTACAGGGCCACGAAAGAGGGCAAAAAGCTGGTTATGAACCTCGGGTACTCGCATCAGGTGATCGTTGAGGAGTCGGGCGGCGTCACTATCGACGTGCCGGCGCCGAACAAGATCGTCATAAACGGTATCGACAAGCAGGCCGTGGGTCAGTTCGCGGCCGAGGTGAGGAAAAAGAGGCCCCCGGAGCCATACAAGGGCAAGGGCATCAAATACGCGAACGAGGTCATTCGCCGCAAGGAAGGCAAGACCGGCGCCAAATAAGGAGTTGTGCCTATTATGATAAAGAAAACAGATACGAACGCGCGGCGGCTCAGGCGGCATAAGAGAGTCAGAGGCAAAATTTCAGGCACGCCGGAACGCCCGAGACTCAACGTCTTTCGCAGCGAGAGACATATTTACGCGCAGCTCGTGGACGACGCGCACGGCGTTACGCTTTGCTCGGCCTCGTCGGTCGAGAAGGACTTCGGCGGCTCCGGCGGCAATAAGGACGGGGCGAAGAAGGTCGGACTGAAGATCGCGGAGCGCGCAAAGGGAAAGGGTTTAGAGTCTGTGGTATTCGACCGGGGCGGATATATCTATCACGGGCGCGTACAGCAGCTGGCGGAGGGCGCCCGCGAGGGCGGTCTGAAATTTTAGGCGGGGAGGAATAAGTCGGCATGGCATATGGCGGCAACAGAAGGGATAACAGACGGGACGACAGGCGAGACGAGAACCCGCCGGAATTTTCGGAGAAGGTGGTCTCCCTGAACCGCGTATCAAAGACGGTGAAGGGCGGACGAATATTCAAGTTCGCGGCGCTTTGCGTCGTCGGTAACGGCAAGGGCAAGGTCGGCTTCGGACTCGGCAAGGCCGGCGAGGTGTCGGAGGCCATACGCAAGGGGATAGAGGACGCAAAGAAGAATGTCGTCACTATTACGATATCGGGCTCCACTATACCGCACGAGGTCACGGGACGCTTCGGCGCCGGCACGGTGCTGCTGAAGCCCGCCCCGGCCGGAACGGGAGTCATCGCGGGCGGCGCGGTGCGCGCCGTGGTCGAGGCGGCGGGAATATCCGATATAAGGGCGAAGTGCCTGCGCTCGAACAACCCGCAAAACGTCGTCGCGGCGACGATGTCCGGACTCCAGTCCCTGCGCGACGCCGCGCAGGTCGCAAAAATCAGAGGAAAATCCGTCGATGATATCCGCGCCAGTTAGGGGGATACAAAGTCATGGCTAATTTGAAGATAAAGCTCGTGAAGAGTCTCAACGGCAGACTGGATAAACACATAGCGACCGCGAGGTCTCTGGGGTTGCGCAAAATAGGCGGCGAGACGGTTCAGCCGGACAATCCCCAGACGAGGGGCAAGATAGCGCAGATAAGGTATCTTATCTCCGTGACCGAGGAGTAACGGGCGGTTTGCGGTTATTTCGCGGTATATACCGCCGGACGGCATTAAGCCGCGGCGCGGTATTACAGCGGCGGAGCCGCGACACGTTCGCGGCAAGCGGTATAGCGAAGCGAAAGGAATGGTCATAATTATGGGTTTACACGATCTTGCCCCCGCCGCCGGGTCTACGCGTCCCGAGAAGCGCCGCGGCAGGGGACACGCGACGGGCAACGGGAAGACCGCCGGACGCGGGCACAAGGGTCAAAAAGCGCGCAGCGGAGGCGGCGTGAGGATCGGTTTTGAGGGCGGACAGATGCCGCTGCACCGAAGGGTGCCGAAAAGGGGCTTCAACAACATTTTCGCAAAGCCGCCGGAGGCCGTCAACGTGTCCGCGCTCGAGGCGTTTGACGACGGCGGCGTGGTGGGACAACAGGAGCTTCTGGACAGAGGCGTTCTCTCAAAGTGCAGATACGGCGTGAAGATACTGGGCGGCGGCGAGTTGACAAAGAAGCTGACCGTGCGGGCAAATGCGTTTTCCGAGCGGGCAAAGAGCAAGATAGAGGCGGCCGGCGGGAAAGCGGAGGTGGTGTGAAGTGCTCCAGACCTTACGCAACGCATGGCGTGTCGACGAGATAAGGAAAAAGCTGCTGTTCGTGCTGTTCATGGTGCTGATATACCGTCTGGGCAACGCCGTCACGGTGCCGTACATCGATACGACGCTTTTGAGCAGTTATTTTTCCGGTCAGCGCAACACGCTGCTCGGTCTGCTGAACACGATGTCGGGAAGCGCGCTGGAGAGGGCGTCCATATTCGCGATGTCGATACAGCCGTACATCAACGCCTCCATTATAATCCAACTGCTGACGATAGCGATCCCCGCGCTGGAGAGGCTGCAAAAGGAAGGCGGCGAGGACGGCAAGAAGACGCTGGAGAAGATAACCAGATATTCGACCGTCGCCATCGCCCTGCTGCAGGGATACGGCTATTACGTCCTCATCAAGAACGGCGCCAACAACGTGAGCTTTCTCGCGGAGGGCACGAGCGGACTGTGGCCGGCGGTAGTTATAATAGCCTCGTTTATAACGGGCAGCGCGCTGCTGATGTGGATGGGAGAGCAGATAACCGAATTCGGCATAGGAAACGGCATCTCTATCATACTTTTTGTGAGTATCGTGTCGCGGTTCCCGTCGCAGATCGGGAATATGGTCACGCAGGTGATAGGCAAGCCGTCCTCGTGGTGGATATACGTGCTGATGCTGCTGGGGGCGCTGGCCATAATGGCGCTGATAGTCGTCGTGACAAACTCCGAACGCAGGATACCCGTGCAGTATTCAAAACGCGTCGTAGGGCGCAAGATGTACGGGGGGCAGTCCACGCATCTGCCGATGAAGGTGAATATGTCCGGCGTGCTGCCCATCATTTTCGCCCAGTCGATAGCGTCCGTTCCGGCTACTGTGGCGACGTTCGTGCCTAAGTGGTCCGACGGCTGGTTTATCAAGCTGTTCGACCCCACGAGTATTCCGTACGCCGTGCTGTATTTTCTTCTGATCGTATTTTTCTCGTTTTTCTATTCGACGGTACAGTTCAACCCCATCGAAATAGCCAACAACCTGAAAAAGAACGGCGGATTTATACCCGGCTTCCGCTCGGGCAAGCCGACGTCGGAATTTATACAGAAGGTGCTCACGAAAATAACGCTGTTCGGCGCGATATATCTCGCGATAATAGCCATAACGCCTATTCTGATAAGCCATTTTTCGCCGACTGCGGCGAACTCCGGCATATCGCTCGGCGGCACGTCTATTATTATCGTGATTTCTGTGGCTCTCGAGACGATCAAGCAGCTTGAGGCGCAGCTTCTCATGCGCCATTACAAGGGATTTTTAGAGTGATCCATTTTACGGGAGGGACGGGAGCGCGGAAGGCGCGGCAAATGAAATCATCATTCTATGGAGGTCGTTGCAACATTTGAAAATGATACTTCTCGGCCCACCCGGAGCGGGCAAGGGTACGCAGGCGGAAATTCTGGGCAGACGCCTCGGCATACCCGTCATATCGACGGGCAACATGCTCAGGGCGGCGGTGAAAAGCTTGACGCCGGTCGGGCTGAAGGCCAAGTCGTATATGGATGCGGGCGAGCTCGTTCCGGACGAGGTGATCATAGAGATGACAAATGAACGGCTCGGCGAGCCGGACTGCGCGGGGGGATATATTCTTGACGGTATGCCGAGGACGCTCGCGCAGGCGCGCGCTCTGGAGGAGACCGGAGTGGAGTTCGACGTCGCGCTGTCCATAGAGATAACCGACGCCGAGATCGCGGCTCGCATGACGGGACGCCGCTCGTGCCCGGATTGCGGCGCGGTCTATCACGTTGAGAGCAACCCGCCGAAAAGCGCGGGCGTCTGCGACGAGTGCGGCTCGGAGCTTGTCACCCGCGGCGACGACAAGCCTGAGACAGTTAAAAACCGTCTGGCGGTTTATCACCGCGAGACGGAACCGCTGAAGGAGTTCTACCGGGAACGCGGCAAGCTCAAAACGGCGGATAACGTCCCCGGAGTCGAGGCCGTGACGGCTGTGATACTCAGGACTCTGGGAATATAGATATGATAAAGCTGAAATCCCCGGAGGAGATCGAGCTGATGAGGGCGGCCGGACGCATAACAGCCGGCGCGCGGGCGCTCGCCGGGAGTATGGCGGTCGCGGGCGTAAAAACGAAGGAGATCAACAGCGCCGTACACGGTTATATTGTATCGAGGGGCGCCGTCCCGGCGTTTCTGGACTACGGGGGATTTCCCGCGAGCGTGTGTATCTCCATAAACGAGGAGGTCATACACGGCATACCGGGCGACAGAGAGCTGAAGGACGGCGACATCGTCAGCGTTGACGTCGGAGCCGTGAAGGGCGGCTACATCGGGGACTGCGCCGACACGTTCATCGTCGGCAGGGCGAGCCCCGAGGCGGTGAAGCTCGTGGAGGTCACGCGGCAGTGCTTCTTTGAGGCGATGCGCTGCGCGCGGGTGGGGTTTCGCGTGTCGGACATATCGGAAGCCGTCCAGAAGCACGCGGAGGCGAACGGATTTTCACTTGTGCGCGACTTTGTGGGACACGGCGTCGGTACGCAGTTGCACGAGTCGCCGCAAATACCAAACTACGTCGAAACGCCGCGCAAGGGCCCCGACCCGCGACTGCTGCGCGGCATGACGCTGGCCATCGAGCCGATGGTAAACGCCGGCGGACGCGGCGTGACCACGCGCAAGGACGGCTGGACGGTAGTAACAAGGGACGGCAGCTTATCGGCCCATTACGAGAACACGGTGCTCATAACCGACGGCGAACCGGAGATCCTGACGGTTACAGGGGATACGCGGCATGAAGCTTGAAATATCGGACATCGTGCTCTCACGCAACGGCAGGGACGCGGGCAAGAGGTTTTTTATCGTGGGGCTGGACGAGTGCGAGTACGCGCTCCTGGCCGACGGCAAGTTCCGCAGAATGGAAAAGCCTAAGCGGAAGAAGCAAAAGCACTTAAAGCTCGAGGCGCGCGGCACGGGCGACAGGGCGGCCGTAAAGCTGAGAAGCGGCGATAAAGTGACAAACAGTGAATTGAGGAAAGCGATTGCGGAGTACGGGGCCGCGCGCGCGGCTGAAAAGGGGGGCGTGTAGACTTGGCGAAGGATGATATGATCGAATTGGAGGGAACGGTAGTCGAATCGCTGCCCAACACGATGTTTCAGGTTGATATTGGCAGCGGGCATACGATTCTTGCCCATATATCCGGAAAGCTGCGGATGAATTTTATCCGTATACTTCCGGGCGACAGGGTGACTATCCAGATGTCGCCCTACGACCTGACGCGCGGCAGAATAACGTGGCGAAGCAAATAGCGGGTATCCGGCGGTGAACTGCAGACAGGGACGCGGGGGCGCGAGTTTTTTATCAGGGGTGAGTGAAAATGAAGGTGAGACCGTCCGTTAAGGCGATGTGCGAAAAATGTAAGGTCATCAAGCGCAAGGGCAAGGTCATGGTTATCTGCGAAAACCCGAAGCACAAGCAGCGACAGGGCTAGCGGTTTTCGCGTTTGACGGCCCGGCTGCTACGTCAGGCGCGAGCGAGCGCGGGAGCTGTCCGCGCCGCGGGGTTCGCGGAGGAGTCCGCCGGGGCATATTTTCCCGGACGGAGCGTCGATTTTATGAAAGGGATGGTTAGCGAGAATGGCACGTATTTCCGGCGTTGATTTACCAAAAGACAAGAGGATAGAAATAGGACTCACCTATGTGTACGGTATAGGACTGACGAGCGCCCGCAAAATACTTGCGGCCACGGGCGTCAGCCCCGACACAAGAGTGAAGGATCTGACCGACGCCGAGGAGACGGCGCTGCGCGAGTGTATTGACAGAAATTATACCGTGGAGGGCGACCTGCGGCGCACCATAGCCATGGACATCAAGCGCCTGACGGAAATAGGCAGCTACAGGGGGCTGCGCCACAGGCGGGGGCTGCCCGTAAGAGGCCAGCGGAGCAAGACGAACGCGCGCACGCGAAAGGGCCCTAAGCGCACGATCGCCAATAAGAAGAAGTAAGGAAGTGATATGTAATGGCAGCACCTAAGGGCAAAAAGGTGAGGACTCGCAGACGCGAGCGAAAGAATATCGAAAAGGGCGCGGTTCATATCAGTTCGTCCTTCAACAATACGATGGTCACGATTACGGACACGAACGGGAACGCTCTCTCATGGGCGTCCTCCGGAGGCATGGGCTTCCGCGGGAGCAGAAAATCCACGCCGTTTGCCTCGCAGACCGCCGCCGAGACAGCGGCAAAGGCCGCTATGGAGCACGGGCTGAAAACTGTCGAGGTTTTTGTAAAGGGGCCGGGCTCGGGGCGTGAGGCGGCGATCAGGGCGCTCCAGACGGCGGGACTTGAGGTGACTATGATCAAGGACGTCACGCCTATTCCGCACAACGGCTGCCGTCCCCCCAAGAGGCGCAGAGTATAAGGGCGGGTCCTTTTGCGGTACAATTACACGCAGCAGAGTATATAAGGAGGTAACAGATCATATGGCGAGATATACCGGCGCTGTCTGCCGTCTCTGCCGACGCGAGAGTCAGAAGCTGTTTCTCAAGGGTGACAGATGCTATACCGACAAGTGCGGCTTCGGACGCAGGCAGACTATACCCGGCCAGCACGGGCAGGGACACGGGCAGGGCCGATCGAAGGTCTCGGAATACGGCACGCAGCTCCGAGAGAAGCAGAAGGCCAAGAGGTATTACGGAATATTGGAGAGCCAGTTCCGCGGATACTTTGTGTTGGCAGGCAAACGCAAGGGCAAGACGGGCGAAAATCTGCTCGCGATACTGGAGTCAAGGCTGGATAACACCGTCTACAGGCTCGGGTTCGCGATGAGCCGCGCGGAGGCGAGACAGCTCGTCCGGCACGGACACTTCACGGTAAACGGCAAGCGCGTGGACATCCCGTCGTTTCTGGTCAGACCGGGGATGGTGGTCGCGCTGAAGGATTCCAGCCGGGCGCTTGATAAATTCAAGTCAGTTATCGAGGCCAACTCCTCGCGGCAGCCTCCAAAGTGGTTGGAGTACGACGCGGAGACACTGTCCGCCAAGGTAGTCGCCGTACCCACGAGAGAGGACATAGACTTGCCTGTGGAGGAACAGTTGATCGTCGAGCTGTACTCAAAATAAAATAACCCTCATTATTTGGATAGCTGATAAGATCCGACGCGAGTTAATAATCATACGGCATGAAGGCGGGATTATCGGATGAATGATCCGGTGTTTTGCCGGTTGCGCAATAAGGAGGGTATATATGATCGAAATTGAAAAGCCGGGTGTGAGGTGCATTGAGACGCCCGGAGACGATAACTACGGTAAGTATGTAGTTGAACCGCTGGAGCGCGGTTATGGGACGACGCTTGGTAATTCGTTGCGCAGAATAATGCTCTCGTCGCTGCCCGGAACGGCGGTGACCTCGGTGAAGATCGCCGGCGTACAGCACGAGTTTACGACGATCCCCGGCGTCAAAGAGGACGTTACGGAAATAATACTGAATATAAAGAGTATAGTCGCGCGGCTGCACACGCAGCGCCCCAAGACGGTCTATATAGAGGCGCAGGGCGACGGCGAGGTGAAGGCCGGGGATATCAAGGCGGACGGAGAGGTCGAGATATTAAATCCCGAGCTCCACATAGCCACTCTGAGCGAGGACGCGTCGCTCAACATTGAGATGACGCTCGATCACGGGCGCGGATATGTGCCCGCGGAGAGGAACAAGCTCTCTCAGCCCGTTATAGGCGTCATTCCCGTGGACTCGATATACACGCCCGTGGTCAAGGTGAACTATACGGTTGAGAACACGCGCGTGGGCAATGTCACGGACTACGACAAGCTCACGCTGGAGGTGTGGACCGACAAGACGATCCCGGCGCGTACCGCGATCTCGCTTGGCGCAAAAATACTGTGCGACCATTTTGCGCTGTTTACGGATCTGTCGGAGATGGGCTCCGGCAGAATTCCAATAGTGGAGAGACTGAATATACAGCGCGAGAAGGTTCTGGAGATGACGATCGAGGAGCTTGATCTCTCGGTGCGCAGCTTTAACTGTCTCAAACGCGCGAATATCAACACGGTCGAGGACCTTATATCCAAGACTGAGGATGAGATGATAAAGGTACGCAATCTCGGGCGCAAATCGCTCGAGGAGGTCATGCACAAGCTGGCAATGATAGGGCTGACGCTTACGAACGAGGAACCGAGCTGACAGCCGACTACGGAGAAATGGTAAAGGGAGGTAAGAGATATGCCCGGAACACGCAAATTGGGTAAGACGACGGATCAGCGGAGGGCTATGCTCCGGCAGCAGGTCACCGATTTTCTGGACCATGGGCGCATGGAGACTACCGTGACGCGCGCAAAGGAGATCGTGCCGCTCGCGGAGCGAATTATCAGCATGGGGAAGAAGAACACGCTCGCTTCGCGGCGTCAGGCGCTCCGCTTCATAACGCGTGAGGACGTGGTAACTAAGGTGTTCTCGACGACGGCGCCGGGGTATTCGGAACGCAACGGAGGTTATACTCGCCTTACGCGCATAGGTCCGCGACGGGGCGACGCGGCGGAGATGGCGATAATAGAGCTTGTGTGATTCCCGCGTGCGATAATCCCCCAGCTTGGCGCCGGGGGATTATTTTATTGATTTTCCTGAGTATTCGGGTATAATGTTCGCGGAGCGAACATTATACGGGCTGTCCCCATCGGCTCGCCGCTGCGCGGCAACCGCCGAGGGATGACACATTATACCATCGCCGCTTCGCGTCATGGTATAATATCTGCAGTGGCGCGTCACGCGCCACGGTACAGTCTGCGCTGCGCGTCCGCAAGGCGGACGCGCAGTAAATCAAGCCGGAGGTTATTGTATTGAAAAGCGCTAACAGATACCAAATTCTCGTACTTGCAGCGGTTTTGCAGTTGTTTCTCGGAATCATCTACGTTTGGAGCGTGTTTGTATCCCCGGTGAGCGAGGCGTATGGCTGGCAGGTTGCTTCCGCAAAGCTGACGTCGTCCTTCATGCTCGGTTTTTTCGTGCTCGGCATGCTCGTCAGCGGCCGGCTCGAACGCAAGCTGGGCACGACAAAGTCGGTGTTGATCGGGGGAGTGCTGCTCGCGGGCGGCATGGCCGCGACATCGGCAATACCGTCGGGCTCCGGCTGGCTCATATACCTCACATACGGAATCGCCGGAGGCTTCGGAGTCGGCATGGGTTACGGCGCCGTAGTCTCCTGCGTCCCCAAGTGGTTTCCCGATAAACGCGGAATGGCGACAGGCGTCAGCGTATGCGCCTTCGGCTTCTCCACCGTCGTATTCGCGCCGCTTGTGGAAGCGCTGATCGGCGCGTACACGGTGCGGACGGCGTTTCTGATACTCGCGGCGGCGTTTCTCTGCGTGACGCTCGCTCTGTTCTCCTTCATACGGCTTCCGGATTCCGCAAATTCCGGTAAAGCCGCCAAGACCGGAGCCGCACCGGGAGACGGAGAGCGCCAGTACACGACGTCGGAAGCCCTGAAAACCGGGCGGTTCTACCTGATAACCTTTTCACTGATGTTCGGCACGAGCGTGTTTTTCATCCTCAACCCGTCGTTCAAGACGCTCGCAGCCGAGCGCGGGCTTGAAGCCTTCGGCACCATGCTGGTCATGATGACAGGCGTGGCGAGCGCGCTGGGGCGGCTCGCGTTCCCCCTCGTCTCCGAAAAAATCGGGCGCGAGACGACGGCGGCCGCCGCCATCGGCCTCACCGCGCTGTGCGCGTTTGCTCTCAGCTTTGCCGGCGGATTCCTCTTTATGGCGTCCGTGGCGGTATGCGCTTTCTGTTACGGCGGATATTCCGGCATCTACCCGTTGCTTTCCGGCGACCATTTCGGTCTGCGTAACGTCGGTTCGAACTACGCCGCCGTAATGTGCGGGTTCGCCGTATCGGCGCTGTTTTTCCCCGCCGTACTGACGGGGCTGTTTTCCGGCACGGCGCTTTTCATCGCCCTCGGAGTAATCGGCTTGGCGGGGGTGGCGCTGATCGTCATACTCTCCCGCAGCGGGAAGCGCTCCCGCCAGTCCACGCCGCGCTAAAGCACACTATTTTTACTCCGTAGTTGAAAATGCTCAAAGTCGGCCCACACACCCGCCGGCGCCGCCCGGACGGCAGGCTGCGTCATTCTCCGGCACAGCCCCGGCAAATACGGGAGCAAACCACCTTTGGACTGTCAACGCTTGTGAATCTGTTGTTTTCTCACAGGATACGGCGCATTGATATGGTGGGAGCGCTAAAAGAGAATTAAGACGTAAGTCCACAGAAACAAATCTTCGCCGTAAAAAGCGTTATTTCAGCTTATAATATCGTTGCATTTTTTGTTGAAATGGCCTATACTTGCGCTGTGAGGTGATATCACGTGTATAGGCCAGCGATAGAGGAACTGCATAAGTGGAAAGCGAAGCGGAACAAAAAGCCGCTCATTATCCGCGGCGCAAGACAGGTCGGCAAGACTTGGCTGATGAAAGAGTTCGGCCGGGTTGCCTTTGAGAAAACAGTCTACATCAGTTTTGACAACAATCAGCGCATGAGGGATTTATTTTCGGCTGATTTGGACGTGGAGCGGATCGTGACAGGGCTGGAACTCTACTCCGGCCAAAAGATCGACCCCGCAAATACCCTGCTAATCTTCGATGAAGTGCAGGAAGTACCCAAAGCCCTGACTTCGCTAAAATATTTCAGCGAGAACGCGCCGCAGTATCAAATCATATGCGCCGGTTCGCTCCTAGGCGTCGCGCTGCATCAGGGCACATCGTTCCCTGTGGGCAAGGCGGAGTTTTTAGACTTATACCCCCTGAGCTTCACGGAGTTTTTAAGCGCCGTGGGCGGCGGCCAATATGTGGAGCTGCTGCAAAAAGGCGACTTCGCTATGGCGACTACCTTCAAGCAAACTTATATCGACATGCTCAAATACTATTACTATGTGGGCGGAATGCCGGAAGTCGTACACAGCTTTTCCGAAAACAGGGATTTCGGCGAGGCTCGGGAAATTCAGCGGAGTATTCTCGACGCCTATGAGCAAGACTTTTCCAAGCACGCGCCTAATGACATCGTGCCACGTATCCGGATGCTTTGGAACAGCATTCCCGCCCAGCTCACCAGGGAAAATAAAAAATTCATCTACGGACTGATCCGGGAAGGCGCGAGGGCAAAGGAATACGAACAGGCCATGCTGTGGCTGACCGACTGCGGTCTGGTTCATAAGGTGCATCGAGTGAACGTGCCCAACCTGCCGCTCAAAGCCTACGAGGACTTGAAATCCTTCAAGCTGTTTCTGGCTGATGTCGGTCTGCTTTCCTGCATGGTGCGCCTGAACCAAAGCACACTTTTGGATGGCAGCGAGTTTTTCAAGGAATTCAAGGGCGCGCTGACCGAGCAGTATGTATTGCAACAGCTCAAAACCGTCAAGGGCCTGGAAACCTATTACTGGACGAATGACCGGGGCGGCGCGGAGATCGATTTTGTCGTGGATAACGGCAGCGCGGTCATTCCCATTGAAGTGAAAGCCGAAACCAATCTGAAAGCGAAAAGCCTGAAAATGTATCGGGAGAAATTTCAGCCCCAATTATCGGTCCGCACCTCCATGGCCGACTACAAGCGCGAGGATCGGCTGCTGAACCTGCCGTTGTACGCGATTGAAGTGATATGTCCATTTGCCGATACCTCCCGAGGCGGCGTTTGTGTGAGCCAAGATCACACCACCGCTTGAAGCACAAAATTGAGAATAAAGAGCAGCGTCGAGACTACGAGGATCGGGTGGAGGTCTTTTGATTTTTTCCTGCAGAGCTTGACGATGCAGTAAAAAATGAACGCTGCGGCGATGCCGGACGTTATACTGTAGGCTAAGGCCATGAACGCCCCCGCGAAGAACGCCGGTATCGCCTCGTCGAGATCCGTCCATTTGACGTC
>JAISXU010000021.1 GCA_031270395.1 Oscillospiraceae bacterium
AAAGCACTCTGTGCTTTGCGTCACACCGTTCGACTTGCATGTGTTAGGCACGCCGCCAGCGTTCGTCCTGAGCCAGGATCAAACTCTCAATAAATCGTATCTTATCGCCCCTTGCCCTCCCGGGCGGGACGCTAAAACCGTCATTCATCGAGTCGCTCTTCCAAGCTTCTCAAAGTCTATTTTTTATAGTTGGGCACACGTGCGCTGACTCACACTTGCCCCAACTCTTCCCTTTTCTTTTGGTGCGTTCGTTTCGTACATTGTTTAATTTACAAGGTGCATCCGCGCGCGCTATGTCCGCGCGGCCCGCTCTTTCGCTCGCGGACTTTTATCCTACCACACCTCGCATCCCCTTGTCAACACTTTTTTTAGCCTTTTTCAAATCTTTTTGTATTTCGGCGAAAATTACCTAACACAATTGCTTTTTCTCAAAGAAAATGGTATTCTATTGCCAAATCCAAAATTTTGATAAGGAGGGAATCACGCAGGATACGCGCGTACACGCCAGACGCAGTTGACGAAAGAACAGCTCGACACGCTCTGTGAGCGCCAAAACCTACATACTCGGAGGAAAGTTATGATAATTCGGAGGTTCACAATGAAGAAAGTGGTCATCATCAACGGCAGTCCCCGCCCTGACGGCAACTCCGCCGCGATGTGCGGATTTGCGGCGGAATATCTGAGCCGGAACAATATTGATTATGAATCGTTCCGCATCTACGGCGAAAAATTTTCGCCCTGCATCGGGTGCGACGTCTGTCACGACACCGGGACGCAGACATGCGTCTTCCAGGACGCGGCGGCGGACATCATCAGAAAATGCAGGGCGGCCGACTCCGTTTTCGTCGCGCTGCCCATGTACGGCAGGGGGGCGCCGGGGCACTACAAAGAATTTCAGGACAGATTTTACGTAGAATATGATTTCGCGAAGAACGGCTTCACCAAGATCACCTCGCCCGACAAAAAACTCGTGGTAGCCATCACGTTCGGCGGCTCGCCCGACTCCGTCGCCGAGACGATCTGCTATAACATCGCTTTCGCGTTTCAGGACCTCGGCTATGGCGCCAACGAGTGTCTTATATTCGGCGACCAGCGCCACAAGCGGGAGTTTGCACAGAGCGAGGAACAGCAAAAGGCTGTGGAAAACGCCCTCGGCTGGCTGACGGAATAGGCGGCGCGGGCGATTGTCCGCGAAGAGCCAATTTTTATTTTATTTAGAAGGAGTATCGAAAATGAAGAAAATCAGAGTATTAGCAGCCATCATCCTGACGTGCGCGCTGTTGGCGGGGCTGTCCGCCTGCGCGAAGGAGTCGCCCCCGGCGGACAATTCCCAGACGAATTCGCCGACCGCGGACACGCCGTCCGCGAGTGCGGTTCCCGACACGCCGGCGCAGCAGCCCGGCGACGAATTGGTCTCAAAAACGATCGGCGTGACAGGATATCTGGGTACGTTCCTGTCCGGCGGCTCGCCAGCGGAGAGCCGGACGGCTTGCTACGCCGTGTTTGACGTCATCTTCACCACAGACCCCGCCACGAAAAAAATATCGTCGGACATCCTGACGGATTGGTATTGGGAGGACGACGCCACCTTCGTTATGAAGATGAAGGACGGCATATACTTTTCAAACGGCGAAAAGGCTACGGCGGAGGACCTTGTGTACAGCTACGTCTCGCACAATGCGCGGGGCGCGACGTATCTCGACGGGATGGGCATCATCTTCGATCAGTGCGCCGCACGTGACGAATTGACGGCCGTATTGAAGTTCGAGCAGGCCTATCTCCCGTTTACGGACACGGAGATGTATCTCATCTGCAAGTCGTGGGCGGAGAGCGTCGGCTTCGACTCCGACGAGTGGTACAAGCCCGTGGGTTCCGGCCCGTATGCCTGCTCCGAATACAGCTACGACAACTACATAAAGCTCAATCTGCGCGACGATTACTGGAACAAGGAGGTCGGGGACTACTACGTTGATGAGTGGACGATCAAGTATTATCCCGACGCGTCCACGATGTATATGGACCTTGAAAACGGAAATATCGTGTTCTGCGAGCTGACCACGCCGGTGTACTCCACCTTTGTGAACAGTAAGCCCGATAATATCGACGTCTCACTCCGCTCGGACGGCGTGACATACTTCATGCAGTTTGGATATCTCGACAACAGCGCCTGGTATGATAAAAACGTCCGTCTTGCCGTCGCTCACGCCGTCAACTGGGAGGAACTCGGACGCACGATCCTCGGGGACACGTATATTCCGGCAAATTCCATCACGCCGAACGCGTCGCCGTACTACGTTGACGTGGGTAAATATGAATTCGATCAGGAGCTCGCCAAGGAATATCTCGCCAAAGCGGGTTACGCCCCGGGTGAACTGACGCTTCAGACGCTCATGTTTGACGTCCAGTTGTTCAAGGACTTTACAGAGGCCGTACAGTATTATCTGTCACAGGTCGGTATTACCGTCGATGCGCAGTTCGGCGACATCTCCGCCGTTATCGGCGAGTGGTTCTCGCCCGGCGGCACGGACTTCGGCCCGTACTGGAACACCGCGTCGTCACCGACGATGGACCCGTACCGGTCTATCTTCACCGCCGACAGAAAAGAGGGCGGACTGTCGTGGACGTTCATCGACGACGCGCGTTTCCTGGAGCTGTTCGCGGAGCTCGTACATAACACGGACGAGACGGAGCGCAACGCGGCCTACAGGGAAATACAACAGCATATATACGACGAGGCGCTGATAATCCCCTTTGCGGACTCCGTATCGGTCATCGGCTTCCGCACCGACGAAATCACGAAGGAACAGATCAACAAATACACGCTGTCGGTCAACTTCTATCAGTTGCATAAATTCGGACTGGCGTCCGCGTGGCAATAACCGCGCCGCCGCGAGTGCGTTCCGCTCAAATGGGGGAGGGAATAAGCTCCCCCATTTGACGCGATAACGGCGAGTTTTGGAAGGAATGGTCAAAAAATGCTCGTATACGCTCTTAAAAGGCTTTTGTGGATGCTCCCTGTCATGCTGGGGGTTTTGATCATTGTATTCACTATCACATATTTCACGCCCGGAGACCCGATCGCCGCTATGCTCGGGCCCGGATACACTCCGGAGAGATACGCTCAAAAGGCGGCGGAGCTGGGGCTTGATCAGGGGTATTTTATAAGGTTGGGCAAGTATATCTGGAACGCCTTCGTACGCTTTGATCTGGGCAGATCGTATTTGTCAAACCTGTCCATATCGGACGAGATAGCGGCCCGATTCCCCATTACGCTGTGTATCGGAGTGCTGACAATATTCGTCATGGCGGTCGTGGGGATGCCGCTTGGCATCTTCTCGGCTATCCGCCAATACGGCGCGGCTGACGCCGCGCTCACCGTCGCCGCGCTTGTCATGAACGCGATACCGGCGTTCGTGTTCGCGCTCCTGTCGCTGATACTCTTCGGCGTCGTGCTCCGCTGGCTGCCCGTAAACGGACTGGGGTCATGGAAGGCGTGGATACTGCCCGTGGTCACGAGCGCGCTCCCGGGGATCGCCGTCGTCATGCGGATGTCCAGGACGACGATGCTGGAGGTGATCCGGCAGGATTACATCCGCACGGCGCGCTCGAAAGGTCTCAAAGAGGGGGTAATTATAAGAAAGCACGCCCTAAAAAACTGCCTCATCCCGCTCATTACAGTCACCGGCGGGTTTATGACCTCAGTGCTCGCCGGTTCGATAATCGTGGAGACGATTTTCGGCATACCCGGACTCGGAATGTATCTCATGGGCGGAATTATCGGACGTGATTACCCCGTCATCAACGGCTCCGTGCTGCTTATCTCGCTCATCGTGTGTATTCTGAACCTTGTCGTCGATCTGCTCTACGCAATGATCGACCCGCGCATCAAGGCGCAATATTCCGCGAAGAAGGGCAAAATCAAAAAATCGGGCGGAACGCTGCCGCCGGTAAACGAGGGGGGCGCGGCGTGAAACGGAACAAAAGCGACGCGCCGTCTGCGTTGGCGGACGTCACACGCAAAAGAGGGCAGTGGAGCGACGTGCTTTCGCGGCTCTTCCGCAACAAAATCGGGCTGCTGGGCGTTATCATCGTGCTCCTGCTCGTCGTCCTCACGGTTTTCGCGCCGCTGTTCACACGGTATCCATACGACGCGCAGAGCTTTCCCGACAGATTCAAGCTTCCGGACGCCTCGCATATAATGGGCACGGACAACTTTGGACGCGACCTTTGGACGCGGCTGCTGTACGGCGGCAGGATTTCACTGCTCATCGCGATACTCGCCTCGGTGATCTCGAATTTTATCGGCGTTTTCATCGGCTCGGTCTCCGGTTATTTCGGCAGCAAGACGGACACTGTTATCATGCGCGCGCTCGATATTCTCATGGCGATCCCGCCGCTGCTGCTGGCGATAGCTATCTCGTCCTCCCTCGGCTCCGGCCCTGTAAACACGGCGCTGGCGATTTCGCTGTCGGGTATACCGTACAGCGCGCGCATAATCCGCTCCACCGTCATGTCGATCAAGGACAGCGAGTTTGTAGAGGCGGCTCGCGCGACGGGCTCGCGCCATCTGCGCGTTATATTCAGGCACATACTCCCAAACACTATAGCCCCGCTCATTGTCGGCGCGACGTTGGGGATTGGCGCAAATATCATGGCGATTTCCGGCCTGAGCTTCATCGGGCTGGGCGTTCACCCGCCCATACCGGAATGGGGCTCCATTCTGGCGGACGGCAGGGCGTATATACGCGATTTCTGGCCGATCATCGTGTTTCCGTCCATATTCATCATGCTGACTATTCTTGGTTTCAATCTGTTTGGCGACGCGCTGCGTGACGCGCTTGATCCGCGGCTGAAGGACTGAGGGGGAAGGTCTATGAGCTTACTCCAAATCAATGATCTGACGATCCACTACGTCACGCGGGGCGGCACGGTCAAGGCCGTAAACGGGATCGATCTGTCTATCGAGGCCGGCAGGACGCTGGGACTCGTCGGCGAGACCGGCGCGGGCAAGACTACCTCCGCTCTCGGTATCCTCGGACTCATACCGAAGCCGCCCGGGAAAATCATCTCCGGACAGATACTGTTTGAAGGCGCGGATCTGCTCAAGGCCTCGCAAGGCAAAATGCGGATGATTCGCGGCAACGACATATCAATGATCTATCAGGACCCCATGACCGCGCTCAATCCGATACTTCGCGTAGGCGACCAGATATCCGAGGTGATCATTCAGCACAGCGGATGCTCGAAGGCGGAGGCGAGGGAAAAAAGCGAGGGTATGCTGGAGACCGTGGGCATAAGGGCGGAACGCGCGGCGGATTATCCGCACCAGTTTTCCGGGGGCATGAAGCAGCGCGCGGTCATCGCTATGGCGCTGGCGTGTAACCCCAAGCTGCTTATCGCGGACGAGCCGACGACGGCGCTTGACGTGACGATCCAGGCGCAGGTACTCGAAATGATGAGGGAGCTGAAGGATGAATTGGGCTCGTCCATGCTGCTCATCACCCACGATCTCGGCATCGTCGCCGAGACCTGCGACGACGTGGCAATTATGTACGCGGGTGAAATCGTTGAGATCGGCGCGTTGGAACGCATATTCCATAACCCGCGGCACCCGTACACACTGGGACTTTTCGGCTCGATCCCATCACTTGACAAGGATGTGAGACGGCTAAACCCGATTCCGGGGCTCATGCCCGACCCCGCGGATCTGCCGTCCGGATGCAAGTTCCACGCGCGGTGCGCTCACGCGTGTGACGACTGCGGGAGCGGGAGCACGGAGCTTTGCGAGACGGAGCGCGGACATTTTGTGCGCTGCCGGCGCGTCGCGGGAGGGGAGATCTGATATGGGCGAGCTTTTGAGGGCGGAGCACCTGAAGAAATATTTCAAAACGCCGTCCGGGGTACTGCACGCCGTAGACGATATAAGCTTCTCCATTGACAGCGGGGATACCCTCGGCGTCGTCGGGGAGAGCGGCTGCGGGAAATCGACGCTCGGCAGGGTCATCCTCAAGCTGATTGAGCCGACCGACGGAAGGATAATTTTTGAGGGCCGCGACATCACGCGCGTCACGGATAAGGAAAACATAGAGCTGCGGCGGAAAATGCAGATAATTTTTCAGGATCCGTACTCGTCGCTGAATCCGCGCATGAGCGTTATGGATCTGATAGCCGATCCTTTGAAAACTTTCCGTTTACAGAGCTCCGCCGACCGGAGGAAAAAGGTGTTCGAGCTTATGGATATGGTGGGCCTGTCACGGCGTTTTGCGTCCTCGTATCCGCACGAGCTTGATGGCGGACGCAGACAGCGCATAGGCGTCGCCCGCGCGCTCGCGCTCGAACCGACCTTTATTGTCTGCGACGAACCGGTCTCCGCGCTAGACGTCTCCATTCAGGCGCAGATACTCAACCTACTCCAGGATTTGCAGGAGCAACAGGGCTTGACATATATTTTTGTGACGCACGACCTATCCGTCGTGAAGCATATTTCGACGGACATCCTTGTCATGTACACGGGTATAATGGTGGAGAAGTGCGAGGCGAAGGAGCTGTTTGCCAAGCCGATGCACCCGTATACAAAGGGCCTTTTGTCCGCGATTCCCGTGCCTAACATCGATCGCGTGAGGGAAAAGGTCGCGCTGCGCGGCGAATTGACGTCCCCTGTCGAGCCAAAACCGGAGTGCCGTTTTGTCGCGCGCTGTCCGTTTGCGACCGACATATGCCGTCGTGAACCGCCCACATACTCAGAGGTCCTCGCGGGGCATTTTGTCTCCTGTCATAACGTGCGTGAAATAAACGGTCTGTAGGGGCAGGGGAGTCCATCGCTCTCTCGTCCCATCCTTGCGGCTTTCGCCGCCCACGCGTCTGGCGCTTATTCATTCTTGTCATGCCTCCGGCGGGTGACTTTTCGTATCGGCGAAAAGTCACCAAAAGCCGACTAAAGGGGCGGGGCTTCCCCTCCCCGCCCCTTTAGAATCCCCACCCCCCAAAATGCGGGGGCGTAGTTCGTCTGCTACTGTCGATTGGCTATTTTTAAAGGTCAAATCCATGTGCCCTACGAGGGACGCGTCCCGAATGGCGTTCCGAACGGGCGAGACCGTTTGAGCTGAAACGGCATGGTACGGGCGGGCTAACGAAATAAATTTTTATTGACACTGCTGTCAAAAAGTCGTAGTATCTGTAGTGTGTCGCAAAATGTAAATTATTGCCGGTTGCGCAAAAAATGAAATGGAGTGCATGTAGTATGATAAAAAGGCGATTGTTATCCCTGCTTTCTCTGCTCGTGGTTGGGGCCATGCTGGTCGGCGCGCCCGCGCTTGCGGCTCCGGACACGAACACGTACACCGTGCAGGTAGCGTACTACGACGATATACAAATGACATACAATATTCCGGGGCCTTTTGAGGACGAACAGCATGTCGGCGACATCCCGATAGGAGGCGCATTTTTAGGATCAGCGAGCGGCTCGTGGGCAATCAGTCAGGTTTACTGCATAGACGCTGCGGTGCCATTCCACAGCTACGCTCGCGACGGACAAGATGATGCAAGTACTGAAGGTAGTGGGGCGGAGGTACTTGATACTGTTCCGAATTACGTCGCGGTATCACCTGATCTGCTTCCCGCGAGCCAACGCGAAAATTGGGACGAAATTGTCTGGATACTGCAAAACGGCTTTTCGGATATGAACTCGCTCGTTAGGATGAGAGCCGAGTTGCCGGGATTGAGTTCGATAGCAACCATGAGTAGTGTGGACTTGTGGAAGGTGGCTGTTATGGCTACCAAAGCCGCAATATGGCATTTTACAAACGGCGTCGAAATTATCAGCACTAACTTTACTCCGGAAATAGAAACACAGTTTTACTTGCTGTTGAATGCGCTCATCGACGGCGCCGAGAAGGCGTCGCCCGCCGCCGAATACTCTCCCGCAGAACAGTTTACACTCAATATCTCCGGCGGAAGCGCCACTATGACTCCGACGCGGTCCGGCGGCGTTGACTTCTACGGTCCGTTCACCGCCACGGCGTCCTCCGGCGTAAAATCGTTGGAGAAAGTTTATCTGGAAATATCAAGCGACACAACAGGCAACTCCGCCGGATTCTACACGGCTGCGCAACCGTCAGCCGCCATACCCGCCAATCTCGTCAAGTACGGACTCACCGATGCGGAGGTCAACAGAGGCAGCGGGATTGACATTGGGACACCGTTTTACATCGGAATACCCGAGAATTCTCAACTTGCCAACGGCAAGCCCGTCACCATAGAGGCGTTTACCCGCGGGCAGACGACCGCAAGCTATCCCATTCCGACGGTTTTGGTGCATCAGAACGCCGACGACGGTTCGCAGGATTGGTATACCGTGCAAGCCTTTGTCGGTCTTTCGACGGGATCTTTGACGGTATATGGCTCAGGCAGATTGACGTTTAACACCCCCGATAGCCCGCCGCCGACCGATTCGCCGACCGAGCCGCCAACCGAAACGCCGGAGGACGAGGTTTCGCCCACACCAACGCCCACGCCCACGACGACTCCCTCCGAAGAACAGCCAAATGAGGAGACGCCTACGCCTCAAAATCCCGCAACCTTTGACGACAGTCCGCCGCCGAGTCCATCGGGAAGCGCGACACCTCCTGAAACTCCTGGTGAATCCCAAATCCACGATCCGGAACCGCCGGAGGGCGGAGCGAATCCGCCGACCGGCGACGCGGACGGATATATAGCTTACGCAGTATTGTTCGCGGCGGCGTCTTGCGGAGTCCTCCTGTTACTGCGCAAGCAAAAAAAGCGTATCTGACGTAATTTTGTTTGTTTTTTTGATGACGACGCTGGGGGCGTCGCCGGTGCTCTTGCTTGGTAAGAGGTCGGGCAGTATATCGCAAAAAATATTTCTCGGGTTTGCCGCCGGAGGCATGACAAGATAACAATTATTTGCCAGACATACAAGCGGCGGCACGCCGCATAGAGGGGACGAGAGAGCCGCGGGCGACCGGGGGCGGTCGACCCTACAGGACGAGGGCGGTGCTTTCCGACAGCCGCAAAAGGCGGGGCGGGGCGATTTTCGTTTCGTCGCAGCTCTACCCGGGCAGCATTGACATCTCGCCTCTTTACCGGCTAAAGATAATCCTCAAGTCTAGCGTTTTCCGACGGACACGTCTCCCACGGGATTGTCGCCGCGCGCGGCTTTGTATTGACGCAGTAGCGGCACTCCTCGTGCGCGTTGTCGAGGATTTCGTTCATTTCCCAGCCGTCAAGCGTCATGTCCGACAGATCAAAGCGCATTTTGTCTATATTCATGTACAAATGGTTTTCCGTTATGTCCAGCCCGAATCTGTCATATAGAATCGGCAGCAGCGCGCCGCCGCAGTAGTACAGGTATCCGTCGCGAAGAAAGTGGCACATGGCGTTAAATCCGCACTGCTTGTGCACGCGCTTCGCCGCTTCCCAGTCGTCGGACGGCGGCATTTCCAGCAGCGGTAATTGCGTAGTCGTAAATTCCTTTATTAAGGGGTCGATCCCGAAGACCACGCCCTCCGCCGCGCAGCGAGCCTCTATTTTGCCGCGCATTTTATGTGTCGGCGCGTAACCCGAAATATGAAATGTGACGCGGTGCTCGCGCATTGCTTCAAACACAGTCCCGTCCGCCGTGGGAATGAGCAGACCGTTTGTGACGACGTGCAGATCGGCCACCGGAAATGTTTCCCGCGTCACGCGTATAAACTCCGGAAGCTCCGGATTCAATAGCGGCTCTCCGCCCATGAGACGCAGTCTGGCGACATTCCAGAATAACTCTCCGAGTCTTTTGACGTCCTTTTTATATTGCTCCAGGTCACAATACACGGGCGCCGCCACAAGATTTGAGAAGTGTCCGCAGTGCTTACATTTCAGATTGCAGTGATCTGTCACATGATATTCGTAATAAGTCAAAATCGGACGCTCCGCGGGGACTTTGTATAACAGATCCGTCGCTCTTACCGACGCGTCCGTATACGCGTGCGTGGGAAGCACATAGACGTCGCCGATACCGCTTTCCTTCAGCGCCGCGAGCGCGGACTTCCAATATAACTGCTGTTCGGCGAGTACGACCGCCGTGCGCCGACGTTCACGGACGGGGAGCGCGCGCAGTTTTTCAAAGGGCATTACCCGGACGCTCCCCGCGCTTCCGACGTTCACGATTTTCCCAGCAAACTTGCCTGTCAAGTCGCATAGCGAGACGCCCGCTGCGCTTCCCCGTTCGGCGACCAGCTTCTGATATAAAACGCCTCCCCACGAGTTTGCTCCCACTATGATGAAGTCTTGGCGCTCCGCACCGGCTACAAAGTTTTTTTCATCGCGCAGCCTTGCGGCGACGCCGGCGTCGCCGCAAGGCCCGTCAGTACCTGACGGGCCGGCCAAAGTCGCGCCCGTATCACCAATCATCGCCTTGATCTCATCATCGTCCGGCAGCAGTTCGCGCAGCTCATCGAGTCTCGGTTTGGCTTCGTCCGTACGATTGTTCTCCACTAAGAATTGCGCGAGCAGCTTCTTGAAAAATATCCAGCCGTCGGCGTTCTCACAGGCGGCGCAAAGGAATTCCCCGAGCTCGCAGTAGCCCTCGATCTGCTCGTCGGCGACTTCCTCGCGCGTGAGCAGCCAGTTTGCAGCCGCCGAGAACAGTTCACCGCGCCGACGCGTCTGCCCGGGTGCGTCGCCGAAGAGCGCACCGAAATCCTCCCGCGCGGCAAGCGTCCTCGCGTGCTCGCACAAGAACATATCCCGCAACGCGTCTATTTTTTCGCTTTCGGGAAGGTCGGCGTTGAGCAATACGGAAAGGGTGTCTATGAGGGCATTCATGTGGACGACAAGCAGGAATTCGTCATTTTGCGGGGAAACGCCGCCGGTTTTGGAGATAAGGAAGTCGCGGGCTTGGTCATAAATCGATATATGAAATGCCGGAAGAAAACTAAAATATACGTGCGATGCGGAAGCGGTCGAAAAATAATATCTGTGTAAACATTCGTTAAGTATACCTACTTTTCTGGAATTTTGTAATAATATAATTGCAATGACAGTATCAGAAATAACCAATCCCTTTGTTTTTGAAAAATCACATTTCATAAACAATCTATTCGAAATCAATTTCCCCCACCACACGCGGAGAAATTGATAATATTGCGAAAAGTAGATGTCTATTTCATTTGCGCTTGTAAGAAGCAAAGTTTGCTCAGCTTTTCTATAATGGTATGTCGAATTTGTCTCCGTATCAACAAATTCGCTGCCGCAGCAAGCGAAGTCGAGTTGGTTATCTTTTGCAAATGCGAGCATTTTTTCAAAAAAGTCAACTTTATATTCATCGTCAGCGTCAAGTACCGCAAACCATTCACCCGACGCACCGCGTAATGTTTCCAATACTAAATTTGGTAAATTTTCACTTCCGGTATTTTTATCCATATACACACATTTTATGCGAATATCTTCACGCATGTACGACCGCATAATATCACGTGTTCCATCTGTGCTGCCGTGGTCAATTATGATATATTCAAAATCGAGCATTGTCTGGTGAATAATGCTGGATATAGTTCTTCCCAATGTTTTCTCCGCGTTATACGCTATCGTAACACACGTAATTTTGCGCATCACAATTACATCCTTACATACAAAATGTCGAACCTATAATATGGTTCGGGTGTCAAAAGTCACGCCCACCGCTAAGCGGCGATTTATTCCGTCATACGTCACAAAAAGCCTCGCGAATACACAAAGTATTCACTGCGTTTTTTGTATAGTCTGACGAAAAAATCGGCGCGCTTATCGCCAGACGGACTTTTGACACCCGAACCATGTATAACATTCCCATAATCATTATCTTTTTATTATTGCTATTGATATCCTATCTCCAACCGGAATTTTCAACAATCTCTCATGCCCGGTCGAAATCAATTCTTCCTCAAATTCGGTTACCGCTTGCTTAACCCCCGGATAATAATCGGGAAAATAGTCGTGGATCAAAATTACGCTTCCGCAGACCATTTTCGGATAAAACAAACGCAAGCCTTTTAGTGTCGGCGCATACAAGTCTAAATCAAGATTGACAAATTTGAATCCACCCGGTAAATTGACGGCGGTATCGGGGAAATATCCCTTGCGTATTATGGCTTTCTCAGGATGCGGCAATTT
>JAISXU010000048.1 GCA_031270395.1 Oscillospiraceae bacterium
AACCCATCCAAAAATGCCTCGAATCGTATGATTATATTATTACTCCGCTCGAAAAGTCTTATCCTTACGGCAAAGCCGCTCGGGACTTTTCTCGCTCAAATGCGCATGTTTCTCGCCGCGTCGTCCGCACGGACTACGCTAAGCTCGGAGCGTCGTATACTCCGCTCCTCTCCCGCTTCGTCGTGCGTCCTCTCCGAAACGAACCCACTCCGTTGGGCTTCGTTTCGGCTTTGGACGAAGTCGGCACGATATATCGTGCGAATTAATAGCTTAACCGCCGAAGCTCCCCGGCCGTCAAGTGCCTCCACTCCCCCGCCGGCGGAGCTCCCGGCCCGTCGCCGCCTGTCGCGACGCGTCTCTACGCAATAGTAACACACCGCGGCGAAAATGTACAGCCTGTCGTTTGTCACGGGTTTGTCGGGCTGCTAATACGGCGGTATGACTGTGTGTAATTTGTATGCGCGCTATTGGCAAACGTCAAAGATTGTAAAATATCGCGCAAATACGTCATTCGTGAAGACATTTGATAAGATATTGCATAATTCGCGCTAAACCGGTATAATCGCCTTGTTTTGGCCGGAAACGGCGGTTGCAGAATAATACAACGTAGATTATTATAAGCGTATTAGCACTCGCCGCCGTAGAGTGCTAACGCATTCCAAACATACGGACGGCACGAAGTAAGGCGTAAATCAGAAATACGGGGAGGTAATTCAAAATGACACTAAAGCCACTGGCGGACCGAGTAATCATCAAGCAGATCGAGGCGGAGGAAAAAACAAAGAGCGGTATCATCCTCACAAGCGCGGCGCAGGAAAAGCCGCAGGAATATGAAGTCATTGAGGTGGGGCCGGGCGGTATTGTAGACGGCAACGAGGTCGTCATGGAGGTCAAAAAGGGCGACCGCGTCATCACCGGGAAGTACAGCGGTACGGAGGTCAAAATCGGCGACGATGAGATGACTATCGTCAGACAGAGCGACATTCTCGCCATTGTTATAAGAGAATAATTCCGTTTGCCGCGCCGCGAAAAATGTGAGAACGTGAGAATGAGAGGCGCCGCAAGCGAAATTATTCAGGGGTAACATTTCTATCAACAATACAATAATTACATCAGGGAGGTACTAACAGATATGGCAAAGCAGATCATTTACGGCGAGGACGCGCGCAGGGCTCTTGAGAGAGGAATCAACCAACTCGCCGACACCGTCAAGCTGACTATCGGGCCGAAGGGCAGAAACGTCGTTCTGGACAAGAAGTATGGCGCCCCGATCATAACGAACGACGGCGTGACTATCGCAAAGGAGATCGAGCTGAAGGACCCGTTTGAGAACATGGGCGCCCAGCTAGTGAAGGAGGTCGCCTCAAAGACGAACGACGTGGCGGGCGACGGCACGACTACGGCGACGCTGCTCGCGCAGGCTATTGTCCACGAGGGCATAAAGAACGTGGCGGCGGGCGCCAACCCGATGATCATGAAGAAGGGCATCGAAAAGGCTGTCGTGGCGGCCGTCGAGGCGATCAAGGCCAACTCGAACCCCGTGTCCGGCTCAAAGGACATCGCGCGCGTCGGAGCCGTCTCCTCGAGCGACGAGGCGATAGGCAATCTCATCGCAGAGGCGATGGACAAGGTGTCGCGCAACGGCGTCATTACCGTCGAGGAATCGAAGACCGCCGAGACGTATTCCGAGGTCGTCGAGGGGATGCAGTTTGACCGCGGCTACATCACGCCGTACATGGTGACCGACTCCGAGAAGATGGAGGCCGTGATCGACGAGCCGTATATCCTCATAACGGACAAGAAAATATCAAATATCCAGGAGATACTTCCCGTTCTGGAGCAGGTTGTACAGCAGGGGCGCAAGCTCGTTATAATCGCGGAGGACGTCGAGGGCGAGGCGCTGGCGACCATCATACTCAACAAGCTGCGCGGCACGTTCGTCTGCCTGTGCGTAAAGGCCCCCGGCTTCGGCGACAGGCGCAAGGAGATGCTGAAGGATATCGCCGCGCTGACGGGCGGAGAGGTCATTTCCAGCGAGCTCGGCATGGAGCTCAAGGATGCGACGGTCGATCAGCTCGGCACGGCGCGTCAGGTCAAGTCCTCAAAGGACAACACGATAATCGTGGAGGGCTCGGGGAGCCCCGACGACATCAAGGCGCGCATAAATCAGATCACCACCGAGATCGACCAGACGACCTCCGATTATGATAAGGAAAAGCTTCAGGAGAGACTGGCGAAGCTGTCCGGTGGCGTGGCCGTTATCAAGGTGGGCGCGGCGACCGAGACGGAGATGAAGGAGAAGAAGCTGCGCATCGAGGACGCGCTCAACGCTACGCGCGCGGCTGTCGAGGAAGGTATCGTTCCGGGCGGCGGCACGGTGTACGTCGTGGCGGCAAAGGCGGTCGAGAAGCTGCTTGCGAAGGCGTCCGGAGACGAAAAAACGGGCATCGCGCTCATCGTGAAGGCTCTGGAGGCGCCGACAAAGCAGATAGCGGTAAACGCCGGACTCGAGGGGCCCGTTATTCTTGACAAAGTTAAAAACAGCGAAAACCCGGCTTTCGGCTTCGACGCCGCGAAGGAGGAATACGGCGATCTCATCAAGGCCGGCATAGTGGATCCGACAAAGGTGTGCCGTTCCGCGCTTGAAAACGCCGCGTCGGTCGCCTCGATGGTTCTGACGACCGAATCGCTCGTTTCGGACATTCCCGAGCCCCCGGCGCCCGCAGCTCCGGCGTCGCCGGACATGGGGGGCATGTACTAAGGGGTTCCCCCCACCGCACAATAAAACAGGACGCACGGCAGATGACTGGCCGTGCGTCCTGTTTAACGAGCTCGGTTCGAGGTGCGTAACTATAGGAGCCGCGGCGCTGCGCGGTACGGCAAGGCGGTAACGGAACAGGGTCACGGCGGAAGCTCCGCCCGTTTTCGGACGTCGGCGGCGGCTGAGATTATGCCGGCGCCCGCCGGACGCGTGACGGCCCGGGTATGTTGGGGTGGAGTCTGTGATGTCAAAAACACTTATTATCAACGGATCGCCGCGCGCGGACGGGGACACCACCGCGCTGCTGAGACGGCTCCGCCTTGATTTGCGGGGTGAATGTACCGAGTTATCGGCGTATCGCGCGAATATCAGCCCGTGCGTCGATTGCCGAAGCTGCTGGACGGTTAGAGGGTGCGTCATTGACGACGACATGCGCGTGATCTACGCCGACGATTTTGACAATGTGGTCATAGCGTCGCCCATATATCTGTCGAATCTGCCCGGCCCGCTCCTGAGCGTCGCCAGTCGCTTCCAAATCCATCACGGCGCTGAACATAAATTACACGACCCGTTCACGCTCAGGCCGAAAAAGGCCGGCCTCATACTCGTCGGAGGCGGCAGTAAGGGCGACAAGGGCGGCGCTCTCCACTCGGCGCGCGTCATGTTCCGGATGATGAACGCGCGCGGCTTTGAGGAACACACCGTACTGTCGCTGCGCACGGATATGCTTCCGGCGGCGCTTGACGCGTCCGCGCTGGAGGGAGTGAGCGAGCTGGCGCGGTGGCTGCGAGACGCAGAGTGACGTCAGCCGGCGTAGTTGAGTATCATCTGCGCCGTCTGCGCGCGCGTGGCCGTGCCCTGCGGGAACAGCTTGCCGTCCGCTCCGTTTATAATTCCCGCGCCCACAGCCCAGCGCATCGCGTCCTCCGCCCAACCGGATATGCTGTCGGCGTCGGCGTAGCCCGCGGGGTCGGGTTCGATGCCCTCCTCCACAGTGGATGACGCGATTCCCGTCGGCGCTGCGCCGCTCACTGCGGATGCCCATTCGGAATATCTGTGGAGCATGGCCGCAATCTGCTCCCGCGTTATCGGCGCGTCCGGTCTGAATGTGCCGTCGCCGTATCCGTTTACTATCCCGCATCCCGCCGCCCACATGACGTCGCCAAAAATCCCGGAGTCCTCCGGCACATCTGTAAATCTCATTTCTTCGACGGCGTCGTCCCGCTCCGTTACGTCCGCCGCGGACATGCGGCGCAGCGCCGCCGCCAGCTCCGCGCGCGTCATATGCTCGCCGGCGCCGAAGCGCTCCTCCCGCGTGTCAAACAGTTTATTCGTCAGAACATACGTCACCGCGTCGTGATACCAGTCGCCGGCGCCGACGTCCGACAATTCGGGCACGTCGGCGCCGTTTCCGATATATACCACTGTCTCCGCCGTGCCCGGCTCGTAACGGCTGTTCACAAGACTGAATTTGTATTCGCCGGGCGCCGTTATCACACACGACGCGTTATCAAAGTACGACGCCTTCAACACCGCCATGCCGTCACGCGAGCGGTCAAAATACCCCGACGCTATAGCCGTACTGACACCCCCGGGCGGCGTGACGTAGAGCGACAGTCCCCTGCTGTAATCGGAGTCGCCGAAACGGAAGACGACGGGTGCGCCGAGCGCCGCCGCCCTCGCGGAGATCTCCGGCGTCCGCTTTTTTATGGCGACTGATACGGATTTATCGGCGTAACCGGCGGCGTGAAACACAAAGCTGTACGAACCCGTCTCGGGAAACAGCGTCCCGTCGAACGTGACCGACCTTGCGGCGGGGTCGATGGTCAGCTTTTCGCCGTCGATCCGGATATATCCGCCCGACGACGGCGCTTTCAGCGTGACGAACGTCAGCGCGTCCGACCAGCGCTCCCAGTCGTCCGCCGATACGGCCGTTTGCGCCGCAAAGGTCAGAGACGCGTCCGCTATGGAGCTGTACAGAGTTTGGAACGCCGGCGCAAGTCCGGGATATTTGGCGGTGATCACTCCCGCGTCGTCGTATCCCTCGCGCACCGCTGTCATATAGAACGTGACGGGCTCGGCCGCCAGCTCCCTGCCTTTTGTATCTACGACGACGGGCCCCGTATACGGTATTTGCGGCGCGCCGTCAAAAGAGTAGTATATCGACGCTCCGGGAGTTGCGCACGATATTTCTATGGTGAGCGAGTCTCCGGACGCGCTCGGCGTAACAGTCGCCGCCGGCTCTGCCACGGCGCCGAGCGACACTATGCCGGACGCGTCCTCCATGTCGAGGCGCAGATTGTATATCCACTTGAAATTGTCAAACGCCGTGCGGTGCGCCGCCATCAGGTCGGCCTCGGTCATGGGCAGGGACAGGCGCAGAGACCACGTATCCTCCAGCATGTCGCGCAGACTGCCGGCCGCGATGCCGCCGTTGCCGGCGATTTTTTCCGCTATGCCGATTTCGGTGGACGCGACGAGAGCGGCGGACGTCGTGCGCCCGGAAAACGATTCCGTCGCCAGAATCGGCTCCGTTCTGACGCCGCCCGCGAAAACCGCGCGCTTGTCGCCGTAGTACGGATCGGAGTCCTTGTACTTCGCGTTATACTCATCGAGCGTCAAGCCGAATTTGGAGTCCTCCTCCCCCGCTATCTCCCAGCCGGTATTCCACCCCGCCGCGGGGTCGAACAGTCCCTCGAAGTAATAGCGCGGCACGGAATAGAGCTCGTCATACGTCCAATTCCTGTTGTAGCTGCCGTAGGAATCCGTCGCCATCAGTCGTATAACGTCCCCGCCGGAGAAGGTTATTTTTCCCGCGTTTCTAACGCTTGTTACGCCCTTGACGTACTCGACAAGCTCGGGGAGCGTTATGCCGCGAGCCTCGCAGTATTGCGTCGTCGGATAGTTGTCGGTGGACGAGATATAATAATTTTTCCCGTCGGGCTGCCCGTGCGACAGCATCTTCAGGTCTTCAAGCCGTACCACCTTCAACAGGACGGCCCTGCCGTCGGCGTCCGAGGCGTAGAAGAATATGTTTTCGCCCTTAGCCGATTGCAGCGTCTTTGCCGGCGCCGCAATGCGCAGTGAAAATATCAGGACAAGCGCCAGTGTGACTGAAATGAATTTTTTCACAATGATTCTCCATAATTCAAAAGCATCTGCGCGACCTGCGCCCTTGTGGCGGTACCTCTTGGCCGTATGGCGCCGTCGCCCATGCCGTTGATGATTCCACGCCCGTTAGCCCAGACCAATGCGTCGAGCGCATATCCCGAAATCGCTCCGCTGTCCGAAAATTTCGACACATCCCCCCGCTCCGACACGTCCTCATTTTTGTACCGCGCGCGGCGGTACAGCATGGCGGCTATCTGTTCGCGCGTTATGTCATCGTCCGGCTTAAACGTTCCGTCCTCGTATCCGTTTACGATGCCCGCCGAGCCGCACCACGACACCGCCGCCGAGAGCGGAGTGCCGCGCGTTATATCGCTGAAATCGATAAATTTTGTCACATCCGGAGAGCTCTCAAGCCGGTATAGCGCCGTGACGAGCATGGCGCGCGTCATCGGGGCGTCCGGCGAAAACGCGTTCTTGCCCGTGAGGTCAAACAGCCCCTTTTCCATGACATAAGCCACGGCCGTAGCGTACCACTCGTCCTCCGGCACGTCGGAATAGCTCGAATAGCTCTCGGGATTTTCCTCCCTGCCGGACGACTCAAGCGTTAGCGTCACCACGCCCGCGTCGGAGTAACCCTCCCGCACCGCGCGCGCCGTCATAGTCACCGTTCCCGATTTGAAGTGCTCCTTAGGCACTATGACCGCGCCGTCGCCGTACGGCGACGTGGGTGTGTAGCTCGGACTTATGAAGTTATGATTATATAGTATTGTCGCGCCGGGCGTCGCGCAGTTGAATCTGATATAATAGTTATCCCCCGCCTCCGTCATCACCGCCGTCGGCGCGGCGACCTCGCCAAGACTCGCGACGTCGGGCGCTTTTTCCATTGACAGGCGGATGTTCGCGACCCAGTAGCGCGTGTCGGACGCCGTCGGAGTCCTGTTGTACAGCTCGTCGCGCGTCATGGGCTTCATGACGCGCATCGTGCGCTCGTTGTCGAGAAGGCCTTGACCGCTCCAATAGTTCTCCATGTTGTAGTCGACGCGGAATTTCTCGCTCGTCACCATATAGCGCTGGGAGAACGCGCGTACCGACAAAATGACGGTCTCCGGCTCCCCGTTCGCGAAAATTTTGTCTATGACCTGTTCGCGCGTCAGCTTTCCCTCCGGGTCGTAATAATCCTGCTTCTCATAGCTCCAGTATTCATATAACAGCGGAAAGTTGTACCGCGGCGTCCCGTAGAGGTCGCCGTACGTGTACGTATCGAGCTCGTCGTAGCCCGTCTGGTCGATCTCCCAGAAGCTGATCTCGGATTCCCCCGACAGAGACAGCTGCAATGCGCGCAGACCGGAGAGCGGCGAGCTTTCGCGGGCGTAGTCGATAAATTCCTGTACCGTGAAGCCCTGCGCCTCCTGATGCAGCGTCGTCACGAAGCGGTCGAGCAGGCTGTAATTGTGGACAGTATCGTCTATATTGCCCGCTCGCATATCCGCCTCCATCTCGGAGACCGGGATGCGTGAGACGAGAATTTCGTCCCCGTCCTCATTTGTGATATAAAAAAGCACGCTGCCGACCGTCTGGCCCGCGGGCGTAGTCTTTGCCGCGACGGACGGCGCGCATAGCGCTACAAGCGCGATTGCCAGAAGTGTTGATATGATTTTTTTCATTTGGACTACCTCAATTCAAATTCAATTCTTTCGACGGCGTATATCCACTGGCTCGATTCCGCTTCCGGTATGATGAGCCGCATCGGGCGCTCCGACTGTGGCAGCGCCCCCTCGCCTCCCGTGATGGCCATGATTATTTCGCGCCCGGCGAGGGACTTCTCATGCAGAGTCACGCGGTAGCCGTCCGCCGCGATGAACCGCACGAGTGAAAAATCCTCCGGCGATTTGCCGTATTGCGCGAGAAAGGTCTCAAGCGACGGGCCAAAACCCCTGACCGTGCCGGCCTTCGCGGACTGGCCGGAGGCCCGCGCGGATGCGCTGTCGAGCTTCGCCATTTCCTCCGGCGTCACGGTAAATTCCTCGGCGGCGAGCCCGGAGATCACGATTTTCGCGTCGGCGTACTCGGTTATCGCCGCGCTTATATCGACCCCCCCGCATCCTCCGAGCGCCGCGGCGGCAAGCAGCAATATCGCGGCGAGGCGCGGCAGCGAACGCTTTGAGCGCCCCGTCATCCGCCCTGTTCCTTTGTGACGAGGTATGTCTTGCCGGTGGCGACGTCGCGGTATAGCACGCCCTCGCCTATCTGCTCGTATTGCGAGCTTGCGTCGAGCTCCACGCTTCCGCCGCCGGCAAGCTCCGTCTCGCGCGCGAGCTCGTCCGCCCGCGTGTCGTCACTTTTTGGCGAGATGTCCACGTTCCAGTTGATAACGAGCGCCAGCATCAGACCGCACGCGAGCACGAGCATGACGTCCGCGAGGTTGGACAGCCCGTCCATCGGGTTTATCCCCTCGTCGCCGAAAACGCCAAAGGCGCCGGAAGACCAGCGGCCGGCGCCGAACCTCCCCCGCCCTGTTTTACCCAGCATCGCTCGTATCCTCCGCCGTCTCCGCAAGCTGCTCCAGCACACATTCCGCTATCATTTCAAGTGTGGCCATATAGCCCGCGTACCACTTCTTGCGCACTGTCGAAACCACGAACGCGGCCGCCGCCGCGACGAGTCCCGCGATTGTGGTGTCAAACGCCGTCAGCAGCGATTGTGAGAGCGTGTGTGTGTCCCCCCGTCCGAGCGCGATGATACCCGGCCCGAGCGGTATCAGCGTGCCCAGCAGTCCGAACATCGGCCCGAGCCGCACTATCAGATCCGATGCGCGCACGAGACCCTCGTAGTGCTCGCGTTCGGAGTGTACGAGCTTCACGGCGAGCGCCTCGCGCATGACGCCGTTGAGTGCAGGATGCCTTGTGATTTCAATAAGAGCCGCCTTTTGACGTCTCAGCAGTCCGCTGCCGCGTATCACCGTCTCTACGTCCCTGCCCTCCGAACGCAGGCTGTCCGCAAGCTCCGGCAGTCTCTCGCGCAGGCGCAGCCGCTCCGTGAACAGCTCTACCACAAGCGAGCCGAGCAGAAACGCCGCCGCCGCCATCAGCAATAGCAGCACGGCGGCGACGGGCGTTTGCAGCGCGCCCGCCACAGCTCGCAGCGCTCCGCTCAAATTCTCAGAAAGCAACTATATCCACCGCCTTGAAGGTTTGTAATATTAATCCGCACGATATGTCGTGCGAATCAATAGCGCGCATATGTTTCGGTTGCCGCCATAGGCGGCGAGAAACATGCGCATTTGAGCGAGAAAAGTCCCGAGCGGCTTTGCCGTAAGGATAAGACTTTTCGAGCGGATTA
>JAISXU010000076.1 GCA_031270395.1 Oscillospiraceae bacterium
AGCCGGAAGCGAGACTTAGCGTAGCGCGTGAGGACGATACGACGCTCCGAGCTTAGCGCAGTCCGTGCGGACGAAGCGTAGCGCGTGAGGACGATACGCCTCAAGCCGTGACAAACGAAATGTCAGCTGTTGCGGGCGACATTATTCCGTCGTCGTCAAACAATACGCCGGGCGAGATGCTCTCCCAGTAGTCGAACAGGCGGCGTCTGCCGTCGCTGTCGTCTATCGCGCGTGTAAGAGTACCTTCAGTGCGCGCCGGCATTACCTCCACGGTTACGGAGGGCTCTGCAGCGTCAAAACGGAGGAATACCACTGCGGTGTCAGGGTGCAGCGAGTTGAATAGGAAGTTCCCGATACTGTAGATGATAGGTTTTGAGTTATAGTATTCAAAGCTCTGTATGACGTGCGGGTGAGCGCCTATGACGACATCGGCTCCGGCGTCGATCAGCGCGTGCGCCACCTCTGTCTGGCGTTCGTACGGCAGGGCGTCCAGCTCTATGCCCCAGTGCATGTACACGACGATATAGTCGCACTCATCTCTGACCTGCGCCATCGCGTCCCCGAGCGCGCCGAGATTTTTCGCCTCGCGCGCAATCAGTTGCCCGGGTTTGTCGGTTCCTGCGGCCCAATTTGCGTATGTGAGTATCTGATTGGCCGCAAAAAACGCAATCCGGACGCCCTCCGACCCGACGATATACGGACGGGCGGCCTCCGACAGGCTTTCGCCCGCGCCTATATGCGCGATACCGTACTCGTCCAGATGCGCCAATGTGTCGTGAAACGCGTCCCAGCCATAGTCGAGCGTGTGGTTGTTCGCGATCGATACGACATCAGCGCCCAACCAGTCGGTAATAAATTTCAGATTTTCAGGCGGAGATCTGAAGGTGTACGCCTTTTCCGGTATCGGTTCGCCTCGGACAGACACCGACGTCTCGAGGTTTATCATCGTCACATCGGCCGCGCGCAATCTTGCCGCCGTGTCCGCGTCGAGCACGGCATCATATTCCCCGCTCTCTATCTTCGCGCCGATCCTGCCCGCCGGCAAAACGTCGCCGCCCACCGCCACGGTCATCACAAGCGGCGCGCTCACACTCTCCGCCGGCGACGGGGCTTCGCTTTCAGACGGCGTTACTGTCGGCGGCGGTATTGTCGCCGTCGGCGAGGGCGTAGGTGTGAGCTCCGGACCGGTCGGCGCGACGCTTATATCCCGATCGGGTACGTCCGGCGACGTAGACGCCGTCTTCTCAGCGTCCTCCGGATATCCCACGCCGCCTGAGAGCGACGCAACCACAGCGGCAGCCACCGCCAATACGACGGCGACCCATACTAACGCCGATCCACGCTTCCTTTTCTTCCGCACTATTTATGACCACGCCTTTCATTGAGTCGCGCGTTTCGCGGTTACCCGCAGGGGTGAGCAAAACACACTCAGATCAATCGATAAAGTTGTATACCCGTTTTTACTTTATCATTATTTGGAACATATGTCAAAATAATGCACATCAAGCTTTTCTTTTGACGGCTCGCGGCGGGACGCAGAGTGTCTACATCGGGACGCATGTAGCGGCGAAGCCTCCCACGGTGACTACGCCGCCGCCGGTCACGGCTACGACACCAACTGAAACAAAAACTCCAACGGCAACCACAGCCGCCCATCCGGGGCTACAGCCTGACGGTTCTCTGGTAGTCCCCGGCCTTGCCAGACCAATACCGCCGGAGTTGGTAGACCGGGCATTAAACGACTACATAAGCATTAAGGCAGAGCCGGGCGATCCGTTACCGGCTGAATTGCTGATACAGGCTGAAAAAAGAAACATTACTTACATTAGTGATGAAACGCTCGTGCATACCTTAGTTTCCAAAGGCTACGTGAACTCTTGGGCGGTGACTTACACAGACGATAACGGCAAGATTATATCAACTACCACAATATTCAACACGGAATGGCCCGGCTACGGCACTCCCGGCCCGCTCGCATAACAGAACGGGCAACAGAATACATGAGCGGCACGGTCTTTTGACCGCGCCGCTTTGCGGTTTCAATAGAAGGGGCTACGTAAATAACAGAGCTATTTTACATAGCAGGGGCTTTTCTTCCCTTCAAATGCAAAAAACCCGCAGGGCCAGTGACCCTGCGGGGATTGTTGAGTGGAGCTTCCGACGAGATTCGAACTCGTGACCTCGTCCTTACCAAGGACGCGCGCTGCCGACTGCGCCACGGAAGCGTGTGGTGCCGGTGACCGGGTTCGAACCGGTACGGGATAATCTCCCACGGGATTTTAAGTCCCGGGCGTCTGCCTGTTCCGCCACACCGGCGCGTCCCGATCCGCCGCGCCCCTGTGATATCCGCCAAAGTTCCGGAGCTGCCGGAGCTTTGGCGGAGGAATCGCGCTTATCCGTTTACACGGCGGAACTGGCCGTCCCGCAAAGCGCGGCAAACGCGTCGGGCTCATGTATCGCTATCTCCGAGAGCATTTTGCGGTTGAGCGTGACACCGGATAATTTCAGCCCGTGCATAAATTTTGAATAGCTTGTACCATTGAGCTTACACGCCGCGCTGATCCTTGTGATCCACAGCCGGCGGTAATCCCTCTTTTTGCGTTTGCGTCCGACATACGCGTATTTGAGCGATTTCATGACGGCCTGATTGGCCATCTTGTAATGCTTTGATTTTGAACCCCAATACCCTTTCGCGAGCTTGAGGATTTTATTTCTTCTCTTGCGCGTCATAAGCGCGCCTTTGACTCTCGCCATCGCTGCGCCCTCCTTATTTGTATAAAATCATGCGTCTGATCGTAGCCTCGTTTGTCACGTCGGCATACGCTCCGTGCCGGAGCCTTCTCTTGCGCTTGGTCGTTTTCTTATTGAGAATGTGGTTTTTATAGGCGTGGGCGCGTTTAACTTTGCCCGTTTTTGTCAGCTTGAATCTCTTTTTCGCCCCGCTGTGCGTCTTGATCTTAGGCATAGCGTAGTCTCTCCTTTCAGATTTATCGGGCCTCTCCGCCCGAATTTATTTCTCTCGCATAATTGACACCTTGCCAACCCGCCGGCGCGGTAACCGGCGCGCGGCGCCGTTCATCCCCCCTGTTTGTTCCTGGGCGAGAGGAACATCGACATATGGCGTCCCTCCAGCTTAGGAGCTTTGTCCACGGCGGCAATATCATCGCACTCCGCCGCGAATTTTTTAAGCAGCTCCTCACCTATGTTTGTGTGCGCCATCTCTCTGCCGCGAAAGCGGACGGTGGCCTTTAAGCGGTCGCCCTCCTTGAGAAATTTCTGGCCGTTTTTGAGCTTGACGTTGAAATCGTTAATGCCGATACCCGGCGACATCCGTATCTCCTTTATCTCTACGATGTGCTGATTGCGGCGCGCCTCCTTCTCTCTCTTTGTCTGCTCGAAACGGTACTTGCCGTAGTCCATGATCTTGCAGACGGGCGGCGCGGAGCCGGGCGCTATCTTAACAAGGTCAAGCTCGCGCTCGACAGCGATTTTCATAGCGTCCGCCGACGGCATTATTCCGAGCTGCGCGCCGTCTTCTCCGATCAGGCGAACTTCCTTGTCGCGGATGGCCTCGTTTATTTGATAGGTCGCATTGCTGATTTCAAAACACCTCCGTAAATATAAAAACGGACGCCAGAGGCGTCCGCACACACAGCGACACACGGAAAAAATCCGGGATGTCAACTGAGGCCTGACCGCGGCGCGCACAAAACGGCCGGGTGAGAACGGATGCACCGTACTGCTTGATGTGCATGTTACCACACGCGCCGCCGTGTTGTCAAGTATTATTTTTTCCCCGTGTCTTCGGAAGCGGAATGGACGCATCCGGAAGATGTTGAAAAGCAGGTGCTTGATATGCCGAACGTAGTCAAAAAGGATGAAGCCTATCAAGCGGCAATGGACAGCCGCGACGATGAAAACGTGCGAATAGAAGC
>JAISXU010000020.1 GCA_031270395.1 Oscillospiraceae bacterium
CGGGTTCATTTCGGAGAGGAGGAGCAACGCAACGGAGCGGATACCGCCCATAGGGCGGTGTAGCGCAGTGTAGTTCGCTCCGACGAGGGCGCACTCCTTCGCAAAAATTCTTTTCGCCACAGCCCGCCTGCCGGACGGGCAGGCGAAAAGGACGTAAGAGCGATAACGAGTGCAAACGAATTTATTCCATAAATCGCGCGCTTGACAGGGCGGACAGGACGTGATACATTGAAGAACAGACGTTGAATACGCTGGATTTGAAGGTGAAATATGCTCTTTACAAAAAATATAATATTGGAGGTCGTTCGGCCGTACCGCGGCTCGCAATACCTCGACGGCAGAAGCGGCGCGGGGTATCGCCGCGTCGCGCTGCTGCCGCCGGACGCCGGCGAAATGGAGCCCGACATATTGTATACGTGTTTACTCTCCGAAGCGCTTCTGCGAAATGCGGAAGCGCCGGGGCATACGTACCTGTGCGTCCGGGACCGCATCACGGACGACGAGGAGGAGATGGGCTTGCTGCGCGGAATGATCGTCGTCAACGAGAACCGCTCGGTCGCGTGGCTGTTTAATTTGATGCAGACATATCTGTTGAGTCTTGCCGACTGGGAGCGGGATATGCAGCGGGCGCTTCTCGACGGCGGCGGTTATCAGCAGCTGCTTGATTTATGCGAGCCCATCCTGAAAAACTTCGTTTTGGCGGTTGACGCGTCATATAAGTTGCTCGCCTATACAAAAAACATCCCGAACATCGACCCGATCAACATCGCGCTTATTGAAAAGGGCTACCACACCGAGGAAACACTCCAGAAATTCAAGAGGTTGAAGCGGTTTGAGCTGTACGAAAAGGAAACAGGGTTGATATTCAGCGGGCCCGGCGAGATATCCCGATTCGAGTGCGTCAGCAAATGGTGCAGATTCGGCGGGGAACCGCTCCTGCACGCGGTTATGGTTTGCAGTCAAACACCCCTGTCGCCCGCGATCACAGAGTTGTTCGACGTGTTGATGGAATATATCGACCGCCTGTTTGTCCGCGAACAGCGTCTGCACCCCGCCGAGATATACAGCTCGCTGCTGTATGATATGCTCTATGTCGGTTTGGACGGCCCTTTTGCCATAGCTGAAAGAGCAAAAGTCTCCGACGTGCCGTTTACGGGCTTTTTCAACGCATACCGTATAGTGTTTGAAGATAACGCGACGGTGCTTGTGGGGCGATTCGTGCAGGATCTGTCGTCGTATCTGCCGAGCTCGTGGATTATCGCGCACAATTACGAGGTCAGCGTTTTGAACGCGTACCCGTCTGCGGATGTCAGGAAGCACTCGGGAGTTAATCTGTCACGCCTTTTGCCGCTATTTGAGAAATACGGCGTATTGTGCGGGGTGAGCGAGAGCTTTTTCGCGCTGCCTGATTTCAAGAACGCCTGTATTCAAGCGACGCGGGCGCAGACGCTCGGCGCGCAGCTTCGCGCGTCCGAAAATTCCTGGGGCTTTGACAAGGATGTTTTTGAAGCGGCGAGACGGGCGCGCGGCGGCGGGGGATATCATTACGACGACATTTATATTTATCTTATGCTGCACATTGCGCAGTCCGGGGCATTTGACGTCCTGAGCAACGCGCATTACAACCGCGCGCTTGACAGTCTGCTCACCTATGACAAAACCAATGGCACCCGGCTTGTGCAGATACTGTACGCCTTTTTGATTTGTGAGCGCCACGCCACTGCGGCGGGACGGATTTTGCATATGCACCGGAACAACGTGCTGTACCACATATCGCGGACGGAGGAAATACTCGGTGCGGATTTAAGCGACTATTGGACGCGGCTGAAGCTGATGCTGGCGTACCACTTTTTCGAGCTGCAGGCGTCCAACCGGACGTTTATCTTTCCGGAGGACGGCGGGAGGCGCAGCCACAGAGCGTAATACGCATCCACAACGCCGCGTTTTGTTTCCGGAGATCCTATTCGAGCCGGCGTCCGAGAAACAGCGCCGCGGCTTGGGCGAGCTTGCTCTCCGTCTCCCCGGCGAGCTTGTCGCCCTGTGAAAAGAACACGACGCTCCCGAGCACGTCGCCCTCGGATATGATAGGCGATACGGACTCGGCGACATGTTTGGTATCATTATCTGTAAGCGGTATTGCGGGGTCGCCCTCGCCGCGCAGATAATTGCCGCGCCCGTCCATCAGGCTCTCCAGCTCGGAGCTGAGCCGGCGTTCGGACAGGTCGCGTTTTGGCGCGCCGCAGACCGCGACAAACGTGTCCCTGTCGGTCACCGCGACGCTGAAGCCGGTCGCCTTGAATATCGACTCGCAGAGTATTCCCGCGGGCTCCGACCACTCCCCGACGGGAGAGTATTTTTTGAAGACGACGCTGCCGTCCTTCTCGGTAAAAATCTCCAGCGGGTCGCCCTCCCGGATACGAAGCGTCCTGCGGATCTCCTTTGGGATGACGATACGACCCAGATCGTCGATCCGGCGCACAATTCCGGTTGCTTTCATAATGGCCTCCTAGAGTATTAGAACCCGTGTCCACAGATTCCTAGTTACCGCAATAGTATTATGCAATTACGGCGCAATTATACCGCATTTGCGGGAAAATAGCAAAATCGTCCAAAATGGTCAGGAACACTCTCTTTGGGCTGCAAGATGCAAACAATATGCAGCCACAAAGCAACAAGCCGACATTCAGGATGAATCGTCCAATTTTCGCGCCCTCCCTGTCTAATGCTGCCATCAAATCAGCCCTTCGCCCATTTTCACGCCGCCCAGCAGATGGAAATGCAGATGCCCGACGGTCTGTCCGGCGTCCGCGCCGGCGTTTGTGATGACGCGGAAGCCGCCCTCAAGTCTCTCCGATTTCGCGATCCTCGCTATCGCCGCGAAGCATTCCGCCGCGAGGTGTGCGCTGTCCTCAGAAATATCCGCCGCCGATTCGATATGCGCGCGCGGAATGATGATGATATGCGTCGGCGCCTGCGGCGATATGTCGCGAAACGCGACGACGCCCCCGTCCTCATACACCTTGTCCGCCGGTATCTCACCCGCCGCTATCTTGCAGAATACGCAGTCAGCCATATTTATTACCATGCCTTTCGTATTAACTCGCTCGAAAAGTCTTATCCTTACGGCAAAGCCGCTCGGGACTTTTCTCGCTCATAAGCGCATGTTTCTCGCCGCCTATGGCGGCAACCGAAACATTTGCGCACTATTACTTCAGGCACAAAACGATCATAAAAAGGCATGGTCATAATGCGCCTGTTTTGCCCAATATAAAATCGTCCACTATCGCGAGCGCGTCGTCGAGCTTGCTGACGTCGCGGCCGCCGCCCATCGCGGAATCGGGCTTGCCACCGCCGGAGCCGCCGCAGACCTTTGTGACCTCCTTGACGAGCTCGCCCGCCTTTATGCCGCGAGCGACGGCGTTTTTCCCGCACACGGCCAGAAACGACAGCTTGTCCCCGTCGTTTGAGGCGAGTACGGCTACGACGTCGTCGCTGCGTTCACGCAGGACGTCGCCTATCTGCCGCAGCCGCTCCGGGGAGGCCGCCGGCAGCGCCGCCGTCACGGACAGCAGATCGCCAACACGGCGCGCGCCCGCGAGGAAGCCCGCCGCCTCCCCGCCCGCCGCTTTCGCGGCGTATGCTTCCGCCTCGCGGCGCAGCTCGCGCAGCTCGCGCATAAGCCCCGAGACGCGCTGCTCTATCTCGCCGGCGTTTTCCAACTTCATCACGTCGGCGAGCGCCATGAGCCGCGTTTCCGCGCGCCGCAGCGCGTCAAGCGTCTCTCTCCCCGTCACGGCCTCAATGCGCCGCACACCGGACGCGACGGAAAATTCCGCCGTTATATGGAACGCCCCTATTTTCGCCGTGTTGTCAAGGTGTGTGCCGCCGCACAGCTCTATTGAGACCGGTTCCGGGGAAACAAGCCCCGCCGCCTCGCCGTCCATAGTGACGACGCGCACGATGTTTCCGTACTTCTCGCCGAAAAGCGCCGCCGCGCCCAGCTTTTTCGCCTCGTCTATAGGCATCTCGCGCGCCGTAACGGGCGACCCGGCGAGGATGGCCGCGTTGACTATGTCCTCCACGCGCGCGAGCTCGTCGCCCGTCAGCGCCTCGGCGTGCGTGAAGTCGAAGCGCAGCCTGTCCGGCTCCACGAGCGAGCCCGCCTGATGCGCGTGCTCCCCCAGGACGAGCCTCAGAGCGGAGTGGAGCAAATGCGTCGCGGAGTGCGAGCGCTCTATGGCGCGGCGGCGGGGCGTTGAGATCGACGCCGCGACCGGTTCCCCGACGGCATACGCGCCGGATACGAGTCTGCCGTAGTGCAGATACTTGCCGCCCTTGCTCTTTTTGACATCGTTGACGACGAATAGCCCATTGCCGAAAAACTCGCCCCGGTCAGCCGACTGTCCGCCCATCTCCGCGTAGAACGGCGTGCGGTCGAGGACGATGACGGCGTCCGTCCCGCCGCCCTCCGGCGGGGCTTCGCGCCCGTCGTCGAACGCTATCGACTCCACAAGCTCACCGTCGGCGATGATCGCCGTGATCTTCGCCCCGCACCTGTCCTTTTTGTAACCGACGAATTCCGTTTCGCTCCTGTCGCCGCCGAAATCGAAGCCCTCCCAGCCGAAATCGCCGAGGGCGAGCCTCGCCGCCCTCGCCCGCTCGCGCTGCTCGCGCATGAGCGCGTCAAATCCGGCGGTATCGACGGCTTTGCCGCGTTCCTCCGCGAGCTCCAGAGTCAGGTCTATCGGGAAGCCGTAGGTATCGTACAGGCGGAACGCGTCCTCCCCGGAGACTACGGAGCGCCCCGCCTCCTCCGCCGCCGCGAGAACATTTTCGAGTATCGCGAGTCCGCCGTCTATCGTGCGGCCAAAAGCCTCCTCCTCAGCCGCCACGACGCTTTTTATATGCTTTTCGCGCTCGCGCGTCTCGGGGTACGCCGTCTCGTTCATCCGGATGACAGTCTCGGCGACGTCGGCGAGAAATGGCCCGCGCACACCCAGCAGACGCCCGTGCCGCGCCGCGCGCCGCAGCAGACGCCGCAGTACGTAGCCGCGCCCCTCGTTTGAGGGCAGTACGCCGTCGCACGCCATCATGACCGCCGAACGCAGATGATCCGTTATTATGCGCAGCGATACGTCGCTCTTTGGCGACAGTCCGTACCGCGCGCCCGTCAGCTCCGAGACGCGGTTCGTTATAGCCATCACCGTGTCCACGTCAAAGAGGGAATCCACGCCCTGACACACGACGGCAAGCCGCTCCAGCCCCAGCCCCGTGTCGATATTTTTCTGCGACAACTCCGTGTAGTTGTTGTTACCGTCGTTGTCAAACTGCGTAAAGACATTGTTCCAGACCTCTATGAAGCGGTCGCAGTCGCAGCCGGGCGCGCAGTCGGGCTTGCCGCAGCTGTATTTTTCGCCGCGGTCGTAGTACACCTCCGAGCAGGGCCCGCACGGCCCGGAACCGTGCTCCCAGAAATTGTCCGCTTTGCCGAGCTTCGCGATACGCTCCGGCGCTATGCCGATTTTGTCGCGCCATATATCGAACGCCTCGTCGTCCTCGAAATATACCGACGGATAGAGCAGCGCCGCGTCGATGCCGAGGTCTTCCGTCAAGAACTCCCAGCACCACGCGATGGCGTCCTCCTTAAAATAGTCCCCGAACGAGAAGTTGCCCAGCATCTCGAAATACGTGCCGTGCCGCGCCGTCTTGCCGATATTGTCGATATCGCCCGTGCGTATACACTTCTGGCACGTACACACGCGCTTGCTCGGCGGCTCCTGCTCCCCCGTGAACCACGGCTTCATAGGCGCCATGCCCGAGTTTATCAGCAGCAGGGACTTGTCCCCCTGCGGCACGAGCGAAAAGCTCGGCAGACGCAGATGCCCCTTAGACTCAAAAAACGACAAAAACCGCTCCCGCAATTCATTCAGTCCGAATTTTTCCATTAAACCAACCCCTCCGCCCACTTCGCGTACCGCTCCGTCATCTCCCCGCAGACGGCCGAAGTGACGCCCTTTGCCAGTATGTAGACCTTTATTTTAGGCTCCGTGCCGGACGGACGGACTACGACGTGCGCGCCGTCCTCCATTATAAACCGCAGCATGTTTGAGCCGCGCAGCTCCATTTGAGCCGTCCCGCCCGTGACGGCGTCCGTCTCGACGCCCGTCACATAGTCGCGCCGCGCGAGTACGCGCGAGCCGGCGACGGCCGACGGCGGGCTCTCGCGCAGCTGGGCCATGAGACGCGCCATATCGCGCAGCCCCTCCACCCCGGGCATTACGAGACTCACCGTCCTCTCCGCGTAGAAGCCGTACGTCGCGTAGAGCTCGCCCAGCGCGTCGGGCAGCGTCATGCCGCGCGCGCGGTACCACGCGGTCATCTCAGCTATCAGCACGGACGCCGTCACGCCATCCTTGTCCCGGACAAAGTCGCCCGCCATATAGCCTATCGCTTCCTCAAACGCGAAGATCACGTTGTATTCGCCCGAAGCCTCGAGCTCGTTCTTCTTGGCGGCCAGGAATTTGAAGCCCGTGAAAGTGTCAAAGCTCCTGACGCCCCGGCTCTCCGCGACGCGGCGCGCCATATCCGTGGAAACGACGGACTTGAGCGCCGCGGGGGGGCGCTCCGGGAGCGCGCCGGAGCGTTCTCCGGCGTCTATGATATAGTTGAGCAGCAGAACGCCCATCTGATTCCCTGTTATGGGGACATAGCCCCCGGCGCCGTCCGGCGCCAGCGCCGCCACACGGTCGCAGTCGGGATCGACGCCGATGACGACGTCGGCGCCCCGCTGACGCGCGAGCGCTTCGGCGAGCGCGAACGAATCGGGGTTTTCGGGGTTAGGCGACGCCACGGTCGGGAAGTCGCCGTCCGGTATCATCTGCTCGGGCACACAAAATATATTTTTAACTCCGAGCCGCCTCAGCGCCTCCGGGACGAGCAGACGGCCCGCGCCGTGAAATGGCGTGAACACGAGCGTGAAGTCCCCGGGCGGCGTGAAGCCGCGCGACTGGCCCATTACGTTGTCGAGAAAGCGGGCGTCCGTCTCCGCGCCCAGCATTTCAATGAGCCCGCGTGACACGGCGTCCTCCCAGCTCATGCGGCGTGCGGACGTAAACACATCGCCCAGCGCCATGCGCTCCGCTATTTCCGCCGCATGGCGCGGCGGGAGCTGCGCGCCGTCCGACCAGTACACCTTGTAACCGTTGTACTCGCGCGTATTGTGGCTCGCCGTTATGTTTATTCCCGCGTCGCAGCCGTACTCGCGTATCGCGAACGACAGCTCCGGCGTGGGGCGCGGCGACTCGAAGAACAAGACGCGTATACCGTTTGCCGCCATGACCTCCGCCGCCGCGCGGGCGAACTCCGGGCCGTTATGGCGCGTATCGCGGCATATCACGGCGCTCGGCTTTTTTGCTCCGCCGCCGCGCTCGGCCAAAATGACCTCCGCAAACGACTGCGTGACATGCCGTATGACATGCACGTTCATCCTGTTTATCCCGGCGGCCATCACGCCGCGCAGTCCGGCGGTTCCGAACTCCAGAGGCGCGAAGAACCGGCTCTCTATCTCCTTTTCATCGCCCTCTATAGACGACAGCTCCGCCCTCTCCGCGTCAGACAGCTCCGGCGCCATTCTCCACCGCCCATATTCTTCCATATACCCCATTATAACACCTCGCCGTCCTCAGCCTCCGCGCCGCCAAGCCGCCCCACCAAGAACCGCAATAGCTCCGGTATCGAATTGGTTGCCACATCCCATATTATATCATCGTCCATACTATGATAGCCATGCGCCGCAATGTCACGCATACCGGCTATCTGCCGCCACGGAATTTCACCGTGGGCGGATTTGAATTCGTCCGGCAGCCGTTTGGACAGTTCGCCTATGTTGATAACCGACATAACAATTCCCTTGCGGTATAGCGGGTTGGCTGAAAACGTCTCGAAATTCCCCGCTTGTGCTGTGAATTCAAGGACATCGCGGACATCATCCAGCATATGCTCCAGTATGCTGCGTGTTCTACCGCTCATAAAACACCCTTGCGTCATGCTCCACAGCCGATCTGAAGCCGGGTTTTGCCTTGCGCAGCGCGTTGAATGTGACAAGATCAACGCGGCGCCGCAGGGCGTCCTCCAGGTCCAGCCGCAAGCCGAAGAAAGTGAGTCCGCGCGTATCGGGCAGAAATTCCACAAGAATATCGACGTCGCTCTTGTCGTCCAGATCGCCGCGCGCCGCCGAACCGAATAGCGCCGCACGCCTTACGGGATACTGCCGCAACACCTCACAGGCGGCGTTTTCAATATCGTTGTACATAAATAGCCGTCCTCAATTCCTAATTTCCGCCGTCGCCGCCGTCGCCGTCCTCAGCCTCCGCGCTCAAAATGTCCTGCGCGTCGCCGAGCAGCGGTTCCGGCACAAAAATATCGGCGCCCGCGCCGGGAGAGCCGGCTATCACCTTGCCTATCACGCCGTCGCGCGGGTACTGCGTGAAGGCGGGGATGCCGTAAGCGCGCAGGAGACTGAGCGCGAGCTCTATGTCGAGCGTCCCGCCGTCAACGTGCGTCAAAAACGCCGGCGCCGCGGGCTCGCCCGACTCCGACGCGGGCCACGCGGGCTCGCCGCCGCGATTTTTACCGAAAAAACGACCCATATCCGTAAAAAACTTCACTCCCGCCCGCCGCGCTCCGACGCTATTTTCGCGGTAAAGCCGTCGAGACTCATAGCGCCGAGGTCGCCTGCGGAACGTGAGCGCACGGAGAGCGCGCCCGCCTGGGCCTCCTTGTCGCCGAGCACCAGCATATACGGTATCTTTTGCAGCTGCGCCTCGCGTATCTTATACCCTATCTTCTCATTGCGCGTATCCGTCTCGGCGCGGAAGCCGCGAGAGACGAGCGCGTCCGTGACGCTTTTCGCGTAGTTGAGCGCGCGTTCGGTGATCGGCAGCGAGACGACCTGCACGGGCGCGAGCCACAGCGGGAACGCACCGGCGCAGTGCTCCGTGAGTATGGCGATAAACCGCTCAATACTGCCGAATATCGCGCGGTGCAGCATGACGGGCCGGTGCTTCTCGCCGTCCGCGCCCGTGTATTCGAGCCCGAAACGCTCCGGCATCTGGAAATCGAGCTGTACGGTACCGCACTGCCACGTGCGCCCTATGCTGTCCCGCAGGTGAAAATCTATCTTGGGGCCGTAAAACGCCCCGTCGCCGGGATTTATACTGTAGCTTGCGCCCCGAGTCTTCAAGGCGCTCTCTAGCGCGGTCTCTGCGGCGTCCCACGTCTCCGGCTCGCCCATAAAATCGTCCGGTCGCGTGGACAGCTCCACCTTATATTCAAAACCGAATACCGTGTATATTCTGTCGATGAGGTCGAGCACTCCCGATATCTCGCCCGGCAGCTGCTCCGGCGTCATGTATATGTGCGCGTCGTCCTGCGTGAAGCAGCGCACGCGCATGAGCCCGTGCAGCGCGCCGGACAGCTCGTGGCGGTGAACAAGCCCGAGCTCCGCCGTGCGGACGGGCAAGTCCCTATATGACCACATCTTGCGTTTGTACGCGAGCATCCCGCCGGGGCAGTTCATAGGCTTTATCGCGTAATCGCCCTCGTCGATTTTTGTAAAGTACATATTGTCCTTGTAGTGATCCCAGTGCCCGGAGCGGTGCCACAGCTCCTCGCTGAGGATTATCGGCGTGCTGATCTCCTCGTAACCGGCCTTCCTGTGCTCCGAACGCCAGAAATCAAGGAGCTCGTTACGCAATATCATACCCTTCGGGAAGAAGAACGGAAAGCCCGGCCCCTCGTCGAAGGTCGCGAATAAGTCGAGCTCGCGCCCCAGCTTGCGGTGATCGCGGCGCTTTGCCTCCTCAAGCCGCGCGAGGTGCGCGTCGAGCTCGTCCTTTGACTGGAAGCACGTGCCGTACACGCGCTGGAGCACTTTGTTGTTCGAGTCGCCGCGCCAGTACGCACCCGTGGCGCTCGTCAGCTTCAGGGCGTTCGCCTTGACGCGCGCCGTGCCGTCGAGGTGCGGCCCCGCGCACAGGTCGGTGAATTCGCCCTGCTTATAGAAGCTGATAACGGCGTCCGCGGGGAGATTTTCGATGAGCTCTACTTTGTACGGCTCGCCGCGCCCGCGCATGAGCTCCAAAGCGTCCTCACGCGGAAGCTCGAAGCGCTCTATGGGCAGCTTTTCCTTTATGATCTTGCGCATCTCGGTCTCGACGGCCTCGAGCGCCTCGGGTGTAAACGGCGCCGGGACGTCGAAGTCGTAGTAAAACCCGTCCTCTATGGCCGGCCCGATGGCGAGCTTCGCCTCGGGATACAGGCGCTTTACCGCCTGCGCCAGAATATGGGACGCCGTGTGGCGGTAAGTGTTCCTGAAATCCTCGTTTTCAAAGGTGTATCTCGCGTCGGCCATATTGCGCGCCCCTCCTTCTCCTTTATATAATGTGCGATGTACCCAAGATTACCATATCGGCCGCGCCGTGTCAATGCTTTCGTGTGTAACGGCTTTAGCCGTTACACACGAAAGCATTTCCAGAAAATTCGTCTTGCTTTTTCCGCGCGTGTAGAGTATTATCTATCCCATATTTGCGTTTGCGATATGCGGCGAGCGGTACACCACCCGCCGTTTAGCCCGGCGCGCACGCCGGGTCGGAGGTTTGAACGAATGAAAGTCCGTTTTCGGAATTTAATGGATAAATACGTCTTCACCGACAGTCTGCACTTCGACGACAGAGTATTCAACCTCGTATGCATTGTGGGTACCGTCGCGCTTTTCGCTTCCGCCGTGGGACACATCATTGAGAACTCAAATAAGACCATGATGCTCGTAAAAATCGTCATGATACTCGGCGCGATAGCGCTGCTGATTATCGCGAACAAATACAAGCTCCACGATCAGGGGCGCTGGCTCGTCGTTATCGCGTATTGCGACATGCTGTTCCCTCTTATCTTCATAACGAACGGCGGAAGCCTCAGCGGATTTGCCGCGTATTTTGTGCTGACCGTCAATCTCATAATGCTTCTCACGCGCGGCGCTATACTGTACATCTCTCTGATCACGCATGTCGCCATAATTGTCGGCTGCTATCTTCTGGATTTGTTGGCGCCGCAAATCATTATTCCGCTCAATACCTTTCAGCGCTACGTCGATAATGTAATCTCCATAGTAATTGCCGCACTGTTTATAGGATTTGTCATAAAGGGCATGAGCGGGCTGTTTATACGCGAGCAGTTAAAGGCGGCGGCCGCCAGCCGCGCAAAAAGCGATTTTCTGGCGCAGATGAGTCACGAGATGCGCACTCCCATGAACGCCATAATCGGGATCGCGTCCATCCTCTCTACCTCCGACGACATCGAGCAGCACAAGGACGGCATGAGGAAAATAGAGGCGGCTTCCACCCATCTGCTCGGCGTTATCAACGACATACTTGATATGTCCCAAATAGAGTCGGGTAAGCTGGAGATGGTCGCCGAGCCGTTTGAATTTCGCAAGACACTTGCCAGCATAACGGCAATCATGGACGGCGACGTCGAAAATAAGGGCCACAAGCTCACCGTACATGTCGATCCCGCCGTGCCTGAGCACCTGACAGGCGACGGTCAGCGGCTGGCTCAGGTAATAACAAATCTACTCGCGAACGCCGTGAAATTTACCGACTACGGCGGGAATATCGGCATTTCGGCCCGCGTTGAGAGCGCCGCCGGGGACGTCTGCACGCTTCTCGTCAGCGTGACCGACACGGGGATAGGTATTACGGAGGAACAGCGCCGCAGACTGTTTACATCGTTCGAGCAGGCCGATAACAGCGGCTCGCGCAAATACGGAGGCGCCGGGCTGGGTCTTGCCATTTGCAAGCGTATCGTGGAGATGATGGACGGCGACATCTGGGTAACCAGCGAACCGGGCGTCGGCTCGGAATTCTCGTTCACCGTCAAGCTGAAAACCGGAACGCCGCCGGACGGACGCGAGGCGCCGGGCGCCGGCAGGGAGCACGACTTCACGGGCAAGACTATTCTGATTGCGGAGGACATTGACATCAACCGCGAGATCATAACGGCGCTGCTGGAGCCGACCAACCTGACGATCGACTGCGCCCACGACGGGAAACAGGCCGTAGATATGTTTATCTCTAAGAATGGCGTGTACGATCTGATATTTATGGACATACAGATGCCCGGCATGGACGGCTATGAGACTACGCGCGCCATACGCGCGCTGGACATCCCGAACGCCGGACGCGTCCCGATAATCGCGATGACGGCGAACGTGTTCAAGGAGGATGTGGACAACGCGCGCAACGCGGGCATGGACGGACATCTCGGTAAGCCTGTCGTGCTCGACGACGTGATGGGCGTGTTGTCGCGCTATCTGCGCGGGTGAACTATAACGGCGGGGCGGTTTATAGATGAAAGACGAACGGCGGACTCTCGACTACCCGGACTGCTCCATGTCGGAGCTTGTCCTTGAAACGGCGGAGCGCTATCCGGACGCCGAGGCGTACGACTTCTCCGGCGTAAAGACGACCTACCGCGTATTCGCGGAGCAGATACGGCAGTGCGCGCGCGCGCTCACCTCCGCCGGTATAGGGAGCGGCGACCGCGTCACGCTCTGTCTGCCGAACTGCCCGCAGGCCGTCATACTGTTCTATGCCGTCAACCTCGTGGGCGCCGTCGCGAACATGGTACACCCGCTTTCCGCGCAGGAGGAGATAGCGCTCTATCTTAACGCGAGCGGAAGCGTCGCCGCAGTGACGCTCGACCGGTTCTACCCGAAATTCGCGGCGGTGTTGGACCGAACCGGAGTATCCACGATGATACTCACCGACATTGACGACGGCTTGCGGGGGATAAAAAGGGCGGCGTACAAGCTGGCGCACAGGCGCGGATTCGCCGACCCGCGCGTGACGCATTACCGGGACTTCATCAGGGGCGGAGCGGGCCGCGGAGCCGCGCCGTACGCTCCGGGGCGCGGGGACGACGTCGCCGCTATTCTGTACAGCGGCGGCACGTCGGGCGCTCCTAAGGGGATATTGCTCACAAATCTCAATTTTAACGCGCTCGCCATGCAGACGGCGGCGGCCGGCGCGTGTATAGTCCCCGGACACGTTATGCTGGCAATTCTGCCCATATTCCACGGCTTTGGGCTTGGCGTCTGTATTCACACGGCGTTTGTCTCGGGCGTCGCCGTAATTCTTGTCCCGCAGTTCTCCATGCGCTCGTATGCCGGACTGCTGCGCCGGTACAAGCCCCACTACATAGCGGGCGTGCCGACGCTCTACGAGGCGCTATTGCGTATGCCCGGCGCGGACGAGCTCGATATGTCGCGTCTCGAGGGCGTGTTTTCGGGCGGCGATTCCCTGTCCCCGGAGCTCAAGCGCAGAGTGGACGCGTTTTTGCGCGAGCGCGGCGCGAGCGTCCAGATACGCGAGGGCTACGGTCTCACGGAATGTGTCACGGCGAGCTGTCTCACCCCCCGCGACGTCCACCGCGAGGGCAGCATCGGCGTACCGTTTCCGGACACGCTGTACAAAATCGTCACGCCCGGCACGGACGAGCATCTCCCGTTCGGACAGATCGGGGAGATATGTATCTCCGGCCCAACAGTAATGAAGGGCTACGACGGCGACCCCGAGGAGACGGCGCTCGCGCTGCGGACGCACGGCGACGGCCGCGTCTGGCTCCACACGGGCGATCTCGGCGCTATGGACGCGGACGGCTACGTGTATTTCCGCCAGAGGCTCAAACGCATGATAATATCCTCCGGCTACAGCATCTACCCCTCGCGTATCGAGGATGTGCTGAGCAGACACGCGGGTGTGCGCTCGTGCTGCGTCATAGGAGTTCCGGACGACTTCAAGATGGAGAGGCCGAAGGCGTTCATCGTCCCGAACGACGGCTTCGAGTCCACGGACGCGCTGAAGGCGGATATTTTGGCGTACTGCGAGAGGAATATCGCCAAATACGCCATACCGTACGAGCTTGAATTCCGGGAGAGTCTGCCGCTGACTCTCGTGGGAAAAACAGACTACGCCGCTCTCGAGCGCGAGGAGCGGGCGCGCGGGGGCGTCAAGCCGGCGGAGAGAGAGAGGACTATATAGATGGCTGGGGAGAGACATCGCCGGCGCACGGCGCTCAAATATATCATTCCGGCAGCGCTCGCGGCCGCGCCGGCGGGCATATTCTATCTGACGCGTCGGCATACCGGCTTTATGGACGCGGTAAACGACAACGCGGCGGCGCCGGCCCGCGCCTTTCTCGGGAGGCTGAGCTCGGCGCTGCCGTTTATGTCGCTGGCGGAGGTCGTCTGCACGGCGGCCGCGCTCTGGGTGCTCTACCATATAATCAAAACCGTGATGCGCGCCGTCCGCAGGCGCGGCTGGCGGACAATACTCGCCAGACGCGCCTACGCGCTCGCGCTCGCGGCGCTCCTGTGCTGGACGGCGTTTTGCTGGCTCTGGGGCGTCGGCTATTTCGCGTCCGGCTTCGCGGTGAAAAGCGGGCTTCTGCCCGACGGCGTAACCGCCGACCGACTCGCCGAGGCGACGCGTATCTTCGCGGACATGGCCAACTCGGGCGCCGGCGCGGTCAGGCGAGACGACGGCGGCCACTTCGACGAGCCGGTCGGCGACATTATCGCGCTTTCAGACGGGGTATACGACGCCATAACGCGGGAATTTCCCGCGCTCGCGGGGAGCCAGTACCGCCCCAAGGCGATGCTGTATTCGCGCGTGTTCAGCCGCCTCGGCTTCACGGGCTTCTATTTTGCGTTTACCGGCGAGAGCAATATAAACACCGCCGCGCCGGGTTGTCTTATCCCGGCCACAGCGGCGCACGAGCTCGCGCACCAGCGCGGCGTGTTCGCGGAGGAGGAGGCGAATTTTGCCGGCATTGCGGCATGCGTCACCTCGGGTATCCCTGTGTACGAATACTCGGGCGCGCTGTCGGGTCTCATGTATCTGTCAAGCGCGCTCCGTCAGGCGGACGCCGACGCGTGGACGCAGATCACGTCGGGCTTGAACGACGACGTGCGGCGCGACTGGGAGGATAACAACGCGTACTGGGAGGCGCAGCGCTCCGATACGGGCGCGGGCGCCGTAGTGAACGCCATCTATGACGGTTATTTGAAGTCAAACGGCCAACCGCTCGGCGTGAAGTCCTATGGCGCGTGCGTCGATCTGCTCGTCGAGTGGGTACACAGCGGCGGCATAACCCCGTGACGCGGTAATTGCGGGAGACCGGCGCTATTACGCGGCGTCGGGGTCTGACGTCTCGTCAGGCGGCGGGCGGTCCGGCGGTGGACCGGGCAGCGGGTCGTCGTCCGGCGGCGGGGACTCCGAAGCTCTCCCGTCGGGCGTCTCTGTCGGTGTCTCGCCCGGCGTCTCGCTTGGCGTTTCGGCGGGAGTCGGCGTCTCCGTCGGTGTCTCCGTCGGCGTCTCCGCGGGGGGACTGACGGGCGGCGTCTCCTGCGGATCCGTATCCGCCCCGGACGGGTCCGTATCCCCCGGCGAATCGGACGGGGAGGCGTCGGGGTCGTCGGTCGGTTCGAGAGTTCCTACGGGCACGAGTATTATCCTATCCTGCGCCCTGTACGAGCTCCTGGATACGAACGTCTTGTTTTGCAGGTTTCCGGCCGCGTCGTAGTAGTATTTGTACGTCTCCACTACAAGACCGCCGTGTCCGGACGTATCGACCTTCGTCGTGCCGGGCTCGACGTCCGGGTCCTCAATCTCCACGGTCTCATATCCCGTGGAGCTGATAGTAACATAGTCGGTCTTGATATAACCCTCGTCCGTCTTTGTCCCGTGCAGCTTTACGGTGAGCTTGCGCTCGTCTACGACCGACTCTATCCTTATCGGGTAGTCCGTGTTGTTTTTGAACTTGAAGTCGATAGTACCCCAGTTGATCGTGGCGTCGTTCCCATACGGCAGGTACGTAACGACGAACATATGGTTCCGGCGCGACACAACCTCCAGATCGGTGTGCAGGACACAGTCATAGATAGTTGACGACACCTGGCATATGCCGCCGCCTATCTCCTGTACGGTTTTGCCGCCCGCGTACGCGCCGGCGGACATGTACCCCTTCTCGGCGGTGCGCTCTCCGACGGTATCATTGAAGGAAAATTCGTCGCCCGGGTTGAGTACCATGCCGTCTATCGCCGCGGCGGCGAGCTTGATATTATTCAGCCTGTTTGAAGTACCCGCGATATTCGTCACGCGTTCCGCGAGGATGTCGCGGAACAGTATACTCTCAAGCTGTTCCGTCGTGACCTCCGGCTGTGTGAAAATAAGCGGAATGACGATCCGCTCACCCGTTTCGGCGCTTTCAAGGCGGCGGCGGGCCTCGTCCGCATCAAAGCTCACGCCCGTGACGCTCTCGGTCGCGCGCCCCGTCTCGACATCGTAGATCGCGGAGACGGGTTCCTTGAAAACAATTCTGCTCAAAGCGTCCAGATCAACGTCGCCGCCGGGATTTGGCGCCATCTCATACTCCACGCTTACCGGTTCTTTTATCCTCGCCGACTCATAGAGCGCCTCCAGCGTCAGATCGAACGCCTCCTCGCTGTCCGCGAGCGCACTGCCCGCCCCTTTTACGATAACTATGTCGGAGCCGCCGATCGTATAGCCGCTCTTGAGCAGACCGCTGTTGAACCGCCCGGCGCCCTCCGCGGCGACCGAACGGATATAGTCCGTATCGACGGGAGTATTACCGGGCGCCGACAGCTCCGTGGGCGACAGCACACATATTATATAATTCATAAGACTGCTGAAAACCGGCCCTCCGCGCCCGTACCCGACAGCCAGACGCGCGGCCTCGTAGGCGCTCGGCTTCATCCCGGCTTCCTCGCCCGTCACGCGGACGCTCTCCCCGTTCGGGAAATAGAGCGTGGCCGCGACATTGGCGGCGTTTTCCTCGTAGCCCGAGTCTATCAGCGCGCGTTCGGCCTCCGATTGCGTCAGTCCCCCGAGCTTTACGCCCCCGAGCGAGATGTTCGGCGGCGCCGTTTTCAGGCCTTTCACATAGAAATCGGCGGCGACTACTACCGTCGCAACGGCGACGACCACGAGCAAAACCGCCGCGATTTTTCCGCCGGCCGTTTCTTTCCCCCGCTTGGCGCGGGGAGCGGGGGCGCCTCCTCCGGAGGTGGTTTTCTTGCTTCCGTTATTCCCATATATCCGACGTTTTATTTCAGTTCACGCCCTTATTACATTTATCGTACCGCTTGCCGCGAATGCACAGCGGGTACGCCCCGCGTCGGCTGCGCCGTAAAACACTCGCAAGGTATAATACCGTTTTTTTACGGAAAAATCAAATTACATGTTTATTACGATTATAATACAGCTTTGTAAACATTGCCCTGTTTGTAAACATTGTCCCGCGGGCGGTTGACGGCGTGGCCGCGGAAAAAGACGCCCGCGCCGCAAAACAAATTGCGTTTTTCGTTAAAACGCACAAATCGGGTGCGAAGATACGCGTTTTTTAGTCATATTTCCCGTTGATTTTTACGCCCGGCAAGAGTAGAGTATGATAGTTTTCCAAAATCATTTTTAGAAGGTGACGAGCTTGGCGGGATTCCTGATTGGCGCCGCGTCGGGCGGCGCGCATTTCTGGCTCCTGTCGCGTTTTACACGCGCCGTAACGGGGGGCGGCCTTTCCGGCAGGGCGGCGCTGCTCGGCGCCGCGCAGTTTTTTTTACCGCTCGCCGTGCTGCTCGCCGTCGCGCTGCTCAGGCGCGAGCTGCTGCTTACAACGGGCGTGGGGATGGCGGCGTCGCTCATCGGTTGCGCTGTCGTCCGGTTTTTTATCAAACGGACGCGGGAGAGAGGTGAAAAGCGGGATGCTTGACCGAATATTGCTCGTTGCCGCCGCCGTCGCCGCCGCCGCCGGCTTCCTGTGGAGGCGCCGGATCACGGCCCGCGCCGACCCGGATATGACGGCAAAAAAGCGCAAACGGCAGCGGACGCCGGCCACGATGCTCACGCTTATCGGCCTGTACGTGTTTGCGACGCGGCTCATAAATATAGTATTCGGCGTACACGAGAGCGGGAAGCTCGAGGTCTCAATATGGCCCGAGCGGGTCGATTTTCTCGGCTTCAAGCTCACCACCACCGTCATATATTCGTGGTGCGCCATGATACTGCTGATTGCGCTCGCGATCGTCCTGCGGCTGACCGTGCTGCGGCGTCTGCGGGAGCAGCCGCGGGGACTGCAAAACGCAATCGAGCTCGCGATGGAGAAGATACTGAGTTACGCGGACAGTCAGGCCCACGGCAGCGGGGAATTTCTCGCCTCATATATTTTCGCCGTGGCGCTGTTTCTCGTCTCGTGCGCCTTTCTAGAGCTCTTCGGACTGCGCACGCCCGCCTCGGACATAATGCTGACCTTTGCGCTCGCGCTTATAACATTTGTGCTGATCAACGCGTATGGCATACGCAAAAAGGGCTTGGGCGGACGGATAAAGTCGCTCGCCTCGCCGACGCCCGTCGTGTTTATCATAAGAGTTGTGACAGACCTCGCGATCCCCGTCTCGATGGCGAGCCGGCTGTTCGGCAATATGCTGGGCGGAATGATAGTCATGGACCTCGTGTACAGCTCGCTCGGCAATAACGCAATTGGTCTGCCGAGCGTCGTCGGTCTCTACTTCAACATATTCCACCCGCTTATACAGGCCTTCATTTTCGTCACTCTGACGCTGACGTTTATAAATGAAGCGATAGAATAGGAGGATTTCACATGAGCTCTATAGGAGTTGCCCTGTGCCTGCTGTCCTGCGTGGCGGCGGCAATATCAATGGGTCTGGCGACGGGCAAGGCGGTGGACGCCGTGGCGCGCCAGCCCGAGGCTTCCGGCAAGATCAATTCCATTTTGCTGCTAGGACTTGCCATCACCGAATCAACGGCGATCTACGGCTTCGTTACCGCTCTGCTGCTGCTGTTCACGGCGTAAACGCCCGTTTGTAAGCCGCGTCCGTTACAAACAAAATGATTCTCGAAAGGCGTGATCTTTACGGGACTGTATCCAAAAGAACTCGTGATCCACATTATCAACATCGTGGTGACGTTTATCCTGCTGCGTATGATTCTTTGGAAGCCAATGCTCCGCTTTATGTCCGCGCGCGAGGAGCGGATGAAAACCGACCTCGAGGCCGCGAAAAAGCTGCAAGCGGAAGCGCAGGGCGTCAAGACCGACTGCGAGCAGCGTCTCGACGAGGTAAAGGCGCAGGGACGCGACATAATACTCGACAGCCGGACGAAGGCCGCCGAGGAGGCCGGCGAGATCATCAGCGACGCGCGCCGCCAGGCCGACGAGATGATGGCGGAGGCGCGCGTCAGGATTGACAGCGAGCGTGCGCAGGCGGTTACGTCCGCGCGCTATGAGATGGCGCAGCTGGCGGCGGAGATGGCGGCGCGCATACTCAAACGCGAGGTCTCCGTCGCGGACAACAAAGCGGCGATCGACGATTTTTTCAGCGAGGCGAGGTAAGCGATGGGAAGACCGACCCTGATAGTCGCGTCAAAACGCGACGAAGACGCTATCTCCGCCATACGCGAGGGGTTTGCAAAAAAGCTGGGTGAGCCGCCTGATTTTGAAATAGTCGAGGACGAGAGGATAACAGGCGGGTTCATAGCCATTATCGACGGCGCCGTCTATGACGACAGCTATTCGTCGCGTCTGCGCGAGTTGGGACGTCTCATCAGCGCGCCGGGCGGCGAACCGTCCGACGACTTGGCCTTCGACGCTATCGGCGCCGCCCTGAAGCGCCGCATGAGCGGCGTTGAAAGCGCCCCCGCGGTGTACAGGTACGGCAAGGTGGAGAGCCTTGCCGACGATATCATACAGATAAGCGGACTGTCGGGCTGCCACTACGGCGAGCTTCTGGATTTCGACGGGGGCGCCATAGGTCTGACGCTTGAGCTCCGTCTCGACGGCGTCGGGGCGGCGCTTCTCGACGGCGCCGTGACCACATCCAGCGCCGTACACCCCACGGGGCGCGTCGCGGAGATATGCGTGGGGAGCGAGCTGCTCGGGCGCGTCGTGGACCCGCTCGGGCGTCCGCTCGACGGTAAGAGCATCCGTACCGTCAAATACCGGCCCGTCGAGGCGCCCGCGCCGACAATCACGCAGCGCGCGCCCGTCAACACTCCGCTGGAGACGGGCATTTTGACTGTGGACAGCATGATACCGATAGGGCGCGGGCAGCGAGAGCTCATAATCGGGGACAGGCAGACGGGCAAGACGTCTATCGCCGTATCGACTATAATCAATCAGGTGAACAAGGGCGTTTATTGCGTCTACTGCGCCATAGGACAGAAGGCGTCCACGGTTTCCGGCATAGTGCGCACGCTGGAGAAAGCCGGCGCGATGGATAATACCGTCGTCGTCGCGGCGTTTTCCAGCTCGACGGCCGCCATGCAGTACATCGCGCCGTATGCCGCCTGCGCCGTGGCCGAGGAATTTATGTACGCCGGACGCGACGTCGTAATAGTGTACGACGACCTGTCGAAGCACGCCGTGGCGTACCGCTCCATGTCGCTGCTGCTGCGCCGCCCTTCCGGGCGCGAGGCGTATCCGGGCGACGTGTTCTACCTCCACAGCCGCCTGCTAGAACGCGCCGCGCACCTGTCAAACGACCTCGGAGGCGGGTCTATCACGGCGCTGCCCATAGTCGAGACGATGGCGGGCGACATCTCCGCGTATATCCCGACAAACGTCATATCCATTACGGACGGGCAGATATACCTCGAGAGCGAGCTTTTTAACTCCGGTCAGCGCCCTGCCGTGAACGTGGGGCTGTCGGTTTCACGCGTCGGCCGCGCGGCGCAGCACAAGGCAATGCGCGCCGTATCGGGCTCCATGAGGCTGAACGTCGCGCAGTACCGCGATATGGCGGTATTCGCCCAATTCGGCGCCGACATCGACTCCGCGACGGCGGCCATGCTGAGAAGCGGAGAGCGCCTCATGGAGCTGCTAAAGCAGCCGGCGGACGCGGTGTTCTCGCTCGCCGAGCAGACTGCGATTCTGCTGGCCTTCTCAAACGGCGTGTTTGACGGCTTTGAGCGCGGCGATATAGACGCGGTAAGAAACAGACTGCTCCAATACCTCCGGGAGGGCGCCGAAAAGCTCATGCGCAATATTGACGCATCGGGCGTACTGCCGGAGAACGAGAAGGCCGAGCTGCTGCGCCGCTTTGAGCAATTTTGCGCCGGGGAAGGCGGTGACGCCGATGGCGAGTCCAAATGAGATAAGACGTCACATATCAGCCGTCGAGCAGACGATGAAGATAACGGGCGCGATGGAGATGGTCTCGTCAAACAGGATGCGCCGCGTGATGGGACACATCGAACACAACCGCAGATATTTCAGCAATATACGCCGCGCCATGAAAGAGGTGCTGTCCACCTCCCAGAGCATATCGCACCCGTACCTGAGTGAACGCGAGACCGGCGGCCGCGCGTTCGTCGTCATTTCCGGGGACAAGGGGCTGTGCGGCTCATATAACGCGTCCATACTCGGCATGGCAAGGGAGAGGATACTCGCCTGTCCGGACCATTTCATAATCACTATCGGCAACACCGCGGAGGAATATTTCACGCGTCAGGGGATGCATCCGGACATCTCGTTTCTTGGCATTGTGCAGGACCCCACGCTGCACAACGCGCGCAGACTCAGCCGCGAGGTCATGTCCATGTTCGACAGCGGCATGATATCGGAGCTGCACGTCGTATACACGTCATTTTACGGCGCCACGCGGAATAAACCGGTCGACTTCCGGCTGCTCCCTATCATACTTCACGACTACAGCGACGTGACGGATACGGAGACGCTCAGCGAGATGGAGTATCACATGCCCCCGCAGGCGCTGTTCGATATGCTGGTGCCGCAGTATGTGCTCGGGCTGATGTTCGGCGTTATGGTTCAGGCGTACGCGAGCGAGCATTACGCGCGCATGAACGCCATGCGCAGCTCGACCGAGAACGCGCGGGACATGCTGAAGGAGCTCCGGACGCAGTACAATCTGGCGCGCCAGAGCGCGATCACAAACGAGATCGCCGAGATAACGGGCTCGGCGGAAATTTTGAGAGGCGGCGACGGTCATGGAAGCTAAGGAAGGCTCCGCCGGGGTACTGATACGCATAAGCGGCCCCGTGCTGGACGTGCGTTTTGACGCGTCCGACAGGGAACCGCAGGTGAACGATCTGCTGATAACGGAGGACGGGCGGCACATGGAGGTCGCGGCCAACGTGTCTCCCGGCGTGGTGCGGTGCGTCGCGCTCGAGGCCACGGACGGCATGAGCTGCGGCGGGACGGTGACGTGTACCGGGCACGGCATACGCGTCCCGGTGGGCAAGGGCGTTCTGGGGCGCGTCGTGGACGTGCTCGGGCGTCCGATAGACGGGGGCGGGCCTATAGAGTCCGACGAGGTGTGGGATATACACCGTAAGGCGCCGGAATTCGGCGACCTCGCGCCCGCGACGGAGTTCTTTGAGACGGGCATAAAGGTCATAGACCTGCTGACGCCGTACACTAAGGGCGGCAAGATCGGCCTGTTCGGGGGCGCCGGCGTCGGCAAGACGACGCTCATAATGGAGCTCATCTACAATATCGCCACGATGCACGGAGGCTTCTCTGTGTTTGCCGGCGTCGGGGAGCGCAGCCGCGAGGGCAGCGAGCTCATCGGCGACATGAAGGCGTCCGGGGCGATAGAAAAGACGGCGCTCGCCTTCGGACAGATGAACGAGCCGCCCGGCTCGCGTATGCGCGTCGGCCTGACCGGGCTGACTATGGCGGAATATTTCCGCGACGTGATGAACCGCGACGTCCTGCTGTTTATCGATAATATCTTCCGCTACGTGCAGGCGGGCAACGAGGTGTCCGCGCTGCTCGGCAGGATGCCGTCGGCCGTAGGCTACCAGCCGACGCTGGCAAACGAGCTGGGCAGCCTCGAGGAGCGCATAGTCTCCACAAGGAACGGCTCCATAACGTCCGTGCAGGCCATATACGTGCCCGCGGACGACCTCACAGACCCCGCGCCGGCTACCATATTCTCCCATCTGGACGCGACGACGGTGCTGTCGCGTCAGATCGCCGAAATAGGCGTATACCCGGCTGTAAGTCCGCTGGAATCGTACTCCCGCATCCTCGATCCGGCCATAGTGGGAAAAGCGCACTACGAGACGGCGCAGGGCGTGACGACGTGCCTCAACCGCTATCGCGAGCTGCGCGACATCATTGCAATCCTCGGCATGGAGGAGCTCTCGGAGAGTGACAGAAGGACGGTGTACCGCGCGCGTAAGATACAGCAATTCCTGTCGCAGCCTTTTTCCGTAGCGGAGACGTTCACGGGTATGCCGGGGCGGTTTGTAAAGCTGGACGATACTATCCGTTCGTTTGCCGCCATACTCGGCGGAGAGACGGACGACATGCCGGAGGCGGCGTTCTTCATGGTGGGCGACATCGACGAGGCGCGCGAAAAGGCAAGAGGGCTGTGAGATGACGTTCAAGCTGGAAATACTCACGCCGGAGCGTATATTTTTCAGCGGCGACGTCGAGGGCGTCACCGTACCGGCGCCGGACGGGCGCCTGACGGTGCTGGCGCGCCACACGCCGCTGATCTGTCCGCTCGCCGTGGGCACTATAGACATCAAGCATGACGGCGACTGGCGGGGGTGCGTCAACTCGGAGGGCTTTCTCGAAGTCCACCACGACGGCGCGCTCATATTCGTCCAGGCGTGCGAGTGGCCCGAGGAGATAGACAGCTCGCGCGCGGAGCAGGCGCGCCGCCGCGCCGAGGAATATCTGCGCCAGAAGCGGAGCCTCGCGGAGTACAACCAGTCGAAAATAGCGCTCGCCCGCGCGATGGCGCGCCTGAGCGCGACGAAGAAGCGGTAGAGCGCCCGTCTGCCGGGGACGCGAGCAATACGCCTGAGTTAAGAGGGGGTCTGTTTGTGGACTATGCAAAAGAATCGCTGAGACTGCATTACGAGTGGGCTGGAAAGCTTGATTATGTACCGAAAATGGAGATAAACTCGCGCGACGCGCTCTCGCTCGCGTACACGCCCGGAGTGGCGGCGCCGTGCCTGGAGATAAGGGACGACGCGGACAAGAGCTATCTGCTCACGGGACGCCATAACCTGGTGGCGGTGGTGACGGACGGGACGGCGGTGCTCGGGCTGGGGGACATCGGCCCGGAGGCCGGCATGCCGGTCATGGAGGGCAAATGCGTCCTTTTTAAGGCGTTTGGCGGCGTGGACGCCGTGCCGCTGTGTATCCGCTCAAGGGATACCGACGAGATCGTGAACACCGTCGCCCTGCTCGCGGGCAGCTTCGGGGGAATAAATCTCGAGGATATATCCGCGCCCCGGTGCTTTGAGATTGAGCGCGAGCTGAAAAAACGGTGCGACATCCCCGTGTTCCATGACGATCAGCACGGCACGGCGGTAGTCGTGCTCGCCGCGCTGCTGGGCGCGCTGGAGCTCACGGGTCGGCGGCTGGACAATATACGCGTCGTCACGTCCGGCGCCGGCGCGGCCGGCATAGCGATAATAAGGCTGCTGCTCTCGCTCGGACTGCGCGACGTCGTGCTGTGCGACAGCCGCGGCGCCGTATACGAGGGGCGCGCCGGATTAAACGCCGAGAAAGCCCAAATGGCAAAAATTACTAATATATCCAAAAAAAGCGGCTCCCTCGCCGACGTGATAAAGGGCGCCGACGTCTTTATCGGCGTGTCCGCGGCAGGCGCCGTGACGCCGGCGATGGTGCGCTCCATGGCGAGCGAGCCAATACTTTTCCCTATGGCGAATCCGGTACCGGAGATAATGCCCGCCGAGGCCTACGCGGCGGGCGCGGCGATCGTCGGGACGGGGCGCTCCGACTTCCCGAACCAGATAAATAACGTGCTGGCGTTTCCCGGCATTTTTCGCGGCGCGCTCGACGTCCGGGCGTCCGACATAAACGACGAAATGAAGATCGCGGCCGCGTACGCGCTCCACGGGCTTGTCAAGAATTCCCTCGCGCGCGAATACATATTGCCCGAGGCGTTCGACCCGCGCGTCGGCGCGGCCGTGGCCGCCGCCGTCGCGCGGGCGGCGCGCGCCTCCGGCGTTGCGCGCATAAATTAACCAAAATTTTGCCCCTTTCGCGCGATATTAAAGAGGATATTATGTCGATTTAACCAAAGATTTTTCTTTTTCCTTATCTAAATTCCTATTTCCCATTAATAACAGGAGTGGATATGCAAAAAATTGCAGGTTTAATAATCGCCGTAGTTGCCATATTGTTAATGCAAGCGTCCTGCGGAGGACTGCGAAATCAGAATTCTATATACGCTACGGACTACATTACCGGGGAAAGTCTTTCTATTAAGCTGAAAGTCAAAAGAGCATACTCAGCAGGGCAGACATATTTTTCGATCAATAAAGATCTCACAGATTTAGCAGCAGATATTATAAAAGCAGATTCGTCATTATCCGTAGTTATCGATCAGGAGAATGAGACAATATTAATAGATACGGGCACGGACTATTTTTCTATAATCGAAGTCGAAAAGATAAATGAGGACAAGGAGAGTGATCATCGATATCTGTTTTTTGCTACTATGCGGCAAGAAACAAATAAAGCCTCCGGATACCGAACAGATGAGGGGTGGGGTTCCACTGAGACATTTTACAGCTATATTGATTTCAATTGTTATGACGCTTATTTTTGCGACGTGCGGGAAAGCTGACACAGCAGATGAAAACACCCATATGTCCCCGGCGCCAATAGATCGAGTGGAGGTTTTCACGCCGGAAAACGTAAAACTCGAATATCAAGTTGAATCAAAAATAACCGCATTGCCGCTCACAATCCTAAACGACGCCAACGTCAGGCTGGTGCTCAACGAACCAGAGCTTGACATCCCCGGCGTAAAGCAGATCCATTACCGCGATATGTCGGCCGAGCAGCCTGACATTGACATCTATAGTTACCTCGAAATCGCCGGCATAAAATACGAGATCGGCAAGGTTGGATATGGCGAACCGTCGGTTTTCCCTTCTGTGACCGAACGGCTCAGATTCTCCCCGTTTGCCGGCGTGTTAACACAGACCGATATACAAATTTTAACTCAATACAGATTTTTGGGCGCGAAATACGATCTCGTTGACTACTATGTAATTGAAAATGGGGCACCAATACAGATAGCTGAAATTACGGGCGTTGTTGAGTACTCAGATGTTGACGGCGATGAAATTAGCGAGGTCATTAGCACTGATTACGGTGCGCGGACTGTGCATATCACCATAACAAAATTCGATTTTGAAAACGGATGTCTGCGGAATTCGAATATTGCGGAATTACTTGGGGTCGATAGCGTGGATTACCAAGAAAAACTCTGGTTTACGCGGATTATCGACACGGCGACAAATGAGATGCGCGACGGTTATAAATATAAACTTATCAATGGGGAGTTTGTACCGGTTGATGACTAAAAGGGCTTTAGTAAGTCCGCCGTTACAGTAACCGCAGAACTAGCGTTCATCGGGATAGACGACTATCGGCGGCTGTCCTGTCTCGGGATTTGGCATGATTGCTTGTGTACGGATCAACACCACGACGCTATCATACGACGAACTCAACCGAAATGCAAAAATAGCGCTTCCCGACGGCGGGAAGTATCGTATACATACGACAACGCGGGCAACAGGGCGTCCATAACAGCGCCGGACGGCACATTGACACAGTACGCCTACAACGCGAACAATCAGATGACGACGGCGACGACCGGGACCGACGCGACAAGCTACTCCTACTACGGCACGACACAGCTGCACGGCGCGAGAGCGATGCGGGCACGTGCGTCAAGGTGACTTTTCCCCGCAATGATTAGCGGCATTGCGCATTGTGCAAGACCACGCGCGCTTGTGGGAGTCTGAGTATCTGCACCGCTCCAGAGTGGCATGGTCTCGTTTTATCATTGCCCCGGCGCTCGCTGCAAGGGATCCTCGTATATGTCGCTTGCGATCCGATCTAGGCAGCCTCCGAAATATTGCAGTATGATAGGTATCGGCTTTTCGTCGGTATCATCTCTGTACAGAGCTACGAAAATACGCTCATCATCAAAACTGTAATCCACATCCTGTGAATGAAGCGCGGCGTTCAGGTCGGCATATTTGATTTTGTTGTCGTCTGCCTCCCATATAAAAATTTTTGTGGACATCGGTAAGCCGTGCGAATACAGTGTTTCATCCCAGCCGTCACCGTCAATATCAGTATCAACGGCACAGTCGATCCGTGCGATTATATACGGGATGTCGTCTTCAATAACAAAATACTGCCGCTGGTGATACGCCGCGCCCTTAATAATATCATAGGCAAATATTTCATTCGCGGCTTTAATTTTTGTCCTTCTTATTTCCGTCGCGTCATATGGAGTCTCCAAATATTCTGATAATTGATACAGATTACCGCTTATGTCGAGATAGCTAAGCAGAGAACCAAAACCATTGCGGTCATCTTTTGCGCCGCTATAGAAAACTTGAGTAAAATTCGTAAAATCTTTCTTTGAAACAACGGTATCAACTATCGAGGGATCAAACGCCGGTATTCGCTCGCGTGTAAGCCACATATCAGAAAACTCCAACTGAATCGGCTCGCCTAGCACTTCCGCGCTGATATGCGTTAAATCGTGAACAAAGGCGCCGCTGAGCTTTCTATCAATAAAGTCAGATTCAACCACACTATCAATGTCCTTTCTTTCCTCACTATTATGCATTATTTGTACGCTTTTATCGGTTGTAACAAAGGATTTTTTGCTGCAACTAAAAGACGTTGAAATTAGCAAAAATACAGCAATAATTGCAAATAAAGAGTGGATTGCAGCAGATTTCATTTGCATACTGAATTGCTCCTTCAGGTTTCACCAACTTATTATATGAGTAGCGAGGTGGTTATATGTCTCGCGTACTCATTACAGCAAGTTTTTATTGATAAACAGTTCAATACCGCGCGGCTTTCCTCTCGTATCAAACGGCTGCGCGGCAAACGCCTCTCAGCGAATGCCTCGCGGCAAGCCGCGAGGCCGTTATTAGATAATTCCGTTATAAGCCCAAAGCGTACGTGCTTGGTCAAAAACCACACAACCACTGCGTAACAATAAAAGCTGTTACGCAGTGGTTGTGATGCGCTCCGAGAGCAACAGGGATGTCCGGTTACACCTCCGGAGACATAAACACAAAACGGCGCGATTTGTGCGTAACATACTATATTATACCTACTTATCGTGCTTACGTGGCCAACAATTCAATTTTGACTTTATTCGCACCGGTCCCTGGTGAACCTAATTCCAAATAACCTCTATACGTAAGCTCAATACCTTGATTCGTTGGTGCCTGATCAGTAACACGAACAACAAGCGATTTAGACACATTTTGCAGATTTGTTACTTTGACGAATTTGTTCTGATAAAGCGTGTGCCACTGACCTGTTGAAGTCATTGCTGCCGTCAAATCTTGTGAATGTAGTACTTCCCCATTCAGAACATTTTTATTAAGGTTATTTCCCGTGGGGGTCGTCCCTTGCGTCGGTGCTGCATAATACTGGAGTATGGCAGACGAAGAAATAACGGATGCGACGGCACTCTGCTTATTTGCCGGTTCGACAAAAGTGGAGCAAGTACTATTGCCATCAATTGTATTAAAGTTCAAATTAATCGCAGCGCGAATTCTATTTGCGATTTGAAAAGCCTCCAACCATGGCGTTGAACCTGTACCTGTAATCGTGACAATAGCTGATTGCGTTGAGGCTGTACCTGAATCTGACCAGTTTGTAGTTTCATATACCTTTTCGGGTACGGACTGATTCCCATTGAAATATGTCGTATCACCGGTGTTGTGGCGAACAAGCGGACCGCAAACAACATATAAGCCGCTAGTGTATGAAGCAGTGATAAACTCAAGGTCACGATTGGCATCTGAAAAGATTAAGTTCAGCCTATCCCTTATTGTAAATGCTTCACTTTGCGCGGTTCTTATGAGAACAAATGAGTTATTAACTTTGATCTCATAACCCGGGATTAAGGAGTTGTAAGTTGCCGTCGCAGTATTAGCCATTGTAAATCAAGCCCGTTTCTTTCAAAATATCGCATACTTCACTGTAAATCGACGACACTTTTAAATTATAGGGCGGCCATATACCATTGTCAATTACAAATAGTTACAATATCCAGACGGTATCCAGACCGAATATTCCCAAATATCCGAACGATGCCCGTCTTCCGGATACCCCGGACGCCCGGACGCCGTTTAATTGCCATGTCCGCCGAATAGTGATATATTGGCACAGACAGACACAAACGCTCCGGGGGATGGCGAGAAGGGTAAAAGACCCGAACGGAAACAACACGACGCTTGAATATGACAAACTCAACCGCAACACAAAACCAACGCAGCCTGGCGGCGGGGAGATAACGTACACATGGGACGACGCCGGCAACAGGGCGTCCATAACAGCGCCGGACGGCACATTGACACAGTACGCCTACAACGCGAACAATCAGATGACATCAGCCGCAACCGGCACCGAGACGACAAGCTACACCTACTACGGCACAACACAGCTTCGCGGGATAGAGTTGCCGACAGGCGAAGAGACGTGCTACAACTACGACACACTCGGACAGATCACATGGGAACTGCACACCAAAAACGGCGCAGATGTGCGCAGCTACTCGTACAAGTACGACGAACTCGGCAGGCTCACGTCGGAGACGCGGGACAACATCGGCAACGTAGCAAAGGTCACGAACGCGGACTGCAGCGTAATCACATACGAATACGACCTTCTGGGGTGCACGACGAAGATAACCTACATGAAAGAAAAAGCCACCGTCACATACTGTCTACGCTGAGAGTGGGCGCATCTCCCGTCCGTGCCCAAAACGAAGCCCAGCCGGAGGCGGGTTCGTTTTGGAGAGGAGGAGCGACGGAGCGTGCGAGCATTCGCGCTTGCGCGGATGCGAGACTTAGCGAAGTCCGCGACGACGAACGACGCCGTAGGGAATCTCATCACCGAAACACTTGACGGCAATACGGTAAAGACGCTCGAATATGATGCCACGGGCAGATTCGTCAGCGGCACAAACGGCGACGGCGAAACCACACAGTACACCTACAACGGCCTGGGCTACCGCGTCGGAAACACGACGACAAGAGCAAACCCGAACTACGCGTACCGCGA